>NZ_JALOCP010000058.1:0-34774 GCF_030511745.1 Paraburkholderia sp. SECH4
ACAGCATGTCCATGAAGTTAACAGCCCCTTCAAGTCTTTTTGAAACCGTCTCTTAGTACGTAAGCGCCATAAAAAGATTCGTTCGCTGTAAGAAGAAACTGCAGAAGCAGACGCTCGTGGCTTACCAATGGCCGTTGCATGATTAGCGGTTGTACTTGTTTGAATCCCAAGCACCCTATAAGGAGCATTCCACCCCAACTATCCGACAATTCCTAAAATTGCGATATCCATGCGCCTACGCAACAGGCACTTTCAACGTGGACATCAAGGTCCGTAAGGAACCACGCAAGAGTCTGTGAGTCTTTGCCACATCCCCGCGACGAAAATCGGAACGCCGGACGTGGAAGGGCCGCACACGGGTCCAGTGACGCGAGACAAACCTGCATGAAGATGGACGGGGACCGAGGGGTCCGGTCAGAGACAGCCAGAAGGAAAAAGACGGGGTGCGGCGGCAGCCGCCCCAAAGAAGCGATACAACGCGCCGGGCACCGCGTTAAGTGCCCAGCGTGACGCGCCGTTAAGGCTTCTGTGCCGGCAAATTAAACGCACCACCATCATAAGCTTCGCAATACGCTTTCCAGTCGGCGTTCACGAGAGCCTCGCATTGCGTCGCGAGTTCAATCAACGGCAATTGCCAATCCTTGCGATTGCCGAACGCGATCAGCTCGTCCGCAATCGACGACTTCTGCCGGCCGCCGCTGCGCAACTGCGCCCACGCGCTCAATTGGGCCATGCTGTTGACCACTTCTTCGAGCCGCGGTAGCTTGCCGTTCCAGTCGCTCAATGTCACACGGTCTTCCGAAGGCTGCAAGCTGCGCAGCACATACGAGCGCTGATTGAAATCGACTGCATGCAGGAACGCCTGCGAAACCGCCTGATTGCGCCGCTGAACTTCAACCACACGCTGCGCCTCGCTCTGCCACTTCGGCTGCGGTGTGCGTACATGCGGCGTTACCGAAGAAGGCAGCGCCTCTTTCAGATCGAGCAGATAGTTGCCGTCCGGTGAGCCCTTGCCTTCGACGAGGATCGCGTAGCGGTCCACCCCCAGACTACCGGTGCCGGCAATCCGTCGCGTCACGTCGATGATCCGATAGAAGTCCGGATTGGGTTGACCGGCGGCGAACTGACGCATGAACTCCGTGACTGCAGCGCGCGCTTTGTCGCTGACCGGCAGCGCTTTCTTGCCGTCCACTTTCAACACGCGGATCTTGCCCTTGAGCGTGGTGCGCCGGTCGAGATACTCGGCGCGCTTGCGAGTCGCCAATGCGTCGAACAGATCGCGCACCATGCCGGTCGACGTCTCCGCTTCGATCCAGCGTGCTTTGCCGAAGGCGAGCGCCGCGCTATAAGCATCGACCGCGGTGTGGCAGAGCGCAAGTGCCTGCGCGCGGCTCAGCTTGAGGTCGCTCGCGCCGACCAGCACGCTCGTGAGGAGCCGCACCAGTTCGTAAAGACTCGGCGCGAGACAGGCTTCGTCGAAATCGTTGTTGTCGAAATAGACGAGGCGGTTGTCGCCCTTGTAACTGCCGAAATTTTCCACATGCATATCGCCGCAAATCCACACCGGGGGCGCTTCGTCGAGCACCTTGTCGCGCGGCAGACGCGCGTAAAACAGATGGCAGGTGCCGCGCAGAAACACAAACGGCGAGCCACGCATGAGCTTGTATTTCATCGCGAGCCGTTCAGGATCGCGGCCGGTATTGAAGCTGGCAATGGTCTGTGCGATATCGGACATGTGATTCTCCTTCATACGACTCGATGCGGGTTCAGTACAGGTTCAACGCGAGCGGAACGAATCCGCCAGCGCATGGAGATTGAGTGGCTTCACACGAATCACGCCGCCGCGCGGACTGTCGATATCGGCGACCAGCATAAACGATAGCGACACGATCAGCGGAACGATCAGCAACAACCCGGCTCCCGCTTTCAAACCACGTGCGCCGTAGCCGACCAGCACATTGGCGCACACCGCGATCAGCACCATCAGTGTCCACGCCGCGACAGGAATGCGATTCCACCACGCGGCCTGCGTGTAACCCTGCGCATTGAGCACGTCGTTCATTCCGGCGACAGCGAGCGCGGCCACTGGCGTGGGCTGCGCGGCAGCGGCGTTCTTCACTGCAGTCCACATTGCGCCCTGCAGGCGCGACGTCTCGGCGTTGACTTTGGCGAGTTCATCGGCGTCGCGCGTCGTGTAGAACAGCACCCGTTCGTCGAGATAGGTTTTCAGCAAGCCGCGGACGGTCGCCGCATCGGCGGCGGGCAACAGATCGGCGCGGATGTATTCGGTGCCGATCGCATTCGCCTCTTCTTCCTCGTAGTTCTTGCGTTGATCGTAGCGGCCTACCGCCATCGAAAAAGTGAAACCGATGATCAGCGCAAGCAGCGTCAACGTGGCGGCCTGAATCACGCTGAAGTCGTCGCGTGCGTCCTCGTCGATCTTGCTGAAACGCCGCAGCAGCGACGCGCCGATGCGCGCCGACAGCCACATCGCAACAAAGCAAATGATGAAGACAAGTGCCGGATAGTCGAGGAGGTTCTGCATGGCGAGCGTTTTTTTTATCAGAGTTTTGTTGGCGGGAACGCTTTGGACAGCGGTAAAACGTGCACGGCCACTGCATCATAAAAGACGCAGTGCGGATGGGAAAGCATGCAGGCGGCAGATGGACAGGCTCGCAACCTGCAGCATGCCGACTGTCAGGAGCCTGTCATCAAATAGTAACGTCCGTCCGCGCTGACGTTGAAGCCGAATCCGCATTCGGTTAGCGAGCCGTGCGTCGCTACATCGAGCGTTTCCGGTGCGGAGAGTTTGAACTCGATCAGGCATCTGTCCGCACGTTTGTCCGTTGGCTTGTCCTCATGTTTGTCATAAGGCGCGAGATTGGTGATCCTCGCGGTTGCGTCGAGCGGCGCACGGCCTCCGTCATCAGTCACCGGCACGCGCGCCACGCCATCGTAGAACCGCACGTAGGCCGACAGGCTGCCCATGTTCGCGCTCGGTTGACCGTCGGCGCCGACTGTCGGATACACGAAGTCGCCATCGATCCGGTAGACGCCGTGCCGCCCTTTCACCGGCTTCACCTCGATACTGTTCCACGCGCCAAAAAACATGTAACTGGCAAAGCGCGCGCCGTTCGGCGGCACACCGGCCACCACCGCTTTGTCAGCAATCGCTTCGAGACGTTGACGCGCGGCCGCTACCGCGCGACCGAGCAGCGCGTCGTTGGGATAGTCGTTGCCGCGGCTCACCGCGGTGCGGTAATACGCGCGCGCGTCCGGCAGCGCGCCCAGCCTCACTTGCACGTCACCCTGATGAACCAGCGCCATTGCCACGCGAGCCCGCGCAGAACTGGTCGCTTTCGGCGAGTTCTCTTCGTTCGCCTGCATGGCGGTGGCCTCGGCGAGCGCGGCTTCCATCGCGACCAGCGTTTGCGCGTCCTTGAGGCGCCCTGCTTCGAGCGCGGCCACGCCCAACGCCGCGCACGACGCGTTCGTGCGGCACGGCACGTCCTTGCCCGCCAGCAGGTTGCGGCGATAAAGTTCGGCGCGCGAATCGGCGGCTCCCGTTTGCGCCGCGACGAGCGCGGGCATGAGCGCTGCAATTGCAGCAGAAACGACAACGGCAGCAGCGGCGGTTTTGACGTTCATGAGCAAGAGAGGACGGTGGCGATGACGCGTTTCGAACACGCGCTTCAAGTAGCCGTATGCACCGCACGTTTGTTGACGTGGGTTGCCACGGACGCTGGCCGTGATGCTGACAGAAAACCGGCGATTGCGCGAACCCTTGCATGGCGGCGAAGCGGGCGGCCAATCGCGCGATTCGGTCGCAACGCCCGGCACGCGGCATTCCGTGACTTTTGAGCATGCACAGTTGCTTGCATGAAACGCATTCGACCGGTCATGCGGCACGCATCAAGTCGCCTGTCATACCCGAGCCCTAGATGATTTTGCGCATTGGCAAGCGTTCGTTTGAAACTGTTCCCCTATGAGGGAACAGCAGAACGAAAAGCGACGCGCCTCTATCCGGGTGTCTGCACCCCGGCCTGCACCCCGAACTTCTTACGATACGCGCCTGGGCTCGTCAACGTGATACGCCGGAAATGCCGCCGCAGCGATTCTTCGGAACCGAAGCCCGCCAGCTCAGCCACGCGCGCCATCGGCAAAGGAGCCGGCGCCTCAAGCAGTTCTCGCGCGATCGCCACGCGTTCACGCACCAGCCATTCGTAGGGCGCCATGCCCGTCGCGTCGTGGAACTGGCGCTGCAGCGTACGCGGGCTCATCGCCGCCCGTTCGGCCAGCGAGCGCAAGGTGTGCGGCAACGCGGGATGGCGGCGCACCCAGTCCATCAGTTTCGCGAGGCGCCCGCCTTCGTCTTGTGGCATCGGCCGCGGCACGAACTGCGCCTGACCGCCCTCGCGATGCGGCGGCACCACGAGCCGCTGTGCGACCCGGTTGGCGATCGCGCTGCCGTGATCGCGCCGCACCAGATGCAGCAGCATGTCGAGCCCTGCCGCCGATCCCGCCGAGGTGATGATCTGTCCTTCGTCGACATATAACGCATCCGGCTGCACGCGTAATTGCGGATAGCGCTGCTGCAATTTGTCGGCGTAGCGCCAGTGTGTCGTGACGGCCTTGCCGTCGAGCACACCTGACGCGGCCAGCACGAACACGCCGGAGCAGATTGAGCAAAGGCGCGCGCCGCGTTCGTAGGCGGCGCGAATCTTTTTCAAGAGCGGCTCGGGCGGCAATTCGTCGGCGTCGCGCCAGCCGGGAATCACGATCGTGTCAGCGCGATCGAGCAGCCTGAGCGTGTACGGCGCGGCGACGGTGATGCCGCCGGCCGCGCGAATCGGACCGGGTTCGCTCGCGCATACCGCGAAGCGATACCAGTCGACGCCGAGTTCGGGACGTTCGAGCGCGAACAGTTCGGTCACGCAGCCGAATTCGAATGTACAGAGCCGGTCGTAAGCCAGCGCGACGACAAGGTGATTGAGCATGGCGTAATGTTACCGGAGATTGACGATTACGCCACTTACCCGGCGCTTACGGCGTCGCGACAATGAAGGCTCCAGAATCGCTTCGCCACACAACCACGCTCACTGTCCAACCGGAACCTCGCCATGTCGACGCTCAACACCCTCACCGCCCACAACGCCGTCACCGCCATCCCTGCTGCCGATAGCGCCGCCGCCCTTGCCCACTTCCAGGCGTCGCTGCAATTCGAAACCGACTGCTCGGACGTGTCCGCGGCACTCGCGAGCGGCACGCCCGGCTTCGTGCTGCTCGACGTGCGCAGCCCGGCGCTGTTCGAACAGGGCCACGTGCCGGGTGCGCTGAACCTGCCGCACGGCAAGATCGTGGCATCGAAGCTCGCCGGGTACCCGCAGGAAACGTTGTTCGTCACCTACTGCGCAGGCCCGCACTGCAACGGCGCCGCACGCGGTGCACTGCGTCTCGCGCAACTGGGGCGCCCCGTCAAACTGATGATCGGCGGCATTACGGGCTGGCTCGACGAAGGATTAACCCTGGTACACACCACGCCAGCCGCGTGATGCTCGAATCCGATGACTAACATATTGAAAATCAATTAAATAAACGCCACCAACTGTCGATAACAAGTTCAGCCGCTTCCCTCTCGCGGTTGGACTTAACATGCAGAGCTCATACAATTTTTGGCTGGTTGCAATCTCGTTCGTCGTCGCGACGCTGGCGTCGTACACGGCGCTCGATTTGACGGGCCGTATCTTTCTGCTGGCGTCGGCCGGCCTGCGGCACGCGTGGCGTCTCGGCGGCGCCGCGGCGCTCGGTGTCGGCATCTGGTCGATGCACTTCATCGCCATGCTCGCCTTCTCGCTGCCGATTCCGCTCGGCTACGATTTCGCGACCACTGCTTATTCGCTTGGACTCGCGATCGGCGTGTCGTATCTGGCGCTGGTCGTGGCGACCCACGCGCGGCTCACGCTGCTTCGGCTCGTGGCCGGCGGCGTACTGATGGGCTTCGGCATTGCCGGCATGCACTACACCGGCATGGCGGCGATGCAAATGGAGCCGGGCATCCACTATCAGCCGGCCTGGTTCGCCGGCTCGCTGGCGATCGCGATCGGCGCTTCGACCGCCGCGCTGTGGATGGCGCGCGCACTCAGTAACGACGACGAGCGCTACGTCTTGCGCAAACGTTTCATCGCGGCGCTGGTAATGGGCGTCGCGATCAGCGGCATGCACTACGCCGGCATGGCCGCCGTCGAATTTCCGCCCGGCTCCGTGTGCGGCGCGGCCAAGGGCGTGAACGCCGCATGGCTCGCGACTTCGGTGATCCTGTTCACGTTTGCGATTCTGATCGTCACGCTGATACTGTCGCGTTTCGATGCGCGCACCAGCTTTCTGGTCGGTGCGGTGTCGAAGCTGAACGGCCAGATCGTGCGGCTCGCCACGCTCGACACGCTGACGGGCCTGCCCAACCGCAGCACGCTGACCGAACGCATCGACCGCGCCATCCATAGCGCGCGCCGGCAGCGTACGCTGTTCGCCATCCTGTTCATGGATCTCGACGGCTTCAAGACCATCAACGATTCACTCGGCCACTCGGCCGGCGACGAAGTGCTGTCCGCGTTCGCCCAGCGCCTTCTGCTGTGTGTGCGCGCGAGCGACACCGTAGCGCGTCTCGGCGGCGACGAGTTCGTGGTGCTGTCCGAGAACCTGGCGTCACGCGAAGACGCCGGCACGATGGCCGAAGACGTGCTCGACCGGATGCGCCAGGGCGTATGGACCGATTCGCAGCCGCTACAGGTGATGCCGAGCATCGGCATCGCGCTCTTTCCCTACGACGGCGATACCGTCGAGACGCTGCTCAAGCATGCGGATGCAGCCATGTACGAAGCCAAGCGCGCGGGCCGCAGCACCTATCGCTTCTTCGAACAAAGCATGAACGAAGCCGCGACGCGCACACTGCAAATTCAAAGTGCGCTGCACGAAGCGCTCACCGCCGGCCATTTCTCGCTGCACTTCCAGCCGAAGTTCCACGGCAGCGGCGACTCGCTGGCGGGTGCCGAAGCGCTGATCCGCCTGAATCATCCGCAACTCGGCGCACTGGCGCCGCTCGAGTTCATTCCGATTGCCGAGCGCTCGGGCCAGATCGTGCAGATCGGCTACTGGGTCCTGCGCGAGACGTGCCGGCAGATTCGCCGCTGGGTCGAGCAAGGCCTGCCGTCGATGAAAGTGGCGATCAACCTGTCGCCGCGCCAGTTGTCGCAACCGAACCTCGTCGCGACGATGCTCGAGATCGTGCAAGCCGAAGGCGTGCAATGCGAACAGATCATGTTCGAAATCACCGAAACCGTCGCGATGCAGGACGCGCCGAAAACCATCGAAATGATCCGCGCGTTCCAGGCAAGCGGCTTTGAAATCGCCATCGACGATTTTGGCACCGGCTATTCCAGCCTCGCCTATCTGCAACGTTTTCGGGTCAAGCAGTTGAAGATCGACCGCTTCTTCACCAACGGACTCGACGAGCACGGACCGGAAGGCAGCGCGATCGTTTCCGCGATCATTGCGCTCGCCCACTCGCTGGAAATGGACGTGGTGGCCGAAGGCGTCGAAACCGAATCGCAGCTCGACATGCTCAAGTCGATGATGTGCGACGAGATGCAAGGCTTCCTGCTAGGCAAGCCGCTCACCGCCGACGACTTCGGCGAACTGCTACGGGCAAGAATGGTGTCGGCATGAGCATCCGGATCTGTTTGAAAGACGTGTACCTTTGCGACTCGGTTCGCCTATCATGGCGCGCCCGCTGCGTCGCCTCGTTTTACCTATAAGCAGGAACAAACAGATTGGTTGCTGGAGACTTCATGAAAATTGACGTAGCGACGTTCCAAACGGTGTGGCTGATCACGTTCCTGTGCAGCGCCCTCATCACGACAGCGCTTTCGCGGATGTTTGCGCAGGTGGGCGCCTTCCGCTTCTGGGCCGTCGGCTTTTATCTGCTTGCCACCGCCACGGCATGCTTCGCGTTGCACAAGATCTGGCCCAGCGATCTGCTGTTGCTGGCCACCGCGACGCTGGCGTTGCAAAGCCGCATTCTGATCTGGGCCGGCACGCGCGATCTGTTCGGTGAATCGGCGCCGTGGCGCGCCGGCCTCGTCGTCACTGCCGTGTTCTGCGTGCTGTATGGGAGCGTGCTGGCGTGGAATGCGCCGCTGGCGGTCCGCGCCGGCTTGCTGGCGCTGTTTTTCGCGCCATGCCGCGCGGCAACGCTGTATGAAGTCTACCGGCGGCGCCGTCCGCAACTTGGGGCGGCACGTATGCTGGTGGCGGTGGGTAGCGGCATCGCAACGCTCAATGCCATCGTGCCGCTCGTGCTGGTGTTGCTCGACCGCTCCAACATGACGCTGCTGTACGGCAATCCTCGCACCACCTCGGCGCTTTACGCCGTCGTGTTTGCAGGCGATCTGCTGCTGACCATCGGCCTGATCGTGCTGGCCCTGCACCATCTGATCGTCGAACGCGACATGCTCGCCACGCTCGACCGCGGCGCGCTGGAGCGTCTCGCCGAGTCACGGGAAATGCGCGGACTGCGCGAATCGCGGTCGCCGCACTGCGATGCGCTCGGCCACGACACGCCCGCGCAATGCCAGTCGCTGCCGGGGCCGGTTTGACGCAGCGCGCGGCCGCCCAGCCGGTCCGCCGCCTAGCCGGCCTTGCGCGCCTCGCGTGCGGAATCGGCCACCGACACGAGAATCGGCGTCGCCGCCTGCGCGGCTTCACGCTTGGTGAGCTTGCCATCCACCGAGGCGCCACAATCCATCCGCAACTGCTGGTAGTAGATGTTGCCGGTCACGTGCGCATTGCTCTGCAGCTCGACGAAGTGATCGGCGATCACGTCGCCGACGATCCGGCCGTTGACCACCACGTCATAGCCATGCACGTTGCCCTCGATCGAGCCGCGGTCGCTCAATACCAGCAGCGTCTGGGTGCCGGACTCGCCGCTGACGTTGCCTTTCACGTGGCCGTCCATGCGCAGGCCGTCGCTGAATACGAGGTCGCCCGTGATCCGCACGTCCTGTGCGATGAGGGTGGCAAGCTTGGTCTGCTGGATGCCCGCGTGTTTTTTCTTGCTGAACATTCCTGGAAATGAAAATGTTCGTCGCGTGATGCTTTCCGGGCGACGAGCCGGGAGGTGGGTTGCTCAGGTGCTGCGCTTGCCGCGTTGCGGTGCCACCTGCCTCGGGTTAGTGCGGCGCTGGCTGTGGTGCGACGCGGGGTTGCCGCATACCGTGCCGCGCTCACCCACGGTTAGCGGCGCGGCGCCCCCGTTTGTGCCGGCGGCTTCGTCTTGCTTTGGCCGCGTAGAAACTGCAATTCGGCATTCAATCGCGCGACGTCGGCGGCGGCGGCGTCCGCGGTTTTCTGCACCGCGGCGCGCGCCGCGGATTCCTGCGCCAGCGCAAGCCGCGCGCGGGCGAGTTCCGTCTGCTCGCTGTCTACATCGACGGGCGCCGCGTTGCATTGTTCGGCCGGTGTGCCGGCGCGCTGCGCTTGCCACACCACAACGGACGCCGCGCCACCCGCCGCACTGAGCGCGCACACCAGCCCCCACAGGGCGACGCGCAGAACGAGCGGCCGCGTGGGCTGCAACGTATAGGCGCGATGGGTCAGACTGCCCGCATCGCGGGAAAAACGTCGTTCAACCATGGGGCATGGGCGCGAAGAGCGCGAGGTAGGCAGCGGGATCGACCGGCGCGCCGTTGACCAGCACTTCGAAATGCAGATGCGGACCGGTGGAGCGGCCGGTCGAGCCGACATCGGCGACGTACTGGCGCGGCAGCACCAGATCGCCGACGTGCACGACGATGCGCGACGCGTGGCCGTAACGGGTCACGAGGCCGTTGCCATGATCGATTTCGACCGCGTTGCCATAGCCCGATTTTTCGCCGGCGAAGATCACCCGGCCGCCCGCTGCCGCAAGAATCGGCGTACCGGTTTTGGCGACCAGGTCGAGGCCCGGATGAAAACTCAAACGCTGCGTGAACGGATCGGTGCGATTGCCGAACGGCGAGCCGAAGCGCGCGCTGTCGGCGGGCATGCGGCCGGGAAAGGCGGCGTACGCGATCGCGTGGTCGGCGGTTTGTTGCTCGAGCGCGGACAGCGTCGCGGCGATGCAATCCAGTTGTTGCCGGGTGCGCGTGGCATCGGCATGACCGGCCGGTTGCGGCATGACGTCCGTACAGCGACGCGGCGGTAATGACGGGCCACCCTCGCCTTCGCTATCGGTAGCGGAAGTGTCCAGTTCAGAGGCAGAGCCCGAGGTAGCTGGTGCAACCGGTGCGCGCGGCGCCGGTCGAGGTGTATTCAGACGTGCCTCGAAATCGCGCAAGGCGCCGACCTGCGCCGTCAGGCGCGCGATGCGCGGTTCGATCTGCGCCACGGATGCATTCAGCTTGCCGAGTTGATCGATCGCGTAGTCGTGCTCGACACGGTTCGCTGTCTGATCGCCGGACCCGTGCGCCGGCCAATGCATGCCGATCGCGATGCCCGCGGCGAGCGCCACCGCTGCTGCGCCGCACGCCGTGGCCACCGCGATGGTCAGCGCGGTGCGGCGTGTGACGAAGCTGACCGAGCCGCTGGAAAGCTGACTGCCGGCGCGAAACACGGAGGACATCAGCGGTTCCCGGCGCGCGCCATGCGGCCCGCGCAAGGCTGCGCACGGGCTGCACAAGGCACGTTCATCGTGTTCGGCTTATTGAACGTGATGAACGCACTGAGCGTGCTGAAGCGGGAGAGGAAATCGGCGGACAAGGCTAACGGCATGCGGAATCAACCGGACAACATGCCGGCGGCGATAATGGACAAAGGGCGCCGATTATCGCCTGGCATCACGAACCATCATCTCAAATACAGATGGCCGCAAGCGAATCCGCACTCAAGCCGACGCCGCCGCGTGCGCCTCTATCCGATCAAGCCCTTCCAGTTCCCTGAGCCGCGCAACCAGTGCATCCCCGGCACGCGTCATCGGCATGCGTAATTCGTCGCGTATCAGGCCTTGCGCGGCGAGCAGGGCCTTCACAGGTGCCGGATTCGGTTCGGCGAACAGCGCGTGGATCAGCGGCGCGAGCTCATGAAAAATACGCCGTCCTTCGTCGAGCCGTCCCGCTGACAGCGCACGATACAGCGCGACGAACCGTTCCGGCCTCAGATGCGCCGAGGCCGCGATCGCTCCGCTCCCACCCAGACACAGAGTGTTGAAGATGGTGATGTCCTCGCCGGTCAGCACCTGCAAGCGCCCGTCGCGAATCAGCGCGATCGTGGTGTCGAGCGAACCGGCGCAATCCTTCACCGCTTGAATCCGCGGATGCGCGGCGAGCGTCAGCAGCGTGTCGAGTTCGAGCCGCACGCCGGTTCGATAAGGAATGTCGTACAGCACGACGGGCTTCTCGCTCGCATCGGCAAGCGCCATGAAATGCCCGACGATGCCCGCTTGCGAAGGCCGGATGTAATACGGCGCGGCCATCAGCACACCGGCGATCGGCAGTGCGTTCAGTTGCTCGATGCGCTCCTTCATGCTCGCCGTGTGATTGCCCGACACGCCGACCAGCACCGGCAGCGCCTGTGCGTCTGCGCCGTCTGTGCCGTGAGCGGCGGCTCGCGCTTCGTCGAGAATCGTCGCCAGCACGGCGTCCTGTTCGGCGGCGTCGAGCGCGGCCGGCTCGCCAGTGGTGCCAAGCGCGACCAGCCCGGCGATGCCTGCGTCGGCATAGCGGCGCACCAGCGCACGCAGCGCGGCGTGATCCACCTCGCCGTCGGCGAATGGCGTGACGAGCGGAACCCAGATACCCGAAAAAATAGACATGTCTTTACCTCGATGACGACCGTATCGATTCCGATCAGTGGTGCGAGGGAGGAAAAACAGGGAATGCCGCAGGGGGCGTTGACCGGCTGTTCCGTCGCAACATCTGACGGAACAGCAGCTCCGGTCAGATGAGCGGCTGTTTTTTGGCTTTGGCGCTAACGCTCGGGAAACCCGCGCGTGCAACCACGACGCTCGCAAAAGCGAGACGGGCGATGGTTGACGGACGGAGTCGGAGCGTTTGGCCGGGATGCATGAAACGCAGTGTAACCGCGTCTAGGGCGAGTTTGCAAAGCGGGTTTGGCAAACGGGTTTGCCAAACCCGCAAAATTGCTTGACTTCTGCGACAGGGAAACTAATATACGCACCGCGTACATAGCCGATACGCAGCCCTTTCCCGACAGGTGCCCGCATGAGCGTCCCACAACAAGCTTTCCTACGCGACGCGATGCGTCGCATGAACATGACCCGCGAGACGTTCGCGAGCCGTATTGGCGTGTCGCGCCGCGCGCTCGACACATGGCTGCTGCCGGACGATTCGCAGGAATCGCGGGCCATGCCGGAGATCGTGGAGCGTTTCGTGTCGGAAATCGTGGTACATGGCGAGCCCGGTGAAAACTATACGCAAAGCGTAGACTCACAGTCGCTGGCGAGCCAGATGCTGTTCGAGGGCAAGCCGCAGCTGCTGTCGGTCGATCAGTTCTCGCGCGACTCGGTCGAGGCGCTGTTTCGCGTCGCCGACATCATGCAGCCGATCGCGCGGCGCCGGAAAATCTCCCGCGTGCTCGAAGGCGCGGTGCTCGGCAATCTGTTTTTCGAAGCCAGTACGCGGACCCGCGTGAGCTTCGGCGCGGCATTCTGCCGCCTCGGCGGTTCGGTGTGCGACACCACCGGCTTCACGTTTTCGTCGATGGCCAAGGGTGAGTCGATCTACGACACCAGCCGCGTGATGAGCGGCTATGTGGATGCGCTGGTGATCCGCCATCCGGAGCAAGGCTCGGTGGCCGAATTCGCGCGCGCCACCAACGTGCCGGTGATCAACGGCGGCGACGGCCCGGGCGAGCACCCGAGCCAGGCGCTGCTAGACCTGTACACGATCCAGCGCGAGTTCTCGCGGCTCGGCAAGATCGTCGACGGCGCGCATATTGCGCTGGTCGGCGACCTGAAATATGGCCGCACGGTGCATTCGCTGGTCAAGCTGCTGGCGCTGTATCGCGGCATCAAGTTCACGCTGATTTCGCCGCCCATGCTCGAAATGCCGAGCTACATCATCGAGCAGATTTCGCGCAACGATCACGTGATCGAACAGACCCACGATCTGCCCGCCGGGCTGCGCGGCGCAGACGTGGTGTACGCCACACGCATCCAGAAAGAGCGCTTCACCGACGAATCCTTCGAAGGCTATACACCGGACTTCCAGATCAATCAGGCGCTGATGGACAGCGTGTGCGGCCCCGACACGCTGATCATGCACCCGCTGCCGCGCGACAGCCGGCCGGGTGCGAACGATCTGAGCGTCGACCTGAATCACGATTCGCGCCTGGCGATTTTCCGCCAGACCGATAACGGCATCCCGGTGCGGATGGCGATTTTCGCGGTGCTGCTAGGTGTCGAAAAGCTGGTCCAGCATTCGATGCGCGACGCCGCGTGGCGCCCGCCCGTTTATCTCGGTCCGGACGATGCGGTGTTTCACGGCATCGATTGATCAGGATTCGATGATTGAAAGAGACGGCCTTGCGGCTCACCCGCAAGGCCGTTTCCGCAAGTGCAACACCGATCTTCAGTACCACCCGATTAAATCCGGACTAGACTGGATTCGTCAGTACCCTCCTCAATCGCAGCATCAACCGTGTCAGTCGCCTTTAAAGAAGTCGCTTATTGCAGTGCGTCACGGATCGATTCGATCCCGGATTCACCCACATACGAACAGGACGACTCATCATGGCTGACACGGGCTATATGGCGCGCAAATCCGTCGCGGATATTGTCGCAAGCGCGGAGGGCGGTGAACGCCACCTGTCGAAATCGTTGGGCGCGCTCAGCATTACGGCGATGGGTATCGGCGCGATTATCGGCGCCGGCATCTTTGTTCTGACCGGCACGGCCGCGGCCCATTACGCGGGGCCGAGCATCATTCTTTCGTTTGTCCTCGGCGGGATTGCCTGCGCTTTTGTCGGACTCTGCTACTCCGAGCTGGCTGCCATGCTGCCGGTCTGCGGCAGCAGTTATACCTACACCTATGCCACGCTCGGCGAATTATTCGCGTGGGTCATCGGCTGGGATTTGATCCTCGAGTATGCGATGGGCGCGGCGACCGTTGCAGTCGGCTGGTCAGGCTACATCGTGAGCCTGTTGCACAACGTCGGGATCAACATTCCGCCCACCATGGCGGCTGCGCCCGGCACCACGGTGACGCTCGCCGACGGCAGCACGGTGGCCGGTATCGTCAATTTGCCGGCGGTCTTCATTATCGCCGTGCTGACCACCATGCTCGTGCTCGGTACCAAGGAGTCGGCGCGGCTCAACAACATCATGGTGGCGATCAAATTGACAGTGGTGTTCGCGTTCATCGTCATCGGCGCCTTCTTTGTCCATCCGGCCAACTGGCATCCGTTCATTCCGCAGAATACCGGCGAATTCGGCAACTTCGGCGCGAGCGGCATTCTGCGCGGATCGGCCGTCGTCTTCTTCGCGTTCATCGGTTTCGATGCGGTGTCCACCGCGGCCCAGGAGGCACGCAAGCCGCAGATCGACATGCCGATCGGCATTCTGGGCTCGCTGGTGATCTGCACGCTGCTCTACATTGCGGTCGCCGGCGTGCTGACAGGACTCGTTCCGTATGCCGAGCTCAACGTCCCGGATCCGATCGCGAAAGGTGTCGATGTGATCGGCGTCACCTGGTTTTCCGTGCTCATCAAGATCGGCGCGCTGACCGGCTTGACGACCGTGATACTCGTGCTGCTGTATGGCCAGAGCCGCATCTTCTTCACGATGTCACAGGACGGCCTGCTGCCGCAACTGTTCGCGCAAGTTCACCCGCGTCTGCACACGCCCCATCTGAGCCAGATGATGATCGGTGCCATCGTCGCGGTTGTGGCGGCGTTTACGCCGATCAACGTGTTGGGCGAGATGGTTAGCATCGGCACCCTGTTCGCGTTCATTCTCGTCTGCGGCGCCGTGATCTATCTACGCCGCAGCGACGCAGACGCCGCGAGGCCGTTCCGCGCGCCGGGCGTGCCGGTGATCCCGATCCTCGGGATTCTGTTTTGCCTGCTGCTGATGGCCGGGCTGCCGCTCGTCACGTGGTTACGGCTCTTCGTCTGGCTCGTGATCGGGCTCATCATCTATGGGATCTACGGTCGCAATCATTCGCGCCTTCGCTATCCGGAGCGCAAGCGCGACTGATATCACAGACGATGCGGTATTTCACGGCATCGATTGAACGACTGACTAACCGATTACCATTTGCCCATATATAAAGCGGCCTTGCTGTGAATCAGCAAGGCCGCTTTTTTATGCCGCCGCGGTTAAGCCGCTACACACTCAACTCCATGCTTGCGGCGACGTGCTGTCCACCACCGTGCATTGCAGACCGGACATACGGCCGGCGGTGTCGATGGCCGCCTCCAGTTCAGCAAACGGATACGACTTCAACTCGACCGCCGCGAGCGGAATCTGCCCGGACGTGACGAGCGAAACCAGCGCGAGATAGTCAGCGCGCGTGTACATGAAGTGGCCGATCAATTCCCAGTTGTTCAGCAGCATCTCCCTGTAGGTAATCGGCAGATCCACTTGCATGCTGCCCATCAGCACGAGTCGCCCGCCGCGGCGCAGGCTGCGCAATGCGACCAGGGTTGCGTTTGCGTCCGTGGCCTGCCCGACCATGTCGAACGCGAGGTCCGCGCCGCCACCGCTTGCGGCGCGAATCGCCGCTATGTCTTGCGCGGCATCGCCGCTCAGTACGACGGGGACCACCCGCCCGCGGCCTTGCTCGACCAGCGCTTGCAGCGGTTCCGGACGCCGGCCGAGCGCGACGACCTTGCTCGCGCCGAGGGCCAGCGCCGCAAGCACGGCCGCCGAGCCGAAGTAACCGCTTGCGCCGTTGACCGCCACCGTCTCGCCCGCCGACAGACGGCCGCGTCGCAAACCACCGAAGGGCACCGCGAACTTCGCCAGGACCGCGAGGCGTGCGGCATCGATTCCGTCCAGACCGTCCAGTGCAATCAGCGTTGACGCAGGGAATTCGGCTACTTCGCGTAAGGTGCCGTGCGGAAACTCAGCCAGCAGCGCAGCGCTGTCGGCGCTAATAGCGGTAAGCCCTAACAGCGCTTGCGCCGGCTCGCGCACCGTTTCGTCGGCAATCCAGTAAGGATTCACGGCAACGCGTTGACCGGCGCGAAATGCCACCACGCCCTCGCCGACCGCAACGACCCGGCCAACACCATTGGTGCCGGGCGAAAACGGCGTCGGCGGATACGCGTAGGGCAACTTCCCTTCGACATATTCACGCGTGTAACTGAGCAGAGGCACCGCCTCCATCCGCACCAGCACGGCGTTCCTGCGCGGTTGCGGTTGGCTCACGTCGCGCAAGGCCAGCGGCTTGCCGGGTTCGTCGAGCATCCAGGCTTTCATGTTGAGCTTCCTTCAGTTCGTTTCGGTGCTTGAACTGTAGTAGCGCGGTACGTATTCTAGAAATCAATTACTCATATGCGACCTATCAACATGATTGATCTGCGCGGCATCGATTTGAATCTGCTGGTTTCGCTCGACGCCCTGCTCGCCGAGTCGAACGTCACGCGTGCGGCCGCGCGGCTGCATCTGACGCAACCGGCCGTCTCCACGCAGCTTTCGCGCTTGCGGCAGATCTTCGGCGATCCGCTACTGCTGCCCGCCGAAACCGGCCGCGGCATGACGCGCACGGCCAGGGCGCTGGAGTTGATGGAGCCGCTTCATGCCGCGTTGAAGAATCTCGAAGCGGTGGTGCGCCACCAGCCTGCCTTCGATCCTCATACCGATACGCGGTGCTTCGTGATTGCCGCGCACGACAACGCCACCGCGGTACTCGGCATGCGCCTGATGGAGTGCTTGCCGGCGTCGGCGGGGCCGGGCGTGCGCGTGGCGTTCGTGATCGGCGATCAGCCCACCGCCGCGTCGCGGCTCGAAAGCGGCGAGATCGACCTGCTGCTCGGTTCCGACCGGATGATTCCGCCGTCGATGAAAGTCCGCAAGCTCTACGACGAGCATTTCGTGTTCGTGCAGCGCAAGGGCCACCCGCGCGGCGACGCCCCACTCGATCTCGACACCTACTGCGCGCTCGATCACGTGCTGGTGTCGACCAGCGGCGGCAGTTTTCACGGCTTCATGGACGAGCATCTCGACGAACTCGGCCGTGAACGGCGCGTCGCGCTGTCGCTCCAGCACTTCGCGCTGGTGCCGGAGTTGCTGTCGAAAACCGACTACGTTTCGACGCTGCCGTCGCGCTTCGCAGCACGCTACCTCGACCGGCTCGACACCTTTGCGCTGCCCTTCGAGGCGCGCGGCTTCACGTTGTACGCAGGCTGGCATCCGCGTAACCAGGCCGATCCGGCGCTCGTGTGGCTGCGGGAGATGCTGGCCGAGTTGGCCGCACAGTAGGAAATCGGGCGGACACCGTCCGCCGTTCGATCAGAAAATGCGCATCACGCGCTACAAACGCCGCTCGCAAGACCGACGCACAGTCAGTCATCTCCGCGCCAGCCGCGGTCGTCAAACTCACCCCTTCCCCAGCCATCCTCGTCGATCAGCCCGCCAACTTCACGAATTGGCACGCACGTCCAATTCCACGACCAAAGATTTTTGATGAGAACGCTTCTCAATTACAGCCAGATTGCATAGAATGCACGCCGAAAACATTTTGTAATAAATATGGAATGCCTGGGTAAGGAATGCGTTGTTCACCCGGGCACCAGCACTCATGACGGGGATAAAAATGAAGTTGTGGTCCGACGAACCGAAGCTCGGCAAAATCAGCACGACGCTGTGCAGCATGCTGGCGGCAGGTCCCGCGCTCGCGCAGGGCACGGCCGGCACGGCGCCGCCTGACAAGGAAAGTCAGCTCGCGCCGATCGCCGTGCAAGGCCAGGCGGACGACGGCTTCAAGACCGACCACTCGGCGTCGGTCAAATTCACCGCGCCGCTGGTCGATACGCCGAAGTCGGTGACCGTGATTCCGCAGGAGTTGATCAAAAGCACGGGCGCCTCGACGCTGACCGAAGCGCTGCGCACGGTGCCGGGCATCACGTTCGGCGCCGGCGAAGGCGGCAACCCGCTCGGCGACCGGCCGTTCATTCGCGGCTACGACGCCCAGGGCAGCACCTTCGTCGACGGCATGCGCGACATCGGCGCGACCACTCGCGAAGTGTTCAACATCGAAAGCGTGGAAGTGACCAAGGGGTCGGACGGCGCCTATGGCGGCCGCGGCGGTGCGGGCGGCAGCATCAACCTGATCACCAAGACCCCGCATCTGGGCAATTCCGCCGACGGCAGCGCGGGCCTCGGCACCGACCGCTATCGCCGCTTCACCGCCGACGGCAACTGGCAGATGGCCGATCACGCGGCCTTCCGCCTGAATGTGATGAGCCACAACAACGACGTGGCCGGCTGCGATGCGGTCAACAACGAGCGCTGGGGCATCGCGCCGTCGTTCACCTATGGTCTCGGCACGCCGACCCGCGTCACGGCGAGCTACTACCACCTCTCCACCGACGACCTGCCCGACAGCGGTATTCCGTACTTCTACACGACCACCAACAAGCCGGCCAACGTCAATACGATCTATCCGGCCAACGTGGATCGTCATAACTTTTACGGCCTGATCGACCGCGATTTCCGCAAGACGACTTCGGACGTCGGCACCGTGCGCATCGAGCACGACATCAACAGCAATCTGACGATCCGCAACACCACGCGTTATACAAAGTCGACTCAGGACTACATCTGGACGCAGCCGGACGACAGCCAGGGCAACGTCGTGAACGGCATGGTGTGGCGCCGCGCGAATACGCGTGCCAGCGACGTCTATAGCCTCGCGAACCAGACCGAACTGTTCGGCGAGTTCAAGACGGGCTTCCTGAAACACAGCTTCACCACCGGCATCGAACTGTCGCGCGAAACCAGCGTGAATGATTCGTACACCGTCGCAACGGCCACCGGTGCGATCTGCAAGACCAAGGGCATCGGCGCGGCGTCGGGCTATAACTGCACGAGCCTGTGGTCACCGAATCCGAACGACCCGTGGGCCGGCTCGGTCAAGCAAACGAACGATCCGAGCGAGCAGCGCACCACCACCAAGTCGCTGTATGCGTTCGATACGATCGAACTCACCAAACGCTGGCAGGCCAACGTCGGCTTGCGCGTCGACGATTACTCCACCGATTTCCGCAACACGGTGGCCAACGGCGGCAAGCGCACCTCGCGCGACGACACGCTGTTCAACTACCAGTTCGGGCTCGTCTTCAAACCGGCTTCGAACGGCAGCGTGTATGCGTCGATCGCGACTTCGTCGACGCCGGCCGGCGCCCTGCTCGGCCAGGGCAGCGAAACGCAATCGTTGACGCCGGGCCGTGGCGGTGTCGGTGCGAACGCGGATCAGCTCGCGCCGGAAAAGAACCGCAGCATTGAACTCGGCACCAAGTGGAATGTGCTGGACAACCACCTCTCGCTGACGGGCGCGCTGTTCCAGATCGATACGACCAACGCCCGCGTCACGCTGCCGAACAACGAATACGCAATGGTCGGCAACAAGCGCGTACAAGGTTTCGAATTCGGCGTGGCCGGTCAGTTGACGAACAAGTGGCAGGTGTTCGGCGGCTACACGTACATGAAGAGCCAGTTGCGCGACAACGGCAAGACCACCTCGGATAACGGCCACCAGTTCCCGAATACGCCGAAGAACAGCATCAGCCTGTGGACCAACTACGACGTGCTGCCGAAGTTCACGATCGGCGGCGGCGCGTTCTACATGTCGCAGGTGTACGGCGACACGGCGAACCTGCGTGCAGTGCCGTCGTACTGGCGCTTCGACGGCATGGCGACGTACCGGATCAACAAAAAGGTCGATCTGCAACTGAACGTGCAGAACGTCTTCAACCGGACGTATTACGACCAGGCGTATCCGGCGCACTACGCGTCGATCGCTGCCGGCCGTTCCGCCTTCCTGACGCTCAACGCGCATTACTAAGCACGGGCATGACGGAACAGGTAACGCTGAAGGCGTTGGCGAGCGTGTCGCATGACGAGCTCGCCGCGATTTTCTCCGGGCCGCCGGCCAAAGCTGCCGCGTGGGTGGCGGCGGCCGCGCATAACGGCATCGTCGAAGCGCAGGCGGTGTACGGACAATATCTGCTCGACGGCCATGGCGTGGAACGGAACGCCGAGGAAGCGTTGACCTGGTTCAAGCACGCGGCCCGGCAGGATCATCCGATGGCGATGAACATGTTGGGTCGTTGCTATGAACACGGTTGGGGAACAACCGCGTGCGCGCTGATGGCGGTCTACTGGTACCGCCTCGCGGCGCAGGCTGGACTCGACTGGGGCATGTACAACTATGCCTCAGCGCTGGCGCTCGGCAATGGTGTGGCGTGCGATCGTGCGCAGGCGCTGCTGTGGTTCCGGCGCGCCGCCGAAATGGGTCACGCGAAGTCGATCAACTTTATCGGCAGCTTTTACGAGGACGGCTGGGAAGTCGAGGCCGACGCAAACATCGCGCTCGACTATTACCGTCGTGCAGCGGTGGGCGGCGACTTCCGCGGCCAGTTCAACTATGCGCGGCTACTGGCTGAACGCGGCGAGATCGATGCCGCGCTGCAATGGTTGCGGCGTGTGCCGCATACCGCAACACCGGCGTTCGTCGAGAAAATGCAAGCGTGGCTGGCCGCTTCGCCGGTGGCCGCATTTCGTGCGCTGGCCAAAGAGATCGATGAAGATATCAACGAAGAGGTGCGCGCATGATGCTGCATCTGCAAGGCGTACTCAGCAAACAACAAGTCGCGCAATGCTGCGAAATCCTCGACGCGGCGCCATGGATCGACGGCAATGCGACTTCCGGCGAGCAGTCGGCGCAGGCCAAGCGCAACCAGCAATTGCCCGAAGGCTCCCCCGCCGCGCGCGCGGTTGGCGATGCGATTCAGGACGCGCTCGGCCGCAATCCGCGCTTCTTTTCCGCTGCGTTGCCGCTGAAAGTTTTTCCGCCACTCTTTAACCGCTATGCAGGCGGCGATGGTTTCGGCACGCACGTGGACAACGCGATCCGCCAGTTGCGCGGCACCGACTTCCGCATCCGCAGCGATCTGTCGGCCACGCTCTTTCTGGCCGAGCCGGAGTCCTACGACGGCGGCGAACTCTGCGTCGAAGATACCTACGGCGTGCATCGCGCGAAGCTGCCGGCCGGCGACATGGTGCTCTACCCCGCTTCGAGCCTGCATCACGTGAGCCCGGTGACGCGCGGCGTGCGGGTCGCGTCCTTCTTCTGGATCCAGAGCATGGTGCGCGACGACGGCGAACGCGCCATGCTGTTTCAACTCGACAACGACGTGCAACGTCTGGCGGCCGAGAAAGGTTCGAACGATGCAACCGTGGTAAGTCTCACCGGCATCTATCACAATCTGCTGCGCCGCTGGGCCGACGCCTGATCTGGCGGACTCCTCGTCCGACGCAAAACAGTCTTTCTTTTTGCACGCAGAAAGAAGGCACTTCCGCATATTTACTTTCCCGTTCGTTAAGCGCAACGTCCGTGGTTGACGCGCGTCGCTACGTTTCTGGTTGCGCTCGCAAGGATTCGATCCGATTCGCCGTGACTCGATAGCCGGGTCGCAGCGGACGCCGTTGCGCCGCGTCGGCATATCGTTGCATTCGCAACGGCACCGAAATTGCTGAGAACGATGGGTTAGGCCACGACGCTTCGGATGCCAACGTGCGGGTATCCGCGCGTCGGTTACCCGCATGTCGGCATCCGCACGTCGCCAGCCTGCATTGACCTTTCAATGGAGCCAGCAGACCTTCATGTCCACGAAGAACGAACGTCAGGATTCGGGCGACGCGCCCGCCACCACGCCATCCCAACCGTCGCGCCGCCGCTTTCTGCAGTCGGCTGCCGCAGCCGCCACGGTCGGCGCGGCGCCGCATCTGCGCGCGCAAACACAAACACCCACCCCGGCCGCGCTGCCTGCGGAGGTCCGTTCACCTGTGCCGGGCCGTCCGGTCACGCTGACGATCAACGGCCGCGCTTACACGCTGCAACTCGAACCGCGCGTGACCTTGCTCGATGCGCTGCGCGAGTACGCGGGCCTGATGGGTACCAAGAAAGGCTGCGACCGCGGACAGTGCGGCGCATGCACGGTGATCGCCGACGGCCGTCGCATCAATTCCTGCCTGACGCTCGCCGTGATGCATGAAGGCGAGAACATCACGACGGTGGAAGGACTCGCCAGCAACGGCGTGCCGAGTCCGTTGCAGCGGGCCTTCATCGAACACGATGCGTTCCAGTGCGGCTACTGTACGCCCGGGCAGTTGTGTTCCGCGACTGCCCTGCTGAACGAATTCCGTAACGGCACGGCTAGCACCGTGACCGCCGATGTCCGCAGCCGGCCTCCACAACTTTCCGACGACGAGATCCGCGAACGCATGAGCGGCAATATTTGTCGCTGCGGCGCGTACGTGAATATCGTCGCTGCGGTGCGCGCCGTGCATGAAGGCGGTGGGCAGAACGTTGCAAACGGGAGTGGCAGTGCCAGCAACGCCAGCAGCGGTAGCGACAACCGCCACAACGCCTGACGGAGCGACCAGCATGGATGCGATCTCTTACGAACGCGCCGGCGACGTCGCCGGCGCCGTGCGCGCGGCGCAGCAACCGGGTGCGGTGTTCATCGGCGGCGGCACCAATCTGCTCGACCTGATGAAGGGCGGCGTAGCGCGGCCGCTGCGGCTCATCGATATCACGCACATCAGCGGACTCGATACGGTCACCACGCTGCCCAATGGCGGCATCCGTATCGGTGCCCTGGTGCGCAACAGCGATGCCGCCAATCACGCGCTGGTGCGCGAACAATACCCGTTGCTGACGCAAGCATTTCTGGCGGGTGCGTCGTCACAACTGCGCAATATGGCGACCGTGGGCGGCAATCTGTTACAGCGCACGCGCTGCGGCTACTTTTACGACACCGCCTTCACGCAGTGCAATAAGCGCATACCAGGCAGTGGTTGCGCGGCGCTCGAAGGCCACAATCGCACGCACGCGATTCTCGGTGCGAGTCCGCAATGCATCGCCGTGAACCCGTCGGATATGAGCGTGGCGCTCGCCGCGCTCGACGCCGTCGTGCGCGTGAGCGGACCCATAAGCGGACCCATAAGCGGCCCCGCAGGCGAGCGGACGATTCCGTTTGCTGACTTTCATCGACTTCCCGGTGACCGGCCCGATATCGATACGACTTTGCAGGCGGGCGAGTTGATTACCGCTGTCGATTTACCGCCACCTTTGTTCAGCGCGAACGCCCACTATCTGAAGGTGCGTGACCGGGCCAGTTACGCATTTGCGCTGGTCTCGGTGGCCGCCGCGTTGCAGATGGACGGCGACCACGTGAGAACCGCACGCATCGCGTTGGGCGGCGTCGCGCACAAACCGTGGCGCGCAAGCGCGGCCGAGCAGATGCTCAACGGCCAGCCGCTCACGCAGGCGAGGTTGCATGACGCCGCAGCCGCCGCGCTTCACGATGCCAAGCCGCAGCATGACAATCGTTTCAAGGTGCAGCTCGCGCAACGCGCGATCGTGCGCGCAGTGAATCTGGCCGCGGGCCGCACCGGAGGTGTCGCATGAATCTGATCGGTCAACCGCTCGACCGCATCGACGGTCTGCTGAAAGTCACCGGCGAAGCACGCTACGCCGCCGAGTTCCCCGAGGCGCGGCTCGCGCATGCGGTGCTGGTCACCAGCACGATTGCAAGCGGCACGATTGCGTCGATCGATGCAAGCCGCGCGCAGGCGCTGCCAGGCGTGCTGCTGGTGATGACGTATCAGAACGCGCCACGCCTGCCGAACGGCGGCAAGCCCGCGTTGGCGTCGCCGGCAGGCAGGCGACTGTCGCTGCTGCAGGACAACCAGATTCACTACAACAACGAGCCGGTCGCGGTGGTGGTTGCCGATACGCTGGAACATGCCACCGACGCCGCGCGCCAGTTGCGCATCACTTATCAGAGCAGCGCCGCGGTACTCGATTTCACGCAAGCGAAGCCGAACGGACATGCGCCCGACAAACCGCAAGGCCGCACCACCGACACGCAACGCGGCGACTTCGAGGACGGTATGCGCAGCGGCCCAGTCCACGTCGATGCCGTTTACACAACGCCGATCGAGCATCACAACCCGATGGAGCCGCACGCCACGATGGCGCACTGGGACGGCCCGCAACTCACGCTCTACGACTCGACGCAAGCCGTCAGCAATGCGGCGCAGGCGGTCGCCAGGACGTTCGGCATGTCGCCAGGCGACGTCCGCGTGATTTCGCCGTTTATCGGCGGTGGCTTCGGTTGCAAGGGTTCGTCGTGGTCGCACGTATCGTTGTGCGCGATGGCGGCGAAACAGACCGGGCGCCCGGTGCGCCTCGTGCTCGAACGGCCGCAGATGTTCGGCTCTGTCGGCGCGCGGCCACGTACCGAGCAGCATTTCACACTTGCCGCGCGGCACGACGGCACACTGACCGCGATGCGCCATGACAGTGTTTCGAACACGTCGATGTTCGAAGACTGGACCGAGACCTGCTGCATGGTCACGCGCATGTTGTACGCGGTGCCCAATCAGATCACGACGCACCGGATCGTGCCGATGAATCTCGGCACGCCGACTTTCATGCGCGCGCCCGGCGAGACAACTGGCTCGTTCGCGCTCGAATCGGCGATGGACGAACTCGCTGTAGCGTTGAAGATGGACCCGCTAGCGCTGCGCCTGAAGAATTACGCCGATGCCGATCCGCAGGAAAACAAGCCGTGGTCAGGCAAGTCCTTGCGCGAGTGCTATCAGATCGGCGCGCAGAAATTCGGCTGGTCGCGGCGCACCGCCGCTCCACGCTCGATGCGCAACGGCAACACGCTGATCGGCATGGGCATGGCAACGGCCACCTATCCGGCCAACCGCAGCGAAGCCGCAGCCATCGCGCGGATTCTGCCGGACGGCAGCGCCATGGTCGCCTCCGGCACACAGGACCTCGGCACCGGCACCTATACGGTGATGACCCAGGTGGCCGCCGACGCCCTAGGCTTCGCGCCAGAAAACATTCACTTCGCGCTCGGCGATTCGTCGCTGCCGAGAGCGCCGGGGTCGGGCGGCTCGCAATCGGCGGCGAGCGTTTCGCCCGCCGTGCGCGAGGCCGCAAGCCAGGCGCGCAGCCAGTTGATCGCGTTGGCACTCGCCGACGAAGCCTCGCCGGTGCACGACATCGCGCCCGACGACATCACGGTGGAAAACGGCTGGGTCATGAGCCGCTCGCAACCGGCGAAGCGCGATCCGGCAGCGGCGATCATCGCGCGCTCAGGCGGCAAGCCGATCGAAGGCACCGCGACGGTCAAACCCGGCGATGAACGGCAGAAGTACTCGCTTCACTCGTTTGGCGCAGTCTTTGCCGAAGTCCACGTCGATGCGGACCTCGGCACGATTCGCGTGGTGCGAGTGGTCGGCGTCTATGACGTGGGGCGCGTGCTGAACCAGAAAACCGCGCGCAGCCAGATGCTGGGCGGCATCGTGTGGGGCGTGGGAGCGGCGCTCCAGGAGGAGACCTCGCTCGATACGCGCTATGGCCGCTTCACCAATGCGAATCTCGCCGAGTACCACGTGCCGGTGAATGCCGACATCGGTTCGCTCGACATCACGTTCATCGATCGGCCTGATCCGTACGTCAACTCGCTCGGCGTGCGCGGCATCGGCGAGATCGGCATCACCGGCGTACCGGCGGCCATCGCGAATGCGGTGTATCACGCGACCGGCGTGCGCGTGCGCGATCTGCCGGTGACGCTCGACAAGGTGATGGGGACGATGCGCGCATAACGGCACATGCATTGCCGCTTGCCTGCCGATGCGTTGCATCGCACAATCGGGCACATCCTTCCTATCGGTGCCCGCCCATGGCCTACGCCTCGCTCGCTACTGGCGTGCTGCTCGCCGCCGGCTTCGGCTCCCGCTTCGACCCGGACGGCCTGCACAACAAGCTGCTCGCGCAGATGCCCGACGGCACGCCCGTCGCGCACGAAGCGGCGCACCGGCTGCTACGGGTTGTCTCGCGCGTGCTGGCCGTGGTGCGGCCGGGCTCGGACGCCCTCGCGCGCCTCCTGAACGACGCCGGCTGCGACGTGGTGTTCGCCGAGAGCGCCAATCGTGGCATGGGTGCGAGTCTCGCCGCCGGCATCGAAGCCAGCGACGACGCCGAGGGCTGGATCGTCGCGCTTGCCGATATGCCGCGCATCGCCACCCCGACGATCGAAGAAGTGGCGCGTGCGCTCGACGGCGGCGCTTCGATCGTCGCGCCGTTTTATCAGGGCCAGCGCGGCCATCCGGTCGGCTTCGGCATCGAGCATCGGGACGCATTGATCGCGCTCGACGGCGACACCGGCGCACGCGCGCTGTTGACCTCGCAGCGGGTAATGCGGCTGGATGTCGACGATCCCGGGATTTTGCGCGACGTGGATACGCCGGAAGATCTGCGCAACGTTTAGCTTGAGCGCGACAGTGCCGTGGACAAACCGGCGCGGGAATTGAATGGTCGAGACCGAACGTAGAGGCTGATCACAAACCTAGTGACACCTGCTGACGGCACATTCTGAGAACGAGCTGCCTAAGCCAACGATGAACCGGGTCATTCTCCAGACGAGGATGCCACAATGGATCGCCGGATCGGCGCCTCCCGCGGCCTTGGGTTTGCGATGGTCGAACAGTATTTGAAGCGCGGCTATCAGGTCATCGCCACCGGGCGAACTGGTTCGACCGAAAAGCTGAGGCATGTCGCGCAAGCCTCCGCTGGTGCGCTCGAGGTAGAAACTGTCGATATCACGATTCCAGAACAGATCGCAGCGTTGCGCGCCCGCCTTGCAGATCGGCGTATCGATGTGCTCTTTGTGAACGCAGGCGTCGTAAACGATGGTGGTGAAACGATCGCGGACGTCTCGACCGAGGAGTTTGTGCGAGTGATGGTAACGAACTCGCTGAGTCCGATGAGAGTCATTGACGCGTTTCAGGACCTCGTCCCGCCGACTGGAACGATCGGTGTCATGTCGTCGGGGCAAGGCAGCCTCACGAATGCCACCAACGCGAATTACGAAGTCTGCCGGGGGAGCAAGGCCGCGCTGAATATGTTCATGCGGACCTTCGCGGCGCGCAGCGCCGAGTCTCCGCGCAGCCTCCTGCTGATGGCGCCCGGATGGGTCCAGACAGACATGGGCGGTCCTACGGCGCGCTTGACCATCGGGGAAAGCATTCCGAACCTGGTCAATACGATCGAGGCTTATGACGGGCGCGCCGGCCTGCATTACCTTGATTACCTCGGAAGGGTCGTTCCCTGGTGATGCGCCGCGTAACGGAAATACCTGTCTGCTTGCGGACGTGTCTTCGCATCGGTTGCAATGACGTGCGCCCGTCGTTGCGTCGCCCTGATCCGGCTGACTTGATCCCGACCGGCGTTTTAGCGCATACTGTATATTCATACAGTATTTTGGCCGCATAGGTACACGCATCTCGATGCGCGCACCCACGCCGCGTCAGCATGAAACGCATTCCGATCGAACCGTCTTTCGCCATATGGCGGCGCGCCGCGCGGGTGCTGCTGCAGCAAGGTGTCGAGCCCTCGCAGATTGAGTGGCTTGAGTCTGAAGGGTCTGAAGGTAAAGCCGGCGCGCCGGGCGTGCTGGCTACTGAGTCCGCCTTCGCCACGGCAGGCGCCTCCGAGACAGGAATCGCCGCCAGCCCTGCCCCGGTCCTCGCCACGCCCGCGATCCCCCGCGAACTGCTCTCCTGGCTGAAAACGGCGGCGTGCTTCCGTGCGCCGGACCGTTGGGCGCTGCTGTACCGCGTCCTATGGCGCTGGACGCGCGGCGAGCGCAACGTCCTCGATCTCGACGACCCCGACGGCGCGCTGCTGGATCGACGCATCCGGACTATCGAGCGCGAAACCGAGGATCTGCTGACACTCACCTTGTTCAGACGGCGTGATCCGTCGATGGAGCCGCCCGAATTCGTCGGCTGGTACGAGCCGCATCATGACTTGCTGGAGCGTGCCGCCGAGCGGTTCGCCAAGCGCACGGGCAATTCCACGTGGATGCTGGCCACGCCGCACGGCGCGGTGTTCTGGAACGGCATGCTGCTGCGCATCGACCGGCCACTGGTGGCGGAGTGCGAGCAAGCCGCGCCTGTATTGGAGGTCAACGCCATGACCGGCGAAGCCATCACCAGCACCCCCACGGAAGCGCTCTGGCTCGCGTACTACTGCAGTGCCTTCAATGCCCAGCCGTCGCCGGTGCCGCTGCGCTACTGGAGAAGGCCGCCCGCGGGTCCACCGCTGCCCGCACACCTCGCGCGCGAACGCAGTCGTCTCGGCGCGCAAAGCGCGGCCGTCACCGTTCCGCCCATGCCACCGATCGAGTATTCGGCCGTGACGCCCCCTTTGCGGGAGCCCACTGGCCCGCTCGCCACCTGCCGGCGCTGCGCGTTATGGCGCAACGCGAAGCAGGCGGTTGCGGGCGCCGGGCCCGCGTCTGCCGCGATCATGGTGATTGGCGAGCAACCGGGCGAGCACGAGAACCAGCACGGCGAGCCCTTCACCGGGCCAGCCGGTCAACTGCTGGACACCGTGCTGGCGCGCGCCGGGCTGGAGCGCGAGGCGCTGTATCTGACGTATGCCGTCAAGCATTACAAATGGGAAACGCTCGACCAGCAGCGCGTCCATCGCACGCCCGTGTGGCGCGAAATCGAGGCTTGCCAGTACTGGCTGGAAAAAGAACTGGCGCGGGTCGCGCCACGCGTCATCGTCGCACTCGGCGCGACGGCGTTGCAAACACTGACCGGCCCGCACGTCAATCTGTCCGAATACCTCGGGCAAACCATCGCTCACGGCGGCCGCCTGATCGTGCCGACCTGGCATCCGTCGTATGCACTAGGAATGGCCAACGCCACGTTGCGCGACGACGTCGTGGCGACCATTGCGGCCGCGTTCAGCCGCGCGGCGGCACTGGCGGGAAACAGCGCGCCCGTTAAAGGTGAGCATGTTCGGGATAGGCTAGATGCACAACGGTGAGCCTCTGCGGGAACCCACAGCAGAACCGGCCCGCCCAGGCATGCAGTTTGCGTCGATCACACCGGTTACACAAACCGCGCCGATTCCGCCTAAGCTGATGTGACGCCGCCAATCCAGCAAGTTTGTCGCGCGCAATATTGAAGCTTCGAATGCGGCCGCGCGCGTTTCGAAACTACCCCATGTCCCATGAGCGAAACCAGCCCACGCCTTTTCATCGTCTCGCCCCATTTCGACGACGCCGTCTTCAGTTGCGGCGCACTACTCGCCGCCCATCCTGACGCCGCGGTCTGCACGGTGTTCGCCGCGCCGCCCGAGCAGGAGATGCATACCGAATGGGATGAAAAATCGGGTTTCACGAGCGCTCATCAGGCCACCCACGCCCGCACGCTCGAAGACAACCTCGCGCTGGAAGTGCTCGACGCGATTCCGCTACGCATGCCGTTTCGCGGCAGCCAATACATGGACTCGCCGTCGATCAGCAAATTGGCGGCCGTGCTTGAAGAGACCATCTACCGCACGACCGCGAACACGCTGCTCATGCCGCTCGGCCTGCATCATGACGATCATGTGCTGGTATTCGAAGCCTGCTGCGAAATCCTGCCGCGCCTGTCGCATCTCACGTGGTTTGCCTATGAGGACGCGATCCACCGCCGCACGCCCGGCGTCGTGCAGGCGCGGCTCGCCGACCTCGCGCAACGCGGCATCGTCGCGACGCCGGCCTATCCGAGCGTCGGCCACACGATTGATCTTCCGCGCCGCACGCAGCTCAAACGCGAAGCGGTGAACGCTTACGCAAGCCAGCTACGCGCCTTCGGCGCAGGCAATTACGACGACGTTTTCGCGACCGAACACTACTGGCAATTGAGCGTGGGGCGCCGCAGGAAAAAGTAAGGGGTGCGCGGCGTGCTGGATCGCCTACGCTAGAAGGAAACGGTCGGCGTGCAGGTGAGTTCGACCGCCAGCGGCCGTACCGCCCCCGCTTTCCGTTCGCCTCTCAACCCAAAGGTGATGCAATGAGCTACGACATGCATACCAGCCCGATTCCCGACCCGAACGCCGATCCGAACCGGGACCCGGAAGCCGATCCGCTAGTGCCGCCGTCGCCGGGTCATCACACCGAGGAGCCGCAACGGCCGGATGGGCCGCCGGACAAAGACCCGGTGTGACGGCACTGCGCGCGTATTACCGGATCACTACCGGACCATAACAGCACGCGCGACTGATCGCGTGCTTTAGCGCGTCAGCTCGCTAAAACCTTGCAGCAGACGGTCGATGTCGGCGGCGTGGATGTTGCCCATCGTCGAGATGCGGAACAGTTCGGCCGACAGCCCGCCTTGGCCGGCATAGATGACGAAGCCGCGTGCCTTCAGCGCGTCGTGCAGTTGCGGATACGCCACGCCGTCCGGCAAACGATACGCGCGCAGCACCACCGACGACTGCTCCGGTGGCAACACGCTGCCGATGCCCCGCTCCGCCAGGCCCGCGCGAGCCTGCTCGGCGAGCGCCGCGTAACGCGCGTGGCGAGCCTGCCAGCCGCCTTCGTCGGCGAGTTCGCGCAGCGCTTCGACCAGCGCGTAATACGCATGGACCGACGGCGTGAACGGCGTATTGCGCTGATCCTGCAAACGCGCGAGGCGCCCGAGGTCCAGGTAGTAGGTGCGGCTCGCCGCCTGCACGAGCGCCGCGCGCCGCACCAGCACGAACGACGCGCCCGGCACGCCATGCAGACACTTATTCGCGGTCGCCGCGACGGCGTCGAGACAGGCGTCGGCGAAATTGATCGCTTCAGCGCCGAAGCTGCTGACGCCATCCACCAGCAGACGCAGACCGCGTTCGCGGCACAGCGCGCCGAGCGCTTGCAGATCGTTCAGACGGCCGGTCGTCGTTTCGTGATGAATCACGGCCACGTGAGTGAACGCTTTATCCGCGTCGAGGCGTTCGGCGATCTTCGCGATATCCGGCGCCTGCATCCAGTCGTGTTTCAGCGACTCGTGCGCGATGCCGTATTGCGTGGCGATCTGCGAAATACGCTCGCCGTACACGCCGTTTTCCACGACCAGCAGCTTGCCGTTTTGCGGCACCAGCGCGGCGGTCATGCTTTCGACAGCAGCGGTGCCGGAACCGGTCATCAGCACCGCTTGCCATTCGCCTGCGGCGAGGCCATACAGATCGACCAGACGCGTGCGCGCCTCTTCCTGCAAATCGAAAAACTCGCTTTCACGGTGGCACAGATCCGTTTGCAACAGGCTGTTGCGGACGCGTTCGGTGAGCGTCACCGGGCCGGGATTGAGCAGCAGCATTGAGCACACTCCTTAAGCGGCGCCGATGTGGCGCATCAGGCGCGTCTTCACATCGGGCGGGGTAATAGTGGGACGCGGCAGGCCATCGGGCGTGCCGCGGCGGATCGCCAGCCGCGCGAAGCGCGGACCATGGGGCGACGGCGCGGTTTCGAACAGCTCGTCGATCACGTTGACGTCGTCGCTTTCGACCGCCGACGCATAACCACACGCCGCGGCCACACCCGCAAACGAGACTTGCGACGACACCGTCGCCTGGCCGCCAGTCGAGTCGTGCGCGCCGTTATCGAGCAGCACGTGCGTGAGATTCGACGGGCCGTACGCGCCGAGCGTCGCGAATGCGCCCATGCGCATCAGCGCGGCGCCATCGCCGTCGAGCGCGACCACGTGCAGGTCAGGGCGCGCAAGCGCCAGACCCAGCGCGAACGGCGTCACGCAACCCATCGAGCCGACCATGTACAACTGGTTGGGACGGTCGTCGATGGCATAGAGTTCGCGACCGCAGAAGCCGGTCGACGCGAGCACCACCGTCGATTCGAGCGGCGTGTGCGCGATGATTTTCTGCAGCGCGTCGTGACGTGAAGCCAAATCATTCGCTGCGACGCTCCCGAATTGCGAACGCGGCGCGACCGGCACGCGGCGAGCGCTGGCGGCGCCTTCTTTCAACTCGTACGGCGCCACGCTGCCCTTTTGCATTACGAGCGCGTACGGCCGGCCGGTTTCATCCATGTGAGCAATCGCGCGATCCAACGCCGGGCCGATCGCGTCGGCTTCGGTCGGGAAGGTCTCCCACGGAATCTCCATCGTATCGAGCATCGCGGGCGTGACCGGGCCCATCAGCGCGTGCTGCGGTTCGTCCGCGACGCCGGGTTGCCCGCGCCACGTCACGATCAGCAATTGCGGCAGACGGAAGGTCCACGTGAGCGAGGTCAACGGACTCACGGCATTGCCGAGGCCGGAGTTCTGCATCATCGTGATGCCGCGCCGGCCGTTCTGTGCGCCAAGCGTGACGCCCGCGATCAACGCAACCGCGTCGCCTTCATTCGCCGCCGAGACGTAATGCAGCGATTCGTCCTGCAACACGTAGTTGATGAACGGCGTCAGATACGAGCACGGTACGCCTGCATACCAGTCGAAGCCGCGTTCACGCGCCGCCTCGACGAACTGTGCTGCCTCGATCATTGCGCGGCTCCGCTGGCTGCGTTCTTCCGGTTGTCGACCGCCGCCGCGAACGGCGCTTGTGCATGCGCGAAATCGCCGGCACGACGGAAGTCTTCCAGATCGTTCACACCGCGCCAGTGGCCATGCACGTATTGCACTTCGATCGATTCACCAGCTTCGATCAGCGCGTTCAGCAGCGCGGGCATATCGAGCGAATCGAAATCCGGGCGTGCCTGCAGTTTGCCGAGGACCGCTTGCAAACGCTCACGCCCTTCGCCGCGTACATTCAGCAGACCAACCCAGCGGCCATGCGGCGTTTGCGAAGCGATGGCCGACGCGGCCTCCTGCCCGCTCGACACATGACGCAGCGTGACCTTGTTGCCGAACAGCCCGCGATCGTCGGCAGCCGAGCACCATGCGAAGTCGCGCACGCTGGCGTTTTCCGCATCGGTCAATGACGAATCGACCACCACGCTGAACGCCGCTTCGCTCTCGACCAGGTCGCGCAGAATGTAGCTGCGGAACAGCAGATCGCCGTAGGAGATGACCGTATCGCCCGCAAGCTTGTCGACTGCGCAGGCGAGCGACGCCAGCTCGCCGGTTTGCGCGTGACGTTCGTTGACGACCAGCCTGATGCCGGCCGTATCGATCGCATCGGCGCGATAACCGCCGACCACGGTGATGTCGTTGACGCTCTGCTTCTTGAACGCATCGATGAGCCAGCGCAACAGCGGCTTGCCCGCGATCGGCAGCATGACTTTCGGACGATCTTCGGTGACGGCTTCGAGGCCCTTGCCGCGGCTTGCGGCGAGAACGATGCCGGAGCCCGCCGAGCGTCCGCTCGACAGATAGCGGTCTTCGGCTTCCGAGTATTCGTTGGCGTCTTGCAGACGGAAGATTTCGTTGACGGCCGCGATGCTGTCTTCGACGTTGACGAGCGTTTCGCTTGAGTGAATTTCCTTGGCGACGGCTTGCATGGCCGAGGTCGCCGCGCGGATCAGATGATTTGCCCAGATAACCGTGCTGATGCCGGCTTCGCGGAACACTTCGGTGGGCGTGCTGTAGTACTTGGTCGGCACGATGACGAGCGGCCCGCGGCCGGCCCACTCGCGCGCGAACTCGAGGATTTCATCGGGACGCGAGAGCTTGCTGTGAATCAGGATCGCGTCGGCGCCTGCTTGCCGATAGGCTTCCGCGCGACGCAGTGCTTCGTCCATGCCCCAGCCGGCGATCAGTGCTTCGACGCGTGCGACGATCGAGAAATTTTCATCCGACTGCGAGTCTTTACCTGCTTTGATCTTGCCGCAGAACTCGTCCATATCGGCGAGCGGCTGCGCTTCGCCGTTGATGAAGCTATTCGTTTTCGGGAATTGCTTGTCTTCGATGCAGACGCCGGCGATGCCGCGTTGTTCGAGCTTGCGCACGAGACGTCGCACGTTGTTGAAGTTACCGTAGCCGGTGTCGCCATCGAGGAGGATGGGCAGATCACTGGCGTCGGCCATGAATTCGAGGTTGTCGACGACTTGCGTCCAGCTGGCTTCGTTGTTGTCGCGCACGCCGAATTGGGCGGAGATCGCGAGACCCGAACCCCAGATCGCCTTGAAGCCGGCTTCGCGGACGATACGGGCGGAGAGACCGTTGTGGGCCTCCATCATGAATTCGAGTTCGTTGCTGATGAGCATCTGGCGCAGGCGTGCGCTGCGCGAAGCGGAGATGAAAGCGGGTTCGCGGGCGTTCATTTTTTTGACTCCTGTTGGCGGGCTTATTGGGGCTCTTTTTTGCCCGGCTGGTGCTGGAAAATGGCGACTATAGCTGAAATCGTTTTTATTCGGCGTTGAAGCGGTATTGGGGGTTTTTGATGTTGTTATTAAGTGGGGAAATGTGTTGTTTTTTGCATTTCATGCAATGGCGTTTGGGTTTGGATTTTTTTGGCGTTATGTGGAGGAATGTGATTGGGCCCTGCGGGGCTTGGGGTTTGGGGTGGTTTTTTTGTTTTTCTTATTTGATTTTGATTTTGATTTTTTATATTGTCTTTGCTTATTCTGATTCTTTATTAATTAAGTTATTTGGCTATTAGCGTTTGCCCCTGCGCGGGGCAGCGCTTTTGTCCGTGTTCTTATGGCTTTGGCCTTTCCTTGATTTGCTAGTGGTCTATTAGCGTTGCCCCTGTGCGGG
>NZ_JALOCP010000059.1:0-34499 GCF_030511745.1 Paraburkholderia sp. SECH4
GCGAGAGTCCCGACTGACGAGCTTCTGAATTGAATGGGTCAAGCCTCAGATTCCTATCCCGGCTCAATATACCGCCGCTTGAGTTGCAGTATGCACTGTGCGCACTGGCCGCGACCCAAAGTCATACGCATGGCGCACGGCATGCACAGGCTCGCCCCTTCGATCTCCAATGCAGAAGGTCGCCGGGCCGTGTGCTTACCCGATCGCCAGACCCTGTACCTGGCCTGACGAGTACGACCGGGTAAGTGGAGCAAGATCGAAACGCGCGTCGAACTCGTCGACGAGATAGGCGCCGATCGGCAGCGCGGAGGTCGCCGCCGGAGACGGTGCGTTGCATACGTGCAGACTGCGCTGCGACGAACGGATCAGGAAGTCATGCACCATGCTGCCGTCCGCCATCACGGCCTGCGCACGTACGCCGGACGGGTAAGGCTCGAGGTCGGACAGCTCGAGTTCCGGGCAGTATCGGCGGCACAGTTCGAGGTAACCCCTTTTCCACAGCGAGTTGCGCATCTCGATGAGCCCCGATGCTCCGTGTGTTCCAAGCATCTTCCAGAAGCCCGGGAACGCTGCCATGCCGGCGAGATCCTTCAGATTTGCGTCGCGCCAGCGGTAGCCCTCGCGCGCGAGCGCCAGCACGGCGTTTGGACCCACCGTGATATATCCTCCGATCATTCGCGTCAGGTGCACGCCGAGAAAAGGCAGCGCGGGATCTGGCACCGGATAGATCAGGTGCTTCACGATGTCGTTCTTCGCCGCTGGCAACCGATAGTATTCACCGCGAAACGGCACGATCCGAAAATCGAGATCGACATTGCACATCTTCGCGAGGCGATCCGCCATCAGCCCTGCGCAGACGATGGCGTGCTTTGCCCGGAAGCGCCCGCCGGACGTTTCCGCGGTAATGCCGTTTTCGTCCTCGTGGAGCGCGTCGACACGCTGGTTCAGCAGAATCTGCGCGCCTTGCTCCTGCGCGAGTCGGGCCATCGTCGTGGTCATGCCCGGATAGTCGGCGATGCCGCTCGCCGCCACGCGGATCGCCGCGCGCCCCGCGATGCGCGGTTCGAGTTCTCTCAACGCCGCCTCATCAAGCATATGCGGTTCGAGCCGATTTTGCTCGCAACGTGCGTAGAGCGCATTCAGCCTTTCGATTTCGACGTCTTCGGTCGCGACGATCAGCTTGCCGCATTGATCGACCCGCACGTCATGGCGGCGGGCAAACTCATAGGTCGCGTCAGCGCCTCGCCTGCAGAACTCGGCCTTGAGGCTTCCCGGCGCGTAGTACACGCCGGCGTGGATCACGCCGCTGTTGTGACTGGACTGGTGAGCTGCGAGTGAGGCCTCCTTCTCGAGCAGCAGCACGCTCAGGCCCGGATGACGTTCGATCAGTTGCATGGCCGTCGAAACGCCGACGATGCCACCGCCCACGATCAGGACGTCCGCGTCATAGCCGCGGTGATGCTGGACGGTCGTCATTGTGCGAACACTCCGCGTTGGCGCATCAGTTCACGATGAAGCGCCGGATGCTTCTGGAACGGCGCCCGGCCGTGCAGCCAGAAATAGTTGTTGAGGACCACGAGGTCGCCCACGGGAAGCGGTACTTCGCGCGTCGCGGACGACGCTTCCATCGACGCCGACAAGTCGTGCAGATACACCGCTTCGGCGGATGAACGGGGCTGCACGAATTGATCGATGAACGACATCGCCAGGCCATACTCACTCTGGAAAAACACGGGGCGTTCGATCTGCGCGTCGACGTTCTTCGAACCGGGCGCCTTGTAGAGAAACGGCCGGGTGCCGAGTGGATCGTCGAGGAACGTGTCCCGCTCGCTCCAGTCGTCGATATGCATGAAGCGCGACTCGCCGCCGACCGCGTTCTCCTCCGCGAACTTCATCATGAGCAGCCATTCGGTCGGCTCGTCGACAAAAGTTCCGTCTGTATGCAGCGTGAACAAACGGTACGCCTGACGAAGGTAGGAGTCGCTGTTGTCCGTGTCCTTCACGAGGAAGCGAGCGTAATACGTGCCGGACATTGCGTCGTGATTCGCCGGTCCAAGCAGGTACCCGACTGCCGTTCCGAAACGGACGAAGTCGCGAGGGTCGGCGCTCACGTCCTGGACGCCCAGCGTGAATCCGCCGGTGGATCGGTCCCGCACGAGTTGCCGAAGTGCTGAGACGAAATCGTCGCCGACTGCGCGCGCGAGCGCGTCCGCAACCATAAAGCGCATGAACGGCACGTATTCGAGGTTCTGAAGGTCGATGTCTTTGACTGAAGAAAAGAATTTCTGCAGCGCGTCAGGTTGCACCGTGATATGACGCAGACGTTCGTGATGAGGATGACGCTCGATCGAAAACTTCAGTTGCGAATCGACCGCTGCGGTCATCGGCAATGCTGTGACGGCGCTCATGAAGGTGTCCTTGGGAAGAAAGTATGTCTATTTGACTCCTTATCTGTGATTGGTTAAACACGTATAAACTGCATTTTTATTCGTAGAATGAGATTAAAGATGATCGATAGCCGGCAACTCAAACTATTCGTTGCGTTGGCCGAAGATTTGCACTTCGCTCGCACAGCCGACCGGCTCGATATCGCACAATCGGTGCTCAGCCAGCAGATCAAGAGGCTTGAAACCGATCTCGGCGTACGGCTGCTCAACCGCAACAAACGCGCGGCGATCACGCTGACCGATGCGGGGGACGTTTTTCTGGTCGAAGCCAAGGCCGCACTGCGACAACTGGAGCGCGCCGACCGCGTCGGGCGTCTGGCAGCAAGAGGAGAAGCAGGTCACGTTGCGCTCGGCTATATCGGCTCGGCCGTAACAACTGGGCTGCTGCCCGATACGCTCAGGGCATTCAGGATGGCGAGCCCGGACGTCCGCATGCACGTCGTGGCGATGGAAACACCGACGCAACTGGAACGTTTGTCGGACGGGACCATCGATGTCGGTTTCATTCGGCCCCGCGCGCACTATCCCGATGGGGTCACAGCCAGAGTCGTTCAGAGCGAACGCCTGCTGATTGCGCTGCCGGCGGACAGCCCACTCGTGCGCGTGAAAGCCGTGAAGGCTTCCCAGTTGCGGGGGGTGTCATTCATTGCGCCGCAGTTCAATGAGGCGGCCGGCTTCGCGGAAGATCTCGCCAGACTCGGCCGCGTCGGCGGGTTCGATGCGCAACCGGAGTATCGGGTCAACGATTTCATTACTGCGGTCAGCATGGCGTCGGCGGGCTACGGCGTAGCGCTCGTGCCTCAATCCATCCAGGGATTCGCTCAACCCGGCGTGGTGTTCAAACCTTTAAGCGACTTCGAAGATCAGGTCGAAATCGCGGTGGCGTATCGCGTTCGCGAGCATTCGCCTTGCGTGCGGGGATTCATCGATACTGCGCTGTCATACGGCGGCCTCACGAAGCGCCCGGGGACGCGCCGCACGACGCGTTAGAGAGCCTCGTCTGTCGTCTGTCCGTGCACTGCGCCGCGCGTCGCCCGGCTCTCCTTGGCGCTGCAACCGAATTGCGTGTGATACCAGCGGGAAAATGCGCTCGGTGCGGAAAAACCGAGCAGGGTCGCTACCTCGGTCAACGGACGATCGCTCTCGATGACATGACGCGTGCTCAGTTCCTTGCGGATGTCGTTGACGATCGACGAGAAGCTCTGCCCCTGTTCCGCGAGCCGGCGCTGGACCGTGCGGCACACCACGCCGAGGTGCTCGGCCACCTGTTCGATGCCGCAGCGTCCACTGGGTAACAGCAGCAGGATCGTGCGCCGCACGTCCTCAAGCATGGTTGGCTGCTGCGACATGACAGACGCGTCTAGCAACTGCTGCGCATAGCGCGCCATCGCCGGATCGGCTGACGGGTTGCGTGCGTCGAGATCGTCCTTCGCGCAGATGATGCAGTTGAAGTCATAGTCGAACTCGACGCAACTGCCAAAAAACCGTTGGTGTGTACTAGCGTCGCGCGGCGCCGGATGTTCGAAGCATACGCGCCGCGGTTGCCAGTCGGTCTTGAGGAGCTGGCGTATCAACTGCACCATGACACCTAGTGCCAGTTCAACCCTTTGGCGCGTGGGCTGATGCGCACTGCCAGCAATGACCACCTCGCGAATGATGACCAGTTCGCCGCATTCCTCGACCGCCAGCGACAGCGCACCGTTGAGCAAGGCCTGGTAGCGCATCAGCATGTTGAGCGAGTCGCGCAGCGTTGCCTGGTCGCGGATCAGCAATCCTACAGCCCCAAGGTTCGACAAGAGGCGCGACTCGGCCATGCACAGTCCGAAACTCTCGTTGCCTGACAGGGTTGCGGACGCCTGGAGCAGTTGTCCGACGCGCTCGACCGGAATCATGAGGTCCGGCTCGCGCAGTACGCCCGGACTTAACCCCGCGTCAAGAAGCATCCGCACCGGGTCCAGTCCGGCTGCACGAGCGACCTCGCTGTAGTTGGTTAAGCTCGCAGCGCGGACAAGTGTCGACATCGGAAAACTGAATGGAAGACTGGCACAAAATGATAAGTCCGTGTCATGTAATGTCAAGCGGGGGAAACCCATCACACCCACACTACCAAGCTTGATTGGTCCGATCGACAACCGGACCGTCTGAACACGCGAGGCATCAGGACCGTGGCCGGTATTCAAAAAATATCAGGAGACAAGCATGAACGTGATACCCGATGGCCCGGAGGCTCGCAACAACGACGACTACCTGACGAGCAGGCGGCAAGCCTGGTTTGCATTTGCGCTGACCTTCGCGCTCATGATGTTCGATTTTATCGATCGACAGGTCATCGTCTCGCTATTTCCTCACATCAAGAGCGAATGGCATCTGAGTGACAAACAGCTGGGTTCACTGGTTTCCATCATTTCCATCGTGGTGGGTGCGGGGGGATTGCCGGTAGCGCTGGTGGCCGACCGCATGGGCCGTGTGAAAAGCATCGTGGTGATGGCTATTGCATGGAGCCTGGCCACTATCTCGTGCATGTTCACGGCCAATTACAGTCAATTATTTGTGGCGCGCGCGATGGTGGGGGTGGGTGAAACCGGCTATGGCTCAGTAGGAGCGGCCCTTATCTCGACACTGTTTCCCAAGCGCTTGCGCAGCGCCGTGCTCGGCGCCTTCTTCGCTGCTCCATCGCTGGGTTCAGTGCTGGGCGTGGTGTTGGGGGGCATGATCGCGGCCAGGTGGGGCTGGAAGGCCGCCTTTGGTGTGGTCGGTGTACCAGGGCTCGTGCTGGCATTGCTTTATCTGCTCGTGCGCGACTACAAGACGGTGGCACTGACGCCAGCCTCGAACCAGGTGACCCAGTCGCTGGGTGGGACGCTCAAGCACATCTTTGGCACGCTGGCGCGCACGCGCACGCTGCTGTGGCTTTGTGCCGGAGCGGCGGCAGAACTGATTACGGTGTCGGCCATCTGGTCGTGGCTGCCCAGCTACCTGAATCGTTTCCACGGCATGGCCCCGGAGGCTGCGGGCAAGGCCGCAGCGGCGGTGGTATTGGTCGGCGCCTTTAGCTGCACGTTCTGGGGCATTGTGGTGGGACGCCTGGCAGTTCGCACACCGCGCAACAAGCTGCCCGCGCTGTCCGTGCTGTGCCTGGTCACATCGGTGATCTTCATGGTGGCGTTTGGCGGCACATACACGGGCGATGCACAGTTCAAGCTGATCCTTCTTGGCGCTTTTTTCATGAACTGCACCGTCGGTGTGGTCGCCGGCGTTGCGATGGACGTCATTCACCCAGGTGTGCGCTCTACCGGCGCGGCCGTCCTTTCCCTGTTTCAAAACGTGTTTGGCCTGGCCGTGGGTCCGTTCCTGGCGGGTGTCCTGTCCGACCAATGGGGTTTGCAGAACGCACTGACATTCATTCCTCTGTGCAGCGTACTGGCCGCGGTGTTTTTTGTCATCGCAATGCGCAGTTACGACGCGGATTCGGCCCGGATCTCCGATGTGAAGCTGGATGTGGCGCCATCCCTCGCCGGCACCCTGAACACCGGCCCTGCAACCTGATTTGGGGGCATTGGGGCAAGGAGACGCTTTGAACAAACGGAGTCATTGGCTTTCCGAAAGAGAATTGGGTCCGTTCCTGGCGGGTGTCCTGTCCGACCAATGGGGTTTGCAGAACGCACTGACATTCATTCCTCTGTGCAGCGTACTGGCCGCGGTGTTTTTTGTCATCGCAATGCGCAGTTACGACGCGGATTCGGCCCGGATCTCCGATGTGAAGCTGGATGTGGCGCCATCCCTCGCCGGCACCCTGAACACCGGCACTGCAACCTGATTTGGGGGCATTGGGGCAAGGAGACGCTTTGAACAAACGGAGTCATTGGCTTTCCGAAAGAGAATTGTCAACGACAAGCATTACTGAGTGTTTGGATCGCCAACCCCATCCCCCAATTTCTTTCCTTACACCCAACCTGCCATTGGAGACGTGACATGAACTTTCTCGACGGTTCTCTTTACCCTGAAAACCAGCAACCTCTGATCATCACGGCCGCGCCTTATGCTCCAGGATGGCTGCCCTCCGATTTTCCCGAAGACATCCCGGTCACGATGGAGCAGCAGATCCAGAAGGCCGTGGATTGCTATAACGCCGGCGCCACTGTGCTCCACCTGCACGTGCGCGAACTCGACGGCAAGGGCAGCAAGCGCCTGTCGAAGTTCAACGAGCTGATCGCCGGCGTGCGCGCCCGAGTACCCGAGATGATCATCCAGGTGGGCGGCTCGATCAGCTTCGCGCCTGAGACCGAAGGTGCTGCAGCCAAATGGCTGAGCGACGACACGCGCCACATGCTGGCCGAACTCGATCCCAAGCCCGACCAGGTCACGGTGACGGTCAACACCTCGCAGATGAACGTCACCGAACATGCGGAGCTGGCGGATTTCAAGGGCACGTCGAGAGAAAATCCCGCGATCTACAACGCCTACAAGGAGATGACGGTGCCGGCTCAGCCCGGCTGGGCCGAGGAGCACATTCGCCGTCTGAGCGAAGCCGGCATTCAGAGCGCCTTCCAGTGCTACAACATCAACAGCTTCGAGTCGGTGGAGCGGCTAATTCGGCGTGGCATCTATAAGGGCCCGCTGGTCATGAACTGGGTGGCGATCAGCGGCGGTATGGACGCACCGAATATCTACAACCTGGCCAACTTTGTGCGCGCCACGCCGGACGGCGCGGTGCTGACAGTCGAGAGCTCAGTGCGCAACGTGCTGCCGGTCAACATGATGGGGATTGCGCTGGGCCTGCACGTGCGCTGCGGCACCGAGGACTGTCTCTGGAACCAGGCGCGCACGAAGAAGATCAGCACGGTCGAGCAGATCGAGCAACTGGTACGCATCTCGCGCGAGTTCGGCCGCGAGGTGGCGACCGCCCAGCAGGCGCGCGAAATCAGCAAGATCGGTGTGTTCTACGACACGGCGGAAGAGACCTTGCTGGCCAACGGCTTCGCGCCCAACCGCAACGGTGGTAACCAGGGCTTCCTGCGCAAGGCCATCTGAATTTTTGAATGCACCTTGGTGTGAGGCTAGCGCGCGCCCTCGGCTATGTGCCGGAGTGACGGCACGTCGAGAATCGTCAAGTACCGAGTCGGCCGAAAGCAACCCCTGCTGCGTGAGCAGGCGCGGTGCCTTATTCACGGTCTGGCGCGCGCCGCAAGCACTGAGGCCAGGTCGCCTTGAGACATGCTGCCGGGGGTTGATTGCATGGGCGCGAGACTATGCAGGAATCTGCATCCATTTCGATCCGATCTCACAAGCAAATAGAACCTCTATCGTGCTAGTTTGACCATGCGCAGTATCGGTTGCGGATGCGCGAGTATAGAAACAGGTCAATTGGGACAACATGCACCCGGCATGGCGCAGAGAATCGCCTGTGAGGGCATCGAATCTTCGCCAGTGGGGCGGTCGCCCAGAACAACGAAACGTGTTCCGTTTCATTAACGAGAGTGAAGATGACCAACGGCGTAGGTGGTAGTGATCAGCAAACGGCATTGGCGCGACTCTTGCCGTGTGCGAGTGAGATTGAGGAAATCAGTGCAGTTGAACATCTGACGCGGATAAGTAAATTGCAGAGAAATATGACGGATGCTGGCGTCGATGCGGTCTACGTCAATGCGGGGACTAATCTGCTTTATTTCACTGGAATAGAATGGCACCCCAGTGAAAGGCTTCTTGGTGCCATCATCCCTGCGAAGGGGAGTTTGATCTACATCGCACCGTGGTTCGAGGAAAGGACGTTGCGCGATCGCGTGAAGGTTGAAAGCGACGTCATGTGCTGGCACGAAGACGAAAGCGCGTATGCGGCATTTTATAAAGCCTTGCTTGCAATCGGCATAGCGCCAGTTCACGGAAGTCGCGCGAAAATTGCTATCTGCGGAACCGCCTCGGCATCGGTTTATTTTGGATTGAAGGAATTATCGGAGAATTATGAATTAGTCTGCGCCGACGCTTTGATTGGGTCTTTGAGAAAGAACAAATCGCGCACGGAGATTGCAATCATGCAGGCCGCTAAAGACATGACTTTGCAGGTTCAGCGGGCGGCGGCAAGCATCTTGCGCGAGGGAATTAGCACGGTGGATGTTTGTGACTTCATAGACCGGGCGCATCGGAAAGTGGACGCGGCAGGGTCGCATTTCTGCATCGTTCTGTTTGGGGAGGCAACATCCTATCCACATGGGGTCAAAGAGCCGCAAGTTCTCAAACGCAATGACGTGGTCCTGATCGACACCGGCTGCAAGTACAAGAACTATGTTTCCGATATCACGCGCACCTACGTTTTCGGTGATGCAAACGATCGGCAGCGATTTGTATGGAACGCAGAAAAGGCAGCACAAGCCGCTGCTTTTGATGCTGCACAGTTGGGTGTTTCATGTGCAGAGGTCGATCGCGCGGCGAGACGTTGCCTGGAAACCTATGGATTCGGTCCTGGCTATCAGCTACCGGGTTTGCCGCATCGGACTGGCCACGGCATTGGCCTCGACTTGCATGAGGCGCCGTATCTGGTGGGGAACGACGAAACGTTGCTGGAAGTTGGGATGTGTTTTAGCAATGAACCCATGATCTGCATTCCCGGCGAATTTGGAGTGAGGCACGAAGATCACTTCTACATGACCGAGGAGGGACCGAGGTGGTTTACCCGACCCGCATATTCCATCGACGATCCTTTTCGCGTCGCGTAGGTTCGACGGACGAACACTTCCGGGCGTTGTCACCGGAACCCGGAGACGGAGATATCAACTGCAATAGCAAAGGCCCGCTCTCATACAAGATACGGGCCTGTTTCAGGACGCCGGGCGGGCCGGCTGAATTCTTACTTGCCTGATTGCGACGTGCTGCTGGTATCGGCGCCGCAAGCAGTGGTGTTGCTGTTCTGCTGCGCGACGAATGCCAAATTGCATGCTGGCGGTGTATCGAGACGCAAAAGCTAAAACTCTCCCTTATGTCATTACCGCCGCAAAAACGGCTCCCAGGAACGGAAGGATGGCGTCCGAGACCGGTTGCAGATGGCGCCGCAGATGGTGGACTCGGTGGCTGGCGCGAGCGTAGGTTTAACGGCTTGCCAGAGCGTCGGCCCTGACTCCAAGCCTGCTTGTTGTCACACCTCGCTTTTCGATGAGTCGGCTCGCAGGAACGGCGCCTCGTGAACAATGTCACCTTGGTAGAACGCCGGAAAACGGTCCAGTTGCCGCTGCGCATCAACGGGGTCGATACCGTCTTTCAAAACTGCACTGGAAAAACCTGTTCGCTCCATCTGGATGAGCTGATCGGCCAGCACATCGCCAGTCGCTCGCAAGTCGCCTTTGAAAAGTAGTCGCCGGCGTATCAGGTATGCCTGACTGTACGCTCGACCATCCGTGAATTGTGGAAAGTGCAGTTCGACACGCTCTGCGTTCTCGATCTCATCCTTGCGTGAGACAGGATCAATGTCATTTGCGATTACAACCACGAGTTCGCCGGAATCCAGCGCATGGTCGAAGGATGTTAAAAGTCTGATGCGTGTCGGGCTAGTCATGCTGTTTTCTCTGTTATCGAGCGAGCGCTGTTCGCCGCGGCCTTGAATGGATCCAGCCCAACGCGCCGAACCGTTTGAATGAAGGACTCGCGCCGTGAGCTCGAATCCGCCCGGATATCCAGATAGGTCGAAAGTAGCGCCTCGATTACGTCAGGGACCTCGTGCGCCGAGAACGATGGTCCGATTACTTTTCCCGGCTGAGTAGCACCACTTGCCAAGGAGCCATCGGAACCGCCGAGCGTCACCTGGTACCATTCCTGGCCGTCCTTGTCGACGCCGAGAATCCCAATGTGGCCGCTGTGGTGATGACCACACGAATTGATGCAGCCGCTGATGTGCAGGTCGATTTCCCCGATGTCATTGAGTTCATCCAGGTCCTGGTAACGCTCGGTGATAGCCTGCGCGATCGGAAGCGACCGGGCATTGGCGAGCGCGCAAAAATCTCCTCCGGGGCACGAGATCATGTCTGTGAGCAGGTGCACGTTGGCGCTGGCAAGTCCCGCGCCGCGCGCCGCTTCCCATAATGGCAGGAGATCGTTCGCGTGAACCCACGGCAGCACGATGTTCTGTGTATGCGTGACGCGCGCTTCTCCGGCGGAGAAGCGGTCGACCAGATCGGCCACGAGGTCGAGCTGATCGGCCGACGCGTCGCCAGGTGCCTGAAGCAGGCGCTTGAACGACAGCGTCACGATCCGCATCGACGGATCCTTGTGAGGTGCGACGTTGCGTTCCAGCCAGCGCTGGAGCTGGGGTGTCTGAGCGGCGGTCGTGCGCAGCGTCGCCGCCACCTGCGGATCCACCGGACGACCGGAAGCGGTCCGCGGTGGCGGAATGAAATACGCGCTGACACGATCGAGTTCCGCTTGCGGAATGGTATGGGGGCCACCGTCGTGTTCGACAATCTGGCGAAACTCTGCTTCGACCTCGTCGATGTAGCGTTGACCCTCAGCCTTTACGAGAATCTTGATCCGCGCTTTGTACTTGTTGTCTCGGCGACCGTATTGGTTATATACGCGTACCACGGCCTCTATGTAATTCATGATGTGCCGCCAGGGCAGAAATTCCCGCAGTACCGTACCGATCACAGGCGTGCGACCCATACCACCGCCGACGGTGACGCGAAAACCCATTTCGCCGTTGTTTCCGTACCGTAGGCAAAGCCCTACGTCATGCCATTCTGTGGCGGCACGGTCTTCACTGGCGCCGGAAATCGCGATCTTGAACTTGCGAGGCAGGAACGCAAATTCAGGGTGCAAGGTAGTCCACTGGCGCATGATTTCGGCGAATGGGCGCGGATCCTCAATTTCGTCTGGTGCGACACCAGCGCGTTCATCGCAGGAGATGTTGCGGATACAGTTTCCGCTTGTCTGGATGCCATGCATGTTGACTGTAGCGAGCAGGTCCATAACATCGGCCGCTTTCGACAGTGGAATCCAGTTGAACTGGACATTGGTGCGTGTTGTGAAATGGGCGTGATGTGTTGGCAGGTGCGCAGTGCCCAGTTTGCTCTGCGCTTCCAGCGCCGCGCGGTAGACGTCTGCCGCAGGCTCGTCGTAGTCTCGCGCTACGCGCGCCAGCACGCGAAGCTGTGCGCTCGATAATTCTCCATACGGAACAGCGACGCGCAGCATGGGGGCATGCCGCTGCACATACCAGCCGTTTTGCAGGCGCAGTGGGCGGAACTCGTCTTCGCTCAGCTTGCCGTCTTGCCAGCGTTCGATCTGGTCGCGAAACTGCGCGGCGCGGCTCAGCAGGAACGCCTTATCAAATTCGCTGTATTCGTACATGGTCGATATGGAAAGCAGACTACCCGAGTACAAAGCACTTCAATGCGCTAACGACAATAATGTGAGACGGTCTTCGCTACAAGAAGCAGTTGCCGTCTGTAACGGCGTAGCAGTTAAGAAAGTTCAAGACCGCCGAACTACTGTCGTCTGAAGGTGTGTTTTGCCAGTCTGCTAATTTGCATCGCGATATTTGTGAGTCGCCCCGCCAGGTTTCAGGGTGCGCGGCGCACTGACGGGTGCACAAGCAACTTCCCCAAGGAACGTATCGCGTCGTCAATATGAGGGGTCCAAGGATGTCCGTAGTTCAGGCGGATGCAATTCTCGAACGCATGGGTGGCTGAGAAAATCGGCCCGGGAGCAAGGCTGATTCCGCGCTCAATCGCAAGGCGGTGAAGCTCCATCGCATCGATGGGTTCCGGGAACTCAAGCCAGATGAAATATCCCCCGGTAGGATGCGCCCTGCGCACGCCTCGAGGCAACCATCGACGAATCGAGGTGTCGAGTTCTTGCAACTGGGTACGCAACGCGCTGCGAACTTTCCTCAGGTGTCGATCATAACCACCGTGTTGAAGGTAATCAGCAATGCCGGCTTGAACGGGAATGCTGGCCGACAACGTGGTCATCAGTTTTAGTTTTTGTACCCGGTCGGTAAACCGGCCAGCAGAGGCCCAACCGATCCGGTAGCCGGGAGCAAGGGTCTTGGAAAACGATCCGCAATGCATGACGAGGCCTTTGTGGTCAAAAGCCAACGCGGGTAGGGGATATTCTGCCTGGAAATGCAACTCTCCGTAGACGTCGTCCTCGATCAGCGGGACTTCGTGTTTCGCGAGCAATTCGACCAGCGTTTTCTTCTTCTCGAGTGAAAGTGTGACGCCTGTGGGATTCTGGAAGTTCGTCATGAACCAGCAGGCCCGGATTGGATGTTTGTCCAACGCGTCGGAAAGCGCATCGAGGTCGAGGCCAGTAACCGGATCAACCGGAATCTCGACAGCGCGCAGATCGAGGCGCTCGATCGCCTGAAGGGCTGCGTAAAAGCCGGGCGACTCCACGGCAACGACGTCACCTGGACGCGTCACTGCCATGAGACAAAGATTCAGCGCTTCAAGAGCCCCGTTGGTGACGACGATCTCCTCCATAGGCTGCGAGATGCCCATACCCATGTAGCGAAGTGCAATCTGCCGTCGCAGGTGCTCGTTGCCTGGCGGCAAATCGACGACCGTACTCCATGGGCTGATGAGGCGCGCGGCATGGGCGAGCGACTTCGCAAGTCTTGGCAAAGGGAAGAGGTACGGTGAGGGGAAGGCAGACCCAAGTGGCACGATTCCAGGCTGCTTTGCGGCATCAAGTACCGAGAAGACCAGGTCGCTGATGTCCACCTTGCTGGTTTCAACTGGCGAGGGGGCGCGATGCCGTGACCCGCTGTTGATACCCGCGCCGGGTGCGACGTAATAGCCTGAACGTTCCTGAGCCCGTACGAGCCCCCATTCTTCCAGGAGGTAGTACGCCCGTGATGCCGTTGATTGGCTGACGCCGTGTTGTGCGATCACCTGACGTAAGGAGGGCATACGCGAGCCGACGGCAATGCTGCCCGAGCGGATTTCGGTAGCCATTGCGTTTGCAAGTGTTTCGTACCGTGTCATTGGCTTTATCGTCTCCGTTCGTGAGAACTGCTGCGATAAAAGAATTCCGATCTGCTGCTTTGGCAACCGACGTCATTTTCTTATGCTTCGTAGAAGATGAAAAGGGCCATTCCCCTCCAGATTCCGCGACTTATTGTCCATCCGCACCGACAACCGTCCCCGCCATCTGCTCCTGAGTAAGTAGCTAGAGCGCCTTCGGCTGTCATCCAACATTCTTCTGATCTGGATAAGAAAAATGAGTGAAGTCTCTGCCGATACTGTCGTCGATCACCACGGCGCGCATGCTGTTCCAATCGGGTGGCGCCGATGGATATTTGCGACGAATCACAAGGATATCGGGACGCTCTATTTGCTGTTCGCGATGACTAACCTGATGATCGGTGGTGTGATGGCCCTGATGATCCGGGCTGAGTTGTTTGAGCCTGGCCTGCAGATCATGCGGCCGGAGTTCTTTAACCAGCTCGTCACGGAACACGGCCTCATCATGATCTTCGGAGCGATCATGCCTGCGTTCGTGGGCTTCGGAAACTGGATGATTCCGCTGCAGATCGGGGCTTCCGATATGGCGTTTGCACGCATGAACAACCTGAGCTTCTGGTTGTTGCCGGTATCCAGCGTGCTGCTGCTCGGTTCGTTCTGGGCGCCGGGCGGCGCGGCTGCGGCGGGATGGACGATGTATGCGCCGTTGTCGACGCAGATGGGCCCGGGAATGGATCTGTCAATCTTCGCGATTCACATTGCGGGTGCATCTTCGATCATGGGCGCGACGATGACGATCGCGGTGCCGACCGGCGTGAAGGTCTTCAACTGGACCGCGACAATGTGGCGGGGTTCGTTGAGCTTCGAGACGCCGATGCTTTTCGCCATCGGATTTATTTTTGTCTTTCTGATCGGTGGACTGACCGGGATTACGCTGGCGATGGCACCGTTGAACGTAGCATTGCACGGTACGTACTATATCGTTGCGCACTTTCACTACGTGATGGTTGCAGGTTCGCTGTTTAGTATCTTCGCTGGCTGGTACTACTGGGACCGAAGTGGACCGGGTTCATGTACCCCGAGCTCCGAGGCAAGATCCACTTCTGGGGTTCGATGATCTTCTTCAACATTGCTTTTTTCCCCATGCATTTTCTCGGACTTGCCGGGATGCCCCGGCGGTATGCGGACTACCCGGCTCAATTTACCGACTTCAACCAGATAGCGACAATTGGCGCGTTTGGCTTTGGATTGATGCAGGTTTACTTTCTGTTCTGGGTTGCGTTGCCTACCTATCGCGGAACGGGTCTGGAGAAGGCGTCGGCGAAGCCATGGGATGGTGCTGAGGGACTGGAGTGGACGATTCCCAGCCCGGCACCGTTCCATTCGTTCGAAACGCCCCCGACGGTCGAATGAACAGCCTGTGTCGATTCGGCAAGTCCGATGTCTGGGCACACGGGGAATCCACGTGCGGTCGAGCGACGGGAGATATCGGTGTCAGTGGTAGTGAAGTTCCGCATGATCCGTCTTGCCGCGGAAGACGCGATACCCAAGCGTTGTATAGGCAAGGATGATTGGCACGATGATTACCGCACCGACCAGCGTGAAGGCCTGGCTCGAATGAGGTGCTGCTGCTTGCCAGATCGTGATGCCAGGAAGGATCGCGTACGGCCAGATGGTGGCAAGCAGCCCGATATAGCCCAGCAGGACGAATCCAAGCGCAAGCAGAAACGGTGTGATGCCGTGGCGCGCGTGGACAGCAGATGGTGATATCCATGGCGTAGGTCCGGTAGAAAATTTAGTGACGGTCAATAGTGATCTTTGCGGTTTCCCTAACCGGTGTGGCGGTAGGGTGCCGGCTGCGCTGCAATGAAATGCTGGCTCCGCTGCCGTCGGCCTCGGGTGTGAGGGCGGGGCCGGTGCAGGCAAGCTTGATCATGTAGTAGATGCCGGTGCCGAAGACGAGCGAATAGACCACGACGAACGCGAAGAGCGATACACCGACCTGTTGCGCGGTGATGGGCGAGAGCGCTTGCGAAGTGCGCATGACGCCATAGATTACCCACGGCTGCCGGCCGGCTTCGGTAGTGATCCAGCCCGCGAGCAGACAAATGAACCCGGATGGTCCCATCACCACTACAAAGCGCTGAAACAACGTCGAGTCGAACAGACGGTTACGTCGGCGCAGCACAAAGCCGGCGATGGCCATCAGCGCCATGAGCATGCCAAGTCCTGCCATGATGCGGAAAGTCCAGAAGATCAGGGTGGAATTCGGCCGGTCTGCGGGAGGAACGGATTTCATGCCGACGATTGCGCCGTCCCAGCTATGCGTGAGGATCAAGCTGCCGAGGTGGGGAATCGCCACGCGGTAGCGGGTCGTCTCGGCGGCCATGTCCGGAATGCCGAAGAGATTAAGCGCCGTGCCGCCTTGCTCGGTATCCCAGAGCCCTTCGATGGCAGCGATCTTGATCGGCTGATAGCGTCGGGTGTTCAGGCCGTGCGCGTCGCCGACAAGAATCTGCAGCGGTGCAAGGGCGAGCAGCAGCCACAGCGCCATCGAGAACATTGTGCGTACGGCGGGGTCGCGTCGTCCGCGCAGCAGGTGCCATGCGCCAGTGGCCGCGACAACCAGAGCGGCGACGATGAAGGCTGCGAGCCCCATATGCGCGAGCCGGTAGGGGAACGACGGGTTGAAGACGATTTTCCACCAGTCGACCGGCACCACGCGGTTGTTGACGATGGCGAATCCCTGCGGCGTTTGCATCCAGCTATTCGACGCCAGGATCCAGAACATGGAAATGATCGTCCCGATCGCGACGAGCGCTGTCGCCCCGAAGTGGGCGACGCGGCCGACTCGATTCCAACCGAACAGCATGATGCCCAGGAATCCCGCTTCAAGAAAGAACGCGGTCATGACCTCGTAATCGAGCAGTGGCCCGGTGACGCCGCCGGCGAAGCTCGAGAACCCGGACCAGTTGGTGCCGAATTCGTAGCTCATGACGATCCCGGACACAACGCCCATGCCGAATGCGACAGCAAATATCTTCGACCAGTACAGACACAGGTCCTTGTAGACCTGACGCCCCGTCTTGAGCCACAGGCCTTCGAGAATGGCAATGAAGCTCGAAAGCCCGATGCTGAGGGCGGGAAAGATGATGTGAAACGAAACGGTAAAAGCGAACTGGATTCGCGCAAGTGAAAGAACATCGGTGCCGAACATGATTTGATGCCCGATTAGCCTATACGACCCCGGGGGACCGTCCAGGGTCAGAGTGGAGAGAAGTGCCGGGCAGAATCATTTTTTGTTGATCGCCCGGTTGCAAATATTCTCAACCTCATCGGGTGTATTGCAAAGCAGCACCTGGATGTGAAAAAAGCACAGCAGCCCTCTGATATATGTGGCGTTTCGTCTCATGTGCGTCGCAGCGAGAACGCCATGGGCAAGTATGACCTGTGACCGAATGCCGGTGCTATCGGCCGGTTACGGCGGACGCTCGCTCAGTGCGAAACACCCATAGTGCAAACACGGCGAGCAGAAGTTCAGCCGAGGCGAAGGTAACTAGCGCGCGAGTGAAGCTGTATCGGACGATCTCTCCGAAGACGAGGCTGCCCGCGCCAAAGCCGACAAAGAGCGAAAACACATTCAGTCCCATAGCCTGTCCGGGCCGCTTACCACCGAGGGACGTCACGATCCCGGCGAAGAGCGGTTGCGTGGTGTCGTAGCCGAGCGAGAGCACCATCGCCGCAAGCGGTGTCAAAAGAAGCGGCAAGTGCAATAGCAAGGCAGCGGCAGCCGTGGCGCCAAGGCACAGCCCCACCGGAATGAGAATGGAACGGCCCCACCTGTCTGCGGCACGACCGATAACAGGGCCGAGCAGAAAGCCGGGAATACCGTAACCGAGCAGCGCGAGTCCGATCCCTGTCGGCCCAAGGTGGTACTGTCGTTCGATGTAAACACCAAGCCAGGTAAATACTCCTGAATGAAACATCGAGTTCAGGAAAACATAGACATACGTGCGCTGGGCGCGGGTGGTAGTGAGCAGGGTGAGATATCCCGATGCCAGCTCACCGAGCGTGCCGCTGACGGGCGACACTGCTCTCGTGATGAGCGTTCCGTAGCGCTGGAGCAATGCCAGGGCGACGGCTCCAGATACGCCGACAATGATAAAGAGTCCTCGCCAGCCGATAATGGGTACCAGCATCGCGCCGAGCGGCGAGCCTACTGCCATGCCCCCTGCCATGGCACCGAACAACCAGCCAAGAGGCCGTCCCCGCTGTTCATAGGGGAACAGCCGGCCTACGAGCACGAGTGCGAGTGGAACGACACCGCTCGCACCGAGACCGGTTAGTATCCGCCACGTGGTAATTTGCTCGATGGACGTGGCTGTGGCCGTGGCCATCGCGAGGACAGTAAATGCTGTCAATGACGCGGAAATTACCCGGCGCACACCAAAGCGATCGGCCAGAGGGCCATAGACTAGCGTCGCCATACCATATGGAATGAGATACGCAGGTACGATCAGGGCGACGGTTTGAACTGACGTACTGAAAGTCTGAGACAGGGCGGGTATGATCGGCGCGACCATATACGCCTGAAAAAAGATGAGGAAAGTTACCGCCGCGAGCATTCGGAGAAGGCGCTCCCGTTCGTCGTGACTGGTCCGCGTCGCGAGTTGAGAGGCGCTTGTCATATTAGTTTTGCAATGGTGATTTCGACTTGGTGTTGGAGGATGTCCAAGATACGGAATAGCCGGATCCCAGACGCTCGCCGTTGATACGACGTGAATGCAGGAGACGCGTTGCTCTTCGCCGCGTTACCGCTCCAGAAACGCCGGGGCATTGATGATATCGAGCACCTCGCTGGCTACAGCCACGGCCAACGGGTTGCCACCGAACGTTGATGCATGCGTCCCGGGCTGCATGACAGACCCGACCGCTTCAGTTGCAAGGCACGCACCGATCGGGAACCCGCCACCGAGCCCCTTTGCCGCAGCGAGGATATCTGGCGTAACGTCTTCGGCCACGTAGGCAAAGACACTACCGGTCGAGACGACTCGGCAACTGTGACTTGAACGCCGATCTTAAACACATCCGCGCAGTGCTGATAGAAACAGTTGACAGCAAAAAAGTGAATGCAGGGACTAAAGAGGAATTTGCGTGGGGCATGCGTCGGGTGGTGGGGCAACTTTCGGTATTGACCTGTACCAACGGGCTCCAAGTGGCGTCAGTATTTGCGGTAGGGCATGCTGTCGACAATCGAGTGGGGATTCGAGGTAGCCCGCAACACCCGAATCGGAAGCGCCATGCGCGCCTTTTTCTGGTTTGTCGCGGCTATTGATTTTGCTGTATGGGTAGGATGATGGGTAGGCCATGGCAGGGGTGTGGGGGATCCAAACCTGGCGGGGCTTTTATCTCGAGTTGTGTCGACTCGAGCGCTGCAGTTGTCGCGTGCCGTCGGATAAGGACTATCAAAATCCGGGACGCTGCTGTTTGACCCGGCGCACCTGTTGAAAAAATGTCGAATGATCACCACACGATTCGCGTTTTTGGAAGCGCCGCTTTGAGATCGTCGACGTTCCTGGCCTGGGTGCCATACAGAACGAGTTCTCGAAGACCAGTGAGCCCTTTCAGCGCGTCGACGTCTTCGACAGGGGTGTTCGCAAGGTAGAGTTCCTGCAGACCAGTCAAGCCTCGCAGTGGATCGATGTTTCGAACCCTGGTGCGAAAGAGATTGAGCATTCGCAGGCTTTTCAGGTCTGTCAGCGCCTCGATGTTCTCGACCCGGGTGTCGGCGAGATTGAGCCTTTGCAGATGGGTGAGCCCCTTCAATGCATCGATGTTCGTCACTTGCGTGCGAGCGAGCACCAGCGTGTCCATCTGGAGCATGCCCTGCGCCGCGTCGATATCATCGACCTTCGAGCCGTCCAGCACGAGCGTCCTGAGCGAGGACATTCCTTTTAGTGCGTCGATGTCTCGCAGCGGCGTGTTCGCTAGATAGAGCGCTTGCAGACTGCGGAGCTTTTTCAACTCACTGATGCTGTCGACCTGGGTTTCGTTGAGGTCGAGCGTCTGCAAGGAGGCGAGCTGGCTGAGCGCGTCGACGTTCCGGACGTTCCTCGCGCCCCCGAGTTTGAGCGTTTCCAGATGAGGCAGATCTTCGAGCGGATTGAGATCGCGAACCTGTGTATCCCGCAGGTCGAGTTCTCGCAGATCGCGCAGGTTCTTGAGCGCGTCGAGATTCGAGACGCGGGTATCCCAGAGGTTCAGCGATTGCAGACCGGTCAGCCCTTTTAGCGCGGCGATGTTTTCGACTTCGGTGCGATGGAGCACGAGCCTTTTCAGCGAGTGCATTTCCTTCAGGGCGTCGATGTTCCAGACGGGCGTGTCCGTCAGGTCAAGCGATTCCAGATCGTCCAGTTCCTTCAGCGAATCGACGTTATCGATCTGGGTACCTCGCAGATTCAGTTCGATCTTGCGGTCGGAATTCTTTAGATGTGGCAAAGCGGCCGCGACCTGAGATGCCGTCATTGTCGGTTTCGCCCGCAACGCCAGGCATTCCGAGTCGGGCTTGGCTGTCGACGCGTCGCTGTCGTTGCAGGTGCCTTTGATGAATCCCAGTTCGCTCAGCGCCCGTTCATCCGGGCTCTTGTGGAACGGGTTGAAGAGCAGTAGCAAAACGCCGAGCAACAGCACGATTGCGCCGCCGATGGCCCAAGGCTTGATGATTCGCGGCAAGGACGGGTTCTGACCTTCAGCGGTTGAGTTCGTGGTTGACGGCGGAGTTTCGGGCACGGCGGGCTCCCGTAGTACAGGCTTCCTCCTTTATACACGAAGAGCGGGGCGCATTCCGCCCAGACAACGTCGCTCTTCGCGCTACGCGTGAGAGCCAGCGACACGTTCTGCCAGCCTGGCGTCGCAGCTCGAATGAATGTGCAAGTGCTTCTTGTGCGGGAACGCGTAGTTGTAGGCGGCTTCCTGATATTCCCGCCTCTATCGCCGTGAATGTCATGGCTTCACTACACGCGGATGCGTACTTTCGACCGAAATAGCAGCACTCCCCCGCGGTATGGCATTGGACAAGCGAAGGTACTGAAACTGGCTAGACACGCGACGCCAGAAGTCTGATGCCGGCAATCCCGAATACTACGGCCAGGCATCCTTCCAGGGCACGACGGGTCCGCACGTACAACCTGCGAGCCGAGTCCGTTGAAAACAGTATGGCGTAACCGCCGAACACCAGACATCCGATGGCCGCACAACCTACGATTACAGCACTATGGGCTGATCCCGTGCTGTTCGACGATAGAGCAACAATTGAAACCCACACGAGGATAGCTTTTGGATTAGTGAGATGGAGCATCACTCCGCGGGAGTAGACGCTCGTCAATGTCGGTGTTCGTTCCACGTTCAGTATGGATTCAGCCGCTGTCGCGAGCGCATTGCGTCCGGATTTGAAGGCTAGCCACAGGAGATATAGACCACCAAAAATCTTGACTGCAATGATGAATTGAGAATAGGCGATCAGGGCGGCCGAGACGCCTAGCGTTGCCACCGTCGCCCAAAACATCGACCCCGAGATGACACCGAGTGCGAACATCAACGCCGCTTTCCGGCCGTGACTGGCCGCGATGGACATAATTGCAAGGTTGCTCGGCCCGGGACTCGCGGTGCCAACGAAATACGCTGCATAGGCAAGCAGCAGGTTTGTCGAGAAATAGGCGTTTCCAGTCATGTTTTGGTTCCGGAAATGGAAAGTCGCCTAATTGTCGGGCTTTGCCGAAACGAGCGGGAGTGGCAATATTGCCATCTTTCGAGGAATATCGGACATACGCGCCAGGGTTCGTCGAAAACCCGTGTTTCGCAAGCGGACCCGGGGGCGAACCAAACGGCAGATCAATGCGAACAACATCGCATGGACCCGACTAGCGCGGTTACATCGAGGAGCGCTCCGACGCATGCGCGTCGGAGCGCTTCGCACTTTAGGCGCGCAAGGGCCTTAATCCCGCGCGCACTTCGTTCGCGAAGATCATCGGTTCTTCCCATGCCGCGAAGTGCCCGCCCGTTTCGGGTTTGTTGAAGTAAATCAGGTTGTGATAGGCCTTTTCGGTCCAGGTCTTCGGCGCCTGGTAGTTTTCTCCCGGAAAGGCGCTCACAGCGGCAGGCACGTTGACGTCGGCCGCGAGGAAGAAATTCGCGTGCGACTCCCAATAGAAGCGCGCCGCCGAGATGCCGGTGTTGGTCAGCCAGTAAAGCGTGATGTCGTCGAGTATGTCGTCTCGCGTCAGCGCGCCTGCTGAATGACCGTTGACGGGATGGCCGAGCACGGCTGCGCTCAACGCCGCCGCGGGCTGGCCGTAGCCGTCACCGTGGTCGAGTAGCCAGGAAGCCAGCGCGACGGGCGAGTCGGCGAGTCCGTACAGCGTCTGCGGGCGCGTGCCCATTTCGAAAGCGTAGCCGCGCTTCTTTTTGAAGTTGGCACTCAACTGCTCATACGCGTGCATTTCCTCGTCCGATAAGCCGGCAGGCATCGCGTCGCCCGCGGCCAGCGACTTCAGGATCTCCGCCGGAACGGAGGCAGGGAAGTTCACATGAATGCCGATCAGTTCGGGTGGCGCCTGTTTGGCCATGATGTTCGTGACAATCCCGCCGAGATCGCCGCCCTGCGAAGCAAAGCGCTCATAGCCGAGGCGTTTCATCAATGTGACCCACGCGCGCGCGGTGCGCTCCGGTCCCCAGCCCGTTGTGGTAGGTCTCGCCGAAAAGCCGTAACCGGGCAATGATGGAATCACGAGATGAAAGGCATCCGAAGCCGGCGCGCCGTACGCAGTCGGATTGGCGAGCGGGTCGATGATCTTGAACTGTTCGATGATCGAGCCGGGCCAGCCGTGGGTCACGATCAACGGCATCGCGTTTTCGTGCTTCGACCGCACGTGGATGAAATGGATATCGAGTCCGTCAATCTCAGTGATGAACTGCGGATACGAATTCAGCCGCGCTTCGCATTTGCGCCAGTCGTAGCCGGTTGCCCAATATTGCGCGAGTCCCTGAATGGTGGCGAGCTGAATGCCCTGTGATTCGTCGGGCACCGTCTCGCGATCCGGCCAGCGCGTGGCCTTGATGCGGCGCCGCATGTCGACGAGCTGCGAGTCGGGGACGTGAACGCGGAATGGCCGGATCGCCGTCTTGTCGCCGTTCGCGGGTTCGGTGATCTTGCCGATTGCCGGGCTCGTTTCCGCGAAGGCGAGCCGGCTCAGCGAGCCTGCCGCGAGCGCCGCGGCCGCCATACCGACAAAGTGCCGGCGCGATGAGGATTGGGGCGTGTCTTTTGACATGGGATCGGTCTCCTGCCTTGGATCAGCGTGTTGCGTTGCGCGTGAAGTCTGCGATGTGCAGTCTCACGAAGTCATACATGCTCATGGGTTTGCGGCCCGTGAGTTCGAACAGGTCGTTCGTCATGCGGTCATACCGCCCCTGAACGTGCAGGTCGGCCATCACGGTCAGATGGTCGACGACGTGAGCGGGAATGCCGAGTTCGCGCAATTTGTCCGACCACGGCGCTACAGGCACGTTGCGGTAACGGATGGGCCGGCCGAGCGCGTCCGAAAAGACGCGCGCGGCGTGCTCGAGATCATTCGATTCGAGGCCCGTCAGGTTATAGATCCTGCCGATATGCGGCGCCGGGTCTTCGAGAATCACTGATACGGCATTTGCGACGTCAACGGCTGAAATGGGCGAAGTCTTGCTATTGCCGAGCGGCAGTGCGAGTTCGTCGTTGTCGCGCACGCCGGCTGCGCCAAGCGTCAGGAAGAAGCTCTCGAGAAACGCCGTCGGCCGTACCGTGACGACGGGCAGCCCCGACCACTGCAAGACCTGCTCGGCGAGCCAGTGCAGCTTGTGCTGGGGACTGTCGGTGGTCTCCGTGATGCTCATTTCCGTGACCGTCATCTGCGACATGTTCACGATGGCTTCGACGCCATGATGACGTGCTATCGCAGCAAAATTGGCGGTTGCTTCGAGATAGTCTGCAGAGACGGACATGCCGAAATAGATGCGCGAACACCCTTCGATCGCACGGTGCATCGAGGCGAGATCGGTCAGATCGCCGACCATGACTTCGGCGCCAAGGCGGCGCAACTCGTCCGCGCGTTCGTCTTCTTTGCGGACCAGCGCCCGCACTTTATAGCCCTTCGCGAGCAATGACGTTGTCACGTTGCGGCCAATGCCGCCAATTGCGCCTCCGGCACCCGTCACGAGAATAGGCCGATCATGGGCAGGTTTCGTTGTCATATCACATCCTTTCAAGGAAAAACTTCATTTCATTTATGTATGCATATACACACGTGTATATGAAAACGTGCGCGTGCATACGTCGATCAACGCGACGATCGGGTCATCATTCGCGGGCGCCTTGCAGAAAACCGAGCATTGTCTTCGTAACCAGCTCGGGCTGCTCCTCCTGGATAAAGTGCCCACTGTTTTCTACGTCGACGGCGCTCATATTGACCGCCTTTTCTCCGACGACCATTTTCATCCACTTGTATGCGGGACCGCCCATCACGAGAACGGGTATTTGTAGCTGTCCATAATCCTTGTTGTCGCTGACGTCCTGAGGGAAGGCCTGATACCACGCGTTGCCTGCGCGGATCGCGGCGGCGCTGTTATAGGCGTGCTCGTACACGGCGCGGTCGCGCGCGTCGACTGCTTTCTCATTCACAAGAAAGTAGTGGAAGAGCCAGTCCTGTTCAAGCCGGACGCGGCCTGCCAGCAGCTTCTCCGGCAAACCTCTGACCTGATTGAACGCGAACCACCACAGGTTCGGGCGCGCCGAACCCAGCCTGTCACCGTATCCGCCTTGGGCGGGTAGAAGCGGAAAAGTCTGCAGGCTATCGTCGGGATGCGGAAACTCCATCATCACCAGCTTGTCGGTGGCTTCCGGATAGTTCTCCGCGTAGGCGAACGCCACAGCCGAGCCGATGTCGTGTCCCGCGATCGCAACCTTGTCGTATCCAAGCGATTGCGTCAGTTCATGGATATCAGCGGCCATCGTTTTCTTGTCATAGCCGTCAACGGGTTTCGACGACGCACCCATGCCGCGCAGATCCACCACGATCACGGTGTAGTGCTCGGCGAGCGCCGGCATGATCTTGTGGAAGGTCCACCACGTTTCGGGCCAACCGGGCAGCAACACGAGCGGCTCGCCCTTGCCGCCGACCACATAATGCAGCCGTACGCCGTTCACGGTTGCATAGCCATTTCTGAATTCGGGCAGCGACTTCACCAGCGTCCCGTCCGAGACGTCAGTCTTTGCGGCCGCCTGCTTGCGCGAATGCGTTGCAACTGGCGTATCTGTTGCGGACGTCTGCGTGTAGCCTGGGGAAGCGGCCGCCATCAGCGCCGCAACGACGATACTCGCGCAGCCGGTCCTGATCATTGCTTTCAAAGCAAATTCTCCTTGGATAGAGGGGCAATTCGAAGTTCGCAGGTCATGCAGCCTGGGTGCGCAGATCGTCGGAACCCTGGTCGTTGACGATCATCGGGTGCGAAGCGCGTTCGTGAACATGCGCGGTCGGCGTACGGTCGATCATCAGACTCAGCAATTCGGGGCGGTTGTAGTGGCCGACCGAGTCCATCAGCAGTTTCCGACGGTCGATTTGCGTGAAGTCGAGATCAACAATGACTTCGCCTTCACCCGAGCGAAGCGGCTCGGCCATCAGCATGCCGTCAGGAGAGACGATCGTGGTGAAGCAGCCGCCCGAGATCGGACCGATTCCACAACCGGTGTCCTCCATGATTTGCGCCTGTTGGTCGGCATCCAGCCACGCCGTCGCGTTGACGACGAAAGCGCCGGACTCGAGCGCATGCTGGCGGATATTGATTTCCATCCGCTGGGCGAAGCCCTCACCAAAGGCCGAGCCCGGGTACATCGCCGAGTGGATCTGCTCGCCGTCGGCGATCATCGCGTAGCGGGCGAGCGGGTTATTGTGCTCGAAGCATGCGAGCTGGCCGATGCGGCCGACTGCGCTGTCGACTGCGCGCAGGCCCGAGCCATCTCCCTGGCCCCAGATCATGCGTTCGAAATGCGTCGGCGTGATCTTGCGGCGGCGCTGGATTAGCGTGCCGTCCGCATCGAAGAGCAATTGTGTGTTGTACAGCGTGCCGCCGTCGCGCTCATTGACGCCAATGGACACGACCATGCCGGCCTTTCGCGCGGCTTCGCCGATCGCGTCGGTAGCAGCGGACGGCACAGTCACAGCCTGTTCGAGCAGGCGCAGATGTTCGGTGCCCGACAGAAGCTCGATGCCCGTCTGGACGGCCGCAAAGTAAGGGTAATAAGGCACGACCGTTTCGGGGAAGGTGGCGAACTGCACGCCCTTCTGGCCCAGTTCGTGGATCTTCTGCACGACCTTGGCGACGGTTGCTTCACGGCTATAGAGCACCGGGCTGAACTGGACGGCGGCGGCTTTGACGACTTTCATGACAAACTCCTTGACGAGGGGGAAGGGGTACCAGGCGTTGGTCAATCTTGCATATGCAACATCGACCGAAAAATTTCAGACCGTGCGCAGCGGCAATTTGCGCGCGATATTCATGAGTTCATGGGCGCAGCCTTCGCCGAGGAGGCGCGTCGCGTGGCTCTGTGCAGCCGACCACGCGCTCGCGGCGGTTTTGAGCAGCGCCTTGCCTTCGTGCGTGAGCGAGAGAGGGCGGCTTCGACCATCGCTTGCCGGGACGCCCTCGGCAACCCAGCCCTGCGCGATCAGCGGCTGCAAATTCCTTGTCAGCGTCGAGCGCTCGTGATGATTCCGTCGGCCCAGATCTGAGCGGCTGATAGGCCCGAACTCCGCGATCAGCACGAGCAATGAGAACTGCGGCGCTACGACGCCGAACGGACGCAACGCATCGTCATAAACGGAGGTCAAGACGCGGGAGATCTGCCGGGCGCGCGTCAGCAGACAATTGCGCGCGATCTGGCTGCTCAGCGGTTCATCCGCGGTGCGGTCCAGTTCAACGGTTCCGTTCGACTCGTGTTGCATATGCACTACCTCGGTAAGCCCAGTTTTTTGCGGTGCGATGTTTTGCTCGCGATGGGCGTATTTGAGCGGATGAACGTATCCCGCTTGTGTCCGAAAGTCGCTTGTGTGTAAGCGTGCGTATCCCTATCTGGTGTAGATACGCTGCGATACAAAAGGGCAGTGCGGGGAAAGAGGGAGGGAAATGACGAGGGCTGCGGCGTGATGATCTCGCGAGGCCTCAGCCGCCGTTGCGGCCTGACTCGGTTTCTATATTCTCCGCCGCGGCACGCGAGAACCGCATTTGATATTCACTCGGCGACAACCCGGTCTTGCGCTTGAACAATTGCCGAAATGTGCTGATATCGCCATAACCGACCCGCTGACTCACCGCCTCAAGCCCAATTGGCCGCGTTTCCAGCAACCTTTTCGCGACCTCGATGCGCAGATTCTGCAGATACGTCAACGGTGCGAGCCCGACGGCTTCCTTGAAACGGCGATTGAGCGTGCGTTCGCTGACAGCAAGCGACGCCGCCAGATCGCTCAACCGGAATCCCTGCTGCAACGTAGCCTCCATCTGCTGTTGGGCGCGCGCGACGAGCGTGTCGGTATGCCCATGTTCGTCGAGAAGCGTTGCAAAGGAAGCCTGCGACGTCCGGTTCATGTCGATCAACAGCGCCTTCGCGGTCATCGTGGCGAGTTCTTCGCCGGCGAATGTTTCGACGAGCCGCACCGCGAGATTCAGATACGACGTCACGGAACCGCCCGAGATGATGCCGTCTTGCGCGATCAGCAGTTCCTGTGCGCGAACTTCGACACGCGGATAGCGGCGCGCGAAGTCCGCGGCTCTCGCCCAGTGCGTCGTTGCGGCGCGGCCATCCAGCAGGCCCGCCTCGGCGAGCAGGTAGTTGGCCGTGCAATAAGCCGCCAGCACGGCACCTGCCTTGCGTTGACGCCGCAGTGCGGAAGACAGCGCGTTCAACTGCTCGCGGCGCCCGATGAACTCGTCGATGTTCGAGAAAAACGGTGCCGTCAGCAGAACGGCGTCCGCCCGTTTGCGCGGGTCGATCTTGCCGTCGACGTGAATGGTCTGGCCCGACGCAGCCGTGACGGGTTGCCCGTCGAGAGATTCCACGCGCCATGCAAACACGGGCGCGGATGTCGTGCCCGGTGCAGCCTTGCGCGCATGGAACTGATTGGCCGCGCTGAAGACGTCAACAGGGCCCGCGACGCCGGACGCGAGGATTCCGTCATAGACCCAGATGCGGACGATGGCCATTGCGTGTCTGAAATTCCCTGAATAATGGCGATGCTGCCACTTTCGGCCGCACGAGTAAACCCCGATCATGGCCACATCCAATGACCTGAAAGCAGGAGCAGCACCATGCCAATGATCGATGCACTGTGGCCCGAAGACGCCTTGACGCCCGAGGCCGAAGCGCGCCTCGTCAAGGAACTGACCGACATCCTCATCAAGGCGGAAGGGTACGATCCCGCCAATCCGATCGCACAGCGTGTCACCGTGTTCCATCTTCATCGGCCTGCTGCGATCTACATCGGCGGCGAACGCACGAACACGATACGCTACCGGATCATTCCGTCTGCACCCGAAGGGCAATACACCGACGAATCGCGTCGCTCGCTCGTCAGAAACGTCACGGAAGCGGTGGCGCGCGCGGAGAACCGGCCGTTCGATGACGTCGCGCCGCGCGTCTGGGTCTTCCCGATCGAGATTCCGGATGGCGCCTGGGGCACACGCGGCGCGATCTGGATGCTGCCCGATATTCATGCGCTCCTGGCGGGCGAGTCTGAGCGCGGCGCGGGCGTTGGACGCCTCGCGCGACGCCGCCTCGAAAAGGCGCGCGTCACGCTCGAAGCAACGCTCGATGCCGCTAGCGCAGGCATGACGAGCAAACCGTAACTGGAGCCCCAGCATGAAATTCAACGACACAGCCCCCGTGCTGGCGCCCGCAGGCGGTCCGCCGCTCTGGCTGGCGAGGCTCGCCGAAAGCGCGACGCTCGAAGCCACCGTCCTGAAGCGTCCGATCGAGGGACGAGCCGATATTCTCTCCGTGATCAAACACGCGATTTCGCTCTACGAATTCCAGCATCACAGCTACAAGGGCGAGATCGGCAACGGTTTGTACATGGAATCCTATCGGTCGCAGATCGAGGGCGTGTCGATCGAAACGGTGGTCGTCGCGCATCTGAACGAACAGGGCGAGACGGATTCCGTGGTCATCAATCATCGCCCGCTCAACGCAGCGCTGCTGTTTTCGAAACGGATGTGGGAACGCGTCGATGAGCGCTTCCGCGATTGCTATCTGACGGGACCAGAAGCCGCAGCGCTGGATACGGCATCGGGTGTGGCCTCGCGCCAGCCTCCTTGTATTGAAGAGTTGCCGTAACTTTCACATGCGTGGGCTTGCTGCCGCCGCCGATCTTGCCCAACTGGCCGGAATCTCCGCCGACATGTCGGTGCTGGACGTTGCATGAAACGCTTTCTTCTTAATTTGACAACAGCCTCTGTGCTGGCAGCTTCTGCTGGAGTTTCCATGGCGCAAACCACTCCGATGCCAACCACGCCAACCACGAAGATATTGGCAATTGGCACCTTTCCACCGGGCACGGACATGCAACTTGTCCAACGCATTCTTCCGACCGAAGTTCGCGATACGGCGCAACTCTACCTCGAGGGCAAGATTGACCAGTGGTATTCACTGCAGGACCGGGCTGGGGTGGCGTTCATCCTGAACGTTACGGACGTCAGTCAAGCGCATGAAATGCTTGAGGCACTTCCCTTGGGGAAAGCGCACTTAATGACATTCTCGCTGCTCCCAATCGGCCCACTGAAGCCGTTGAGTCAGCTTTTGAATCCGCCGTCTCCCCAGTAGAAAGCGCTAGAGCGTACTGGGCCTGCGTTTCAACTGACTCGTCGAATACTCAGCGGACGTCCGTTCTGCACTCGATTGCGGACGGTTCTGGTGCGAAAGACGAGGGGCCGATCCGGGTCGAGAGTGTGAGTTCGCCGATGCAGGAAGCTGCCTTCCGCCATGACGCTCATGGTCGTTCATCGAGGCGGAGTAACGCGGGTGACAGGAAGCAGCCCATGACCGCGGACAGGATAATGAAAATCGAGGCCGCATCGACGAGCAGTCCGAAGCGCACGAAAATAAAGAAGCAGCACAGAAGATTCAGCAGATGCAGGCCTATACCCAGAGCGGCGACGCCCTTGGGTACGGCTCTGATGAGCGCCGCGAACCGGGATCGGGGGCGAGGCACATACCAGATGATCAGCAGCCCGAACGTCATGATGAAGGCGCATTCTGCCCATTTCAGCCAGGTGGGGCGGCGCAGAAACCGTCCCTCGACAATCGTCTCGATGACCTGCGCCTGAATCTCGATACCCGGCACCAGTTCCCCCAGCGCCGTCGTGCGCATGTCAGTCACGCCGGCACCGGTCAGTCCGACCAGCACCAGTTTGTCCCGGATCCGTTCCGGATCGACTAATCCCTGCATGACGTCGCGTGCCGACACGTAGCGGCTCAGCGTCGACCGAATAGAAGCGAAATGCAACCAGATATCCCCTCCGGGCTGCGTGGGCACCAGCACATCGGCGACCCCCACCGCTTCTACGCCCGATGTATCCGCAAAGACGTCAATCGCCGATGAATCCGTGGCGAGGCGGAGCATTTCCATCGGCAGACCGGGGACCAGTTTCTCCCTCAACCCCGTGACGAGCGGAATATGCCGGACTACGCCTTGTTCGAGCGCTACGCTCAGCATCGCCTGTCCGTGGGCCGCAGCCTGCAGTTCCGGCAGGCTGCCGAGAACATAATTGAAACGCTGCACGTAGCCCAGCGGGTCGGTGCCATGAACGCGGATCGGCGCGCTTCGCAGATCGGTGCGGGTGCCGAAGGCAGCATGATCGAGCGCCGCGGCACCCAGTATGGTCGGCGCTGCGCGCAACGATCTCGCGAGAATGGCTTCGTGACTGGGCAGGGTCCGCAAGCCGGCGGCCAGCGCCGCAGCCGTTTCTGGCAGATTGCCAGCCACCTTGTCGGGAGAAGTCTGATCGGGCTCCGGCATGTAAATGTCGAGACCGATCGCCAGCGGTTTCAGTGCCGCGATGGCATCGATCAGGCTCGCGAGTCGATTGCGCGGCCAGGGCCATTGACCGGCGGTTGCGAGCGTCTCCTCATCAATCTCGACAATGGTCACCGGCTGAGCCGTCGGAATCCGTGGGTAGTGACGTTGATACTGGTCGAACAGAATTTGCCGGGCTGTTTTAAAGGAGTCGGGAAGCGTCTCATCGAGCGTGTCTACGAAAGCTGGACGTGCTATGTCGCTCGGCCATTCGCTGCACAGGTTGAGCAGGCTCAGGCCGAACAACACCACCAGTGCCACCGGACGCCCCTGGGCGACCTTCAGCAGATTCCTGATCCGGGCGTGCCATGGGTCGAAATAGCGTTTCATCGACGGAAAGGCCATTCAGCGCCGATGACTGGCGCGGATCATTGGATTGTGATGACTGCGCGCCGGTTCATGCGATTGGGAACACCATCTGCCGTGGGCACCAGTGGCTCGCGCTTGCCCCGGGCCGCGGTCTCTATTTGCCGGGCAGGGATGCCTTGCTTGATCAGGAACGCTGCAACCGTCTTCGCCCGCTGCATGGAAAGTTGGTCATTGAATTCCTGAGAGCCCGCCAGATCAGTATGACCGACCACCACGAGCTGCGGCGCGGGCCACGTCGCCAGGACGGCTTTTAGCTGTTTAACCGTGGCCGACGACTCAGGGGCCAATTCGGTGGCGGAATCAAATAGAAAAAAGATCGTGAATGCCATGGGGCGTGGCGGCCGGGCCGCAAGTAGCTCGCCATATCGTGTCTCCACAGTGGATTGGCTATCCATCGTTTTCTCGATGGCGCCGCCCTTGGTGACGTCGACCCCGGCGTAGGCCTTGTCTATTTTCTGCTCTCCTGTGGCGCTGTGGACAATGACCGCTCCGACTTTGCCATCGGGATCCGGCAATAGAATAATTTTGTCCGGCGTGCTGCAGCCGGCGAAGAACGGCAGCAGGATGCATGCCGCGGCAAAGGCTAGCCCGTGATGTCGAATTGCAGCCTTCAACGTGCCTCTCCCTTTTATTTATCGCCGACTTCGATGATGAATTCGGTGCCGCGCACGCCCAGCGTGGTAGTCGGCGTGCTGAAGCGGACCGCGTCCGGATTCGCCTTCGCCAACTTCCCGGAAATCACAGCCAGGGAACCGCGTTTGATGGAGGCGTCGAGCACCCCGTCATGGGTCGTGGTGTTGAACGCGAATTTGTTGAGCTCGAGGATGGTATTGGCGCCGGCAGAGAGTTGGGTGGCGTCCCGCAGCGTGATACCGACGGAAGATTCCGGGCCGGTCACGATGCGATCGCTGCCGTAAACCTCGCTGCCGATGGCCGCACCCGAACTTCCTCCAGCCCGTTCGATCTGCACCGTGCCCTTAAGGGTCTTCACGACGCCGGCAGCATCGGCGGCAAGTACATTCGCGACAGCCATGCACCAGCAGGCAAGAATCAAGGCATATTTGATGGCTCGAAGACGCATCGGTGGCACCTGATTGCGTGAAGTTGCTTTCCGCGGTGTAGCGCGGGGCCCCGATGTCGACCTGGTGTCGTGAGCGATCATTCCCCCATTGCTCGTAGAGCTGGGGCTTGTGAAGGACATGCAGAAATACGGCTCTCGGATGTCCGGTGGAGATCTGTGTGCTGCACCGAACAGAGTATGGGTTCGATTTAGATGACTCTGTGCGCTTCCGCGCATATCGTCAGACACTTCTTTGGCAGCCGGCTGGAGGATGGCGCAGGAAAGAGGCTGCGCATCGACAGCCATGCCACGTGAACTCAGCGCAGACTTCTAACCTGGCTCGGCGTGACATCTCCGGTAAATCGATTGCCGAAATGGGTTCTCGTGTAGTTGACGACAGCAGCGACCTGATTGTCATCCATTTCGTCGCCAAAGGATGGCATCGCCTTTCGGCCGTGCAGTACGTTGAGGATGACGTAGGGTGCTGCTTCGACTGCCGGGTTGTCAGCAAGCGCCGGGTAGTGACCCGCGCCCTGGGCGCCTTTTCCATCCGGCATATGACATCCCGCACAGGTAGCGTTGTAAAGCGCTTCACCGTTTTCTTCGGTGAAGCGGTAGTCCGGTGAAATCGTGAAGGTGCGTGGTGCGTCCTGTGCCACGGCCGGAACCGACACCGTCGCGGCTCCCATCAGCAAGGAAATCAGCATCACGCTGAGGATCAGCGGTGGCCTATCCATTGACGATTCTCCGATGCAACCGGGTGATCGCATCCAGCGACGACAGCACGGCGCCTTCCTGCCATGCCGGGATATGGGAAGCGTGCTCTCCGGCAAGGACGATCCGTCCGTCGATCTGACAGAGATTCGCGTAATGCGCTTCTCTCAACGCATCAGTCCATGCGGCGAAGCAGCCATTCGTGAACGGCGATCGGCTCCAGCTCATCGCGAAGCCGTTCTGGTACTCGCGCGCGTACTGCGGATGAATCTGGCTGCCTTGGCTCAATGCCACCGCGATCCGTTCGGCAGGGGGCAGCGCACCCATCTCATAGCTGGCGGGGCCCCACATGTAGGCGCCGAGCAGCACCGCAGGACCGGTCGATCCGTAACCTGTTGCCGGATAGCCGATCGTCGAGATCGGCAGGTCGGTATGCGTGATGCCGCCGTAGATCTGCTCGTCTTCTTCCCAGAATCGCCGGCCGAATTGCAACCCGATTTTCACCGATGTCTCGTAAGGCACCGCATCGATCGCGGCGCGCATGGCCGGGCCGACCGCAATGTCGATCTGACTCAGAATCGAGAGCGGGATGGTGCACACCAGCCAATCCGCGTGCGCGTTCCGTTCGGTTCGGGTGGTCGTATCGGTGTAGCGCACTGTGACGCCTTGCTCGTCCTGCAAGATGGCCGTGACTCTTGCGTTGAACACTACAGCGCTCGCGACCTGCGAATAAAGCGCGTGGGCGATCCTGTCCATGCCGCCGACGGGCTGGAAAATGGCACTCTGGTAGTCCAGCTCGTTTCCAGACGAGAGCCATTGCCACAAACGCGATGCAAGCAAGGGGTCGCGTGGGAGCAGATTCGACGGCACCGCCTCGGGCATCAGCCCGCCGCCATCCGCGGTCGCGAATCCGCGGCGTTCACTGCTTCGCCGGCCCGCCTGGTAGCTCCCATCCCGACCGAGCGCACCCCATTGGCGCAGGGATTCGAGTAGCAGATGCGCATCTTCGACTGACAACGCATCATCGAGCGCGTCCTTGCGGATTGCTTTGGAAAGCAGCTCGGCGATATAGCCTTGATAGTCGGTCTGCACCGCCCGGAATCGTTGCGGCTTGCCATCGAAAGCCTCCGCCGAATGCAGGTATGCGTTGTAATTGACCTGGATGAACGGCTCGAGCGACACCTTCAGACGTTTTGCATAATCGAGTACGCCCTGGTGGTGATACGGAATGCGCCACGGCCCTGGGTTCAGATAAAGCCCGTCGGCGAAATCGCAGGACTGGGTGGCACCGCCGAGTTCGGTATAACGATCACCGCCCCTGACAGTCCAGGCCCGACCACCTGCGCGGTTGTTGTATTCGAGCACCTGCACGTGGTAGCCCGCGTTCCTCAACTCAAAGGCCGCGACGAGGCCAGCCATGCCCGCACCGAGCACGAGAATTCGCGTTCCTTTGGGTGCGCCGTCGAGTCTGATCGGTCCGGCGTAGGTCGAGGTAGCGGCGAACCCAAGCGTGCCCATGCCTTGCATCATGGCGGCCGCGCCGAGGTTCTTGCCGATCAGCGTCAGCAGGTGCCGGCGGCTCATCGCATTGGCGGTCATTCTCGACATAAGGACGTTGTGCCCCGACTGGAGAGAAACGATGGCGAACGAAATCGGATGGCATCCCAGATTGCAAAGGCCCGAGTCATCTGGATTTGTATGCCTGGGGATTGCGTTTGGGCGTATTGCAATGGACTAGTTCATTTTATGCGAGTCCCCTTCTATGAGCAGGAAGTTGTCAAGGCCTTTCGCGAACTCCCCGTTTTGT
>NZ_JALOCP010000005.1:0-342880 GCF_030511745.1 Paraburkholderia sp. SECH4
GTTTCCCGCCGCTTCATCTGCAAACCGAACGGGCAGTACATTAATCAGCGTTTCCCTAGCGTCGGGAAGCTGACGGATTCGAGACTGTGCAGTAAGGATGAGTCGGGTGAGGCTTGCATCAGAGCGGCATTTTCCGTTTTCATATCAGACCTTCACGAAAGGCTCGCCGTGGCGGCATTGGTGCGCGCCGCAGACGAGATATCACGGCGAAGCGTCTCCGCGAGCAGCACGAGCGCGAGTACCGAAACAGCAGCCGAGCCCATCATGTACCACGCCACCGACGAACCGCGGCCTGTAGCGGACAACAGCGCGGTGGTGACAATGGGCGTGGCCGCACTGCCGAGCAGCCCGGACAACATATAGCTCACCGACAGACCGGAGTAGCGAACCTCGGTGCCGAACAGCTCCGCGAGGAAGGTGGCGATGGGTCCATAGTTCGCGGCGAAGGCGGTCATCATCAGCAGATAGCCGAGCAGCGCGAACGGAAACTCGCGCGTATCCAGCAGCCAGAAAAGCGGAAAAGCGAGCAAGGCCTCGGCGACGATGCCGCCGATGATTACCGGCTTGCGGCCCACGACGTCGGATAACTTGCCGAAGGCCGGCAACAACACGATGCAGAGTGCGCAGGCAATCAGCGCGATGGAAAGCATCGCGTTACGTGAGAAGCCCAGCGTCTGCGTCCCATAGGTTAGCCCGAAAGCGACGATCAGGTTGAACGAGGTGCCCGTCGACATCGTCGCGATGCCGCCGAGCAGAACCTGCTTCCAGTATCGGGTGAGAACCTCGGCGATCGGCAACTTGACCTGCGCGTCGGCCTCCTTGACTTTGCGAAACGACGGCGTTTCCGATGTGTTCAGGCGGATATAAAGCCCGACACCCACGAGCAATGCGCTCGCAAGGAACGGAATGCGCCAACCCCAGGAGAGCAGTGCGTCGTTTGACAGCGTGGCATTGCAGAGCAGAAACGCCAGATTGGCGATCAGGGTACCGGCAGGCACGCCGATTTGCACCCACGAGCCATACAGTCCACGCTTGCCGGCCGGCGCGTGTTCCACCGCCATCAGCACGGCGCCGCCCCATTCGCCGCCGAGCGCGAGCCCCTGAATGACGCGCAAGGTGAGCAACAGAATGGGCGCCCAGATGCCAATCGACGCGTAGTTCGGCAGCAGCCCAATCGAGAACGTCGCGATGCCCATGATGATGAGCGAGACCAGCAGCATCGCCTTGCGTCCGAGGCGGTCGCCGAAATGGCCGAACAGGGCGGCACCGACGATGCGCGCGAGGTAGGCGGAGGCGAACGTGCCGAACGCCAGCAAGGTGCCGACCAACGGGACAAAGCCGGGAAAGAACACCTTATTGAAGACGAGTGCCGAGGCGGTGGCGAAAACGAACAGGTCATACCATTCGACAGTCGTGCCGATCACACTCGCCACCGCGATCTTTTTCATGTTGACCGGGGTGCCATCTCCTGGCGGTGGCGCTGGCGTGTCCGTGGGGCGGTAGGACGTCATGGGTTTCTCCTTGAGGCATGGCGGTTTCAGTGGATGAACGCAGCCATTGCGCGCATGGCCTGGTGCCTTTATCGGAAGCCAAAAACAATAAGTAAAAGTCTGTTTTCTAATCCTTTGTATTAGTGCGGCGAATGATCGGACGGCCGGTCCTCGCCGCTGGTCAGCGCGCTGATCGTTCTGTCGATGTACGGCGCGTATCGCGGCATATTCGAGAAGTCGTAAGTGACGGGCTCGCGCTGGGGTGAAAAAGATAGCTGCCCGATCGAGATAACGATATCGGAATTGAATCATTCTCACGAAGCGTCCTGATCGCTACGCTTGCAGAAATATTGCAAGCGAGGGCATATGGCCGTTTCTGTTTCCACATCTTTTTCCGCGCGGCGACGCACGCTGAAGCTGCTCGGCGCAGTTCCGGCGCTTGCCGCAACCGGCGCATTTCATTCACTCAACGTGCAGGCCGCCGATCTGGCATCGACCACGATCGTGCTCGGCGACCAGGCCGGCGGCACACGGGCGCTTGCCGAAGCGGCCAAGGTTCTCGACGGCACGCCGTACGCATTTCGCTGGGCTAACTTCCAGGGTGCCGCGCCACTCTTCGAGGCGCAACGCGCGGGCGCCGTCGATCTTGCCCCGGCGGGCGACTTGCCTGTGCTTGCAGCGGCTGTCGGCGATCCGACCTTGAAGATCGTCGCGACGCGTGTGGGGTCGGGCGCGCAACTCGGTATTCTGGTTGCGCCCAATTCACCGATTCGCACGGTGGCGGATCTGAAGGGGCGCACCGTATTCGTGTCGTCGGCGCGCGGCAGCATTTCGCAATTCCAGTTGTACGGTGCGCTCGCCGAAGCAGGACTCTCGAAGGACGACGTCAAGGTTCGTTTCATCCTGCCGGTCGATGCGTTTGCGGCGTTCGCGTCCGGTTCAATCGACGTGTGGGCGACATTCGATCCGTACTACGGTATCGCGGTCCAACGTGGCGCGCGTATTTTGCGGGACGGTTCTGGGATCAATAGTGGCCTCGGCTTCATCACTGCATCGGGCGCCGCGCTGGCGGATACGCGCAAACGCGCGGCTATCGCAGACGTTCTGCTTCGGCTGCAACGCGCGGGTGATTGGGCGCTTGCGAATCCCGATGCCTACGCGCAGATCTACTCGACCTTGACGCGCTCGCCACTCGACGCCGCGAAGCAGATCACGCAGCGCGCGGCATTGAAACAGCACTTCGTGACCGAGGCGGATATCGCCGCGCTCCAGAAGGTTGCTGATAGCGCGGATCGCGACGCTATCCTGCCGCGCCGTATCGACGTCCGCGCGATCGCCGAGACGCATATCGCAAAGGTTTGACGCAACCGGTAGTGCGCTTTGCGGCGCGTTGCTCCGTGCCCAGCGGAGCCGCAGCGCGTTTGCCCGGCGCCGTGCGCTCCGGCAATCCCTTCCATCGCAGCAACGCCCTCCATACCGGCTACCCCTTCCCACCCGCACTGCGGGTGAACCCGAATTGCCATGCGGCCTCGTCGCGCCTATCTTTCTACATCATACGTATGACATAGAGGGCAAATCGTGGCGACTTTGCACAGGCAGGTCCTGAATCAGATGGGTGAACAGATTTGTTCAGGCAAATTCATGCCCGGCGACATTCTTCCCGCCGAGCCGGTGCTTGCCGAGCAGATGCAGGTGAGCCGCATCACCATCCGCGAGACGATGAAGTCGCTCTCCGCCAAGGGCATGCTGCAGGTGCGCCGCCGCTACGGCACGGTCGTGCTGCCGCGTGCGCAATGGCAGTTGTTCGACCCGGACGTGATCATGTGGCGTGCGCGTGCAAGCGCCGTCGAGCCCGGCCTCATCGAAGATCTGATGGAACTGCGCCTGATCATCGAGCCGAACGCGGCGAGGCTTGCCGCGAAACGCGCAACTGATGAAGACCGCATCGCGGTCCGGCGGGCTTTCAAGGCAATGGAACGCGCGGTCGCCGGCCACGGCGAGTACGTTCCCGCCGACCTCGCGTTTCACGGCGCCATCCTTACCGCCTGCCACAACCAGTTCGTCCAGCAGATGCAGAACGCGCTGTCGGCGATCCTGCGCACCAGTTTCGAACTCAGCTCTGAAATCGCCGGCGGTCCGGCCCGTTCGCTGCCGATGCACGAGGCACTGTGCGTCGCGATCGAGAAGGGGGATCCCGTCGCGGCGGAAGAGGCCGTACTCACGCTCATCAGGCGCGCCGAGCAGGACTTCGAGGACCGCGCCGCGCTGGACCGAACCGCCAACGATCAACCCGCGTAGCAATCGTCGTAACCCATTTCATCGCGACCCTCGTCGGGATCGCGAGGGGCGCACTCGCGCCTCGTTTCTGAACATCGAGAGGACACACGCATGACACAGCTATTCGATCTGAGCGGCCGCACGGCACTCGTTACCGGCTCGGCGCGCGGCATCGGATTCGCGCTTGCCGAGGGACTGGCGGCCGCCGGTGCGAACGTCATCCTGAACGGCACGCGCGCCGACACGGTGGCCGAAGCGGTCGCCCGTCTGAGCGACAAGGGTTTCAATGCGCAAGGCCGCGCCTTCGATGTGACCGACGAAAGCGCCGTTGCCGACGCATTCGCGCAGTGGGACAAGGACGGCGTGCAAGTCGATATCGTGGTCAACAACGCCGGCATCCAGTTTCGCAAGCCGCTCGTCGAACTCGAACTGAGCGACTGGCAGCGCGTGATCGACACCAATCTGACGAGCGCCTTCATCGTCGCGAAGCAGGCCGCGCGCCGCATGATCGCGCGCGGCACGGGCGGCAAGATCATCAACATCGGCTCGCTCACGAGCGAAGCCGGGCGCGCGACGGTCGGCGCCTATACGGCGGCGAAGGGCGGCATCAAGATGCTGACCCGCGCCATGAGCGCCGAGTGGGCGGCCTCGGACATTCAGGCGAACGCGATCGGCCCGGGGTACATCCTGACCGACATGAACAAGCCGCTGATCGAGAACGCCGCTTTCGACGCATGGGTCAAGAGCAGCAATCCCTCACAACGCTGGGGCAAGCCGGAAGAACTCGTCGGCACGGCGGTGTATCTGGCTTCACCGGCGTCGAGCTATGTGAACGGCCAGATCATCTACGTCGATGGTGGCTGGCTAGCCGTTCTTTAAAAGCAGGTCCACGCGAGTAGAGCAAAACAAACAGCCACTCGCATCAGATAGTTCGTGCGCCGCACTGATCCGGAGACATCATGGAAAGCGTCAAACCCGTAGCAACTCAAAGATGGTGGTATCTGATGCCCATCATCTTCATCACGTATAGCCTCGCCTATCTCGACCGCGCGAATTACGGCTTCGCCGCCGCGGCCGGGATCGACAAGGATCTCGGCATCACCCATGGCACTTCGTCGCTGATTGGCTCGCTGTTCTTTCTCGGCTACTGCCTGTTTCAGGTGCCCGGTGCGATTTACGCACAGCGCAATAGCGTGAAGAAGCTGATCTTCTTCAGTCTGATTCTGTGGGGATTGTGCGCGGCGGCGACCGGCATGGTCAGCAATATTCCGATGCTAATGGTGCTGCGCTTCACGCTCGGCGTCGTGGAGGCGGCCGTGATGCCGTCGATGCTGATGTACATCAGCCGCTGGTTCACACGCAGCGAGCGCTCGCGCGCCAACACGTTCCTGATTCTCGGCAATCCGGTGACGGTGCTGTGGATGTCGGTGGTGTCGGGCTATCTGGTTCGCAGTTTCGGCTGGCGCGAGATGTTCATCCTTGAGGGCATGCCTGCCATCGCATGGGCCGTGGTCTGGTGGTTCACGGTGAAAGACCGTCCGGCCGACGCGCCCTGGATGAGCGATGCCGAAAAGACTGAACTCGACGCGCGCCTGACGGCCGAGCAGGCCCATATCGCGCCGGTGCGTAATTACAAGGCAGCGTTCCGTTCGTCGATCGTGATCAAGTTTTGCGCGATTCATGCGCTGTGGAGCATCGGCGTGTACGGCTTCATCATGTGGCTGCCGTCGATCCTCAAAGCCGCCTCGACGATCGACATCGTGTCGGTGGGCTGGCTCGCCGCTGTGCCTTATCTCGCCGCAATCATCCTGATGCTGCTCGCGTCGTGGCTCTCGGACAAGACGCGTAATCGCAAGCTGTTCGTCTGGCCGCTGCTGCTCGTCGGGACCATTGCGTTCGTCGCTTCCTATCTGATCGGCGGCTCGCACTTCTGGATCTCGTTCGCGCTGCTGGTCGTTGCAGGTGCAACGATGTACGCGCCGTATGGCCCGTTCTTCGCACTCGTGCCGGAACTGATTCCGAGCAACGTGCTGGGCGGCGCGATCGGCCTCATCAACGCATGCGGTGCGTTGGGGGCGTTTCTCGGTTCGTGGGTGGTGGGCTATCTGAACGGCGCGACCGGCAGCCCGGCGGCTTCGTATATTTTCATGGCGGCCGGCCTGCTTCTCTCGGTGATCCTGATGATGACCGTGCCCGCGAATGCCGACGAGCACGCCAAGCGTGCTGCTTCATTGTCGTTGCGTCGCACGTAACGCCCGGGGAATCTCTCGCGCAGGTCCGTCTTTCCTGACACCTCGGACGTCACGTTTTGGCGAAGAAGAGCGCAATTCGACTTCGTTTGATTGATTCGATTTTGGCAGACAGAACATGGCAACCCTGATTACCGATGTAAAGGTCATCCTGACCGCGCCGGAAGGCATCAACCTGATCGTCGTGAAGATCGAGACTAACCAGCCCGGTCTGGTCGGTCTCGGATGCGCGACATTCGCCTACCGGCACGTGGCGGTGACGTGCCTCATCGAGGAATACCTGCGGCCGTTGCTGATCGGTCGTGACGCCGAGACGATTGAGGAACTGTGGCAACTGATGCATCAGAACGCGTACTGGCGCAACGGTGCGATCGAGAACAACGCGATTTCCGGTGTGGATATGGCGCTGTGGGACATCAAGGGCAAGATGGCGAACATGCCGCTCTATCAGTTGTTCGGCGGCAAGTGCCGCGAAGGCGTGCCGATTTATCGCCATGCGGACGGTCGCGATCTGAACGAGTTGTGCGAGAACATCCAGAAGTATCGCGAGCAGGGCATCACGCATATTCGTTGCCAGAGCGGCGGCTATGGCGGGGGTAGCTTCGGCAAGGCGCCAGCGAGCGCGCCCGAAGGCGCCGCGGATGGCGTGTATCTCGACAGCAGAAAGTACATGCGGGAGACGCTCAAGCTGTTCGACGGCATTCGCAGCAAGATTGGTTTCGACGTCGAGTTGTGCCATGACGTGCATGAACGCCTGAAGCCGGTTGAAGCGATCCGCTTCGCGTGCGAGCTGGAACAGTACGAGCTGTTCTTTCTCGAAGACGCGATTGCGCTCGAGGAAGGCGAATGGATGTGTCAGCTACGCGCCAAAACGACTACGCCGTTGGCCCAGGGCGAGCTGTTCAACAACCCGTATGAATGGCGGTTTCTGATCACCGAGCGCCTGATCGACTTTATTCGTGTGCATCTCAGCCAGATCGGCGGCATCACCGCAGGCCGTAAGCTGCAGATATTCGCCGAGCAGTTCGGGGTACGGACCGCATGGCACGGTCCGGGCGATATGTCGCCGCTGGCGCATGCAGCGAATATCCATATCGATCTCGCCGCGCGCAATTTCGGCGTGCAGGAATGGTCGGGAACCGAGCCGCCGAACTTCGTGATCCAGGACCTTAAGGGGCCGAGAGACGCCTTGCTGGATGTCTTCCCGGGTCTGCCGGAATTCAGGAACGGACACGTTTATGCCAATGACAAACCGGGCTTGGGCGTGGACATCGACGAAACCGAGGCCGCGAAATATCCTTGCGAAAACACCGTGACGACGTGGACGCAAACCCGCTTGAAGGACGGCACGCTGCAGACGCCGTGACGGAATTGCACTAGCTTGCCATGTGAACTTGAAGGATGGACGGAAGGCTGGCGCCAAGCTCGTACATACCGAGCAGCATCAACGCACCGCAAAGCAACAGAAGCAGCGGATTGATCCGCGTGCCAAGCAGCGTCCCCACTGACATGAGGGCAATCGCTTTAGCCGGAAGCCCACCGTCGAGAGATTTCAACAGAACCCATCCCGCGGCGAGAATCATGCCGGAGGCGACGGGGCGCAGCCCGCGCTCGAGCGCCAGTTTCCACGCCGCGCCTTTATAGCGCGTCCAGATGTGGGTCACGCCGTAGATCAGGATGCCGGTCGGGGCGAGCAATGCCAGTGTGGCCACCACGGCGCCCCAGAACCCGGCAATCTGCCAGCCGATCAAGGTGGCTAGCAGCGACCCGGGGCCGGGCGCCATGCGCGAGATGGCGAAGTCGACACCGAACTGGGCATGTGTCAGCCATCCATGCACGTCGACAACCTGCCGTTGGATGTCGGCGATGATGGCCTGGCCACCGCCTATCGTCACCAGTGACAGGGGCGCGAAAACGGCCGCAAGCTGTAGAAGAACGCGATTCGACATGGTCAGGCTTTGCGCAGTTTGATGTATTCGAACAGCACGCTCAGGCCTCCCGCGCCGATCACGACCCACACCAGCGGCAGGCGCAATATGCCGACCGCGACGAAGGTACCCGCGAGGAACAGCAGCGGGAGGAGTCTGCGTGGCACCCGGCGTGCGGTCGTCACGCCCATCGACAACGACAGGCCGGTGGCCGCTGCCGCTGCGCCCGCAAGCAGGATGTGAGCGAGCGGATACTGCAGCAGATGACTGAGGACTGTGCCGAGAATAATGATGACGATCGCGGGTGGGATGATGATGCCGGCAACCGCCAGCAACGCGCCGCGCCAACCGAGCAGACGGTGGCCGATCCAGATCGCCATGTTTTTGACGTTGATGCCCGGCAGCGCTTGAGAGATGGCCAGGCCGTTCAAAAAGTCTTCTTCACTGATCCAGTCGCGATCCTGGACGAATTCGCGCAGGAGCCAACCGCTCAGGCCACCACCGAAGCTGGTGAGTCCAATACGGCTGAATATAAGGAAAAGCCCGGTGAGGGTGGGCGGTCGACTCGTGTTGGCAATTTGTTGGGACATCGAATCTTCCAGTCAGATTGACGTATGACGGGCGAAATATTTGCTTCTGGTGAGCGTGCCCGGTCATAGGCGACTGGAAAATTATATCAACCGGGGGTTTGTTTCCGGACGCCGTGAAACTGATGGTCCGGCCCCAACCGCACAGAGCATTTTTGACCAAGACGACCTCCCATGAGACTGAGTATCCTAGGCGTAATCAGTCATTTCATGCGGGGAATTCAAGGTGGCGCACTATCTTTGCCATGAGCAGCCGGACTTACTCGAGTTTGAAACGAGCGTGATCGCCTCGCGGCCCGGCGCCGTCGTGCTAGGCCGCACGGCCTTGCACCCGGGCGGCGGAGGCCAGGTCTCGGACGCCGCAACCCTGACCCACGCGCACGGCGCCGTCCGCATTACCGGCGTCGCGCCGGAAGGCGGCATGCTCTGGCATCTGCTCGACGAGCCGCTCGAACTGAACGGCGAGGTCCACGTGGCCGTCGACGCGGCCCGGCGCGCCACCGTCGCCCAGCTTCATACCGCCACGCATATTCTCAACGCCCTCGTGTATCAGCGCTTCGCCGGCGCACTCGTGACCGGCGCGCAGATCAATGCCGACGGCACCGCCCGCATGGATTTCGATCTGCCTGAGGCGGACAACGATGCATTGCGCCTGCTCGAGGAACCGGCCAACGAGGTGATCCGCAGCGCCATGGACGTATGGACCTACTACGTCAGCGCAGCGGAGGCAAAATCGACGCAGGGCCTGATCCGCAGCCTCTCGGTGGCGCCGCCGCCGACCTCCGACGGCACGGTGCGGATCGTCGAAATCGGCGACCTGGACCGGCAGGCTTGCGGCGGCACGCATCTGACCAACACGGCGCAATCGAAACCGATCCGCATCGTGAAGATAGAAAACAAGGGGCGCCGCAATCGCCGGGTCAGAATAGAGCTGGTTTGAAGGGTATCCCGGGAGAGCGAGCCATGGACACATCGGATAAAAGCGAGCCGGAAGTAGTGTGCTGGCGAGACGGCGCGCTCGACGGCGCCTGTCTCGCGAGCGCCCGCTACGGCGAGCACAAATTCGACCGGCATCTGCACGACGAACTCGTCATTGTCATGACGCAGTCCGGTGCGGGGCAGTGTCATACGCGCACCGGCAGCGATGTCGCCGGACCCGGTAGCGTGCTCGTGTTTGGACCCGGCGAATATCACAGCGGCGAGGTGTGGGAAGGCCGCGAATGGAATTACCGCGCCATTTATCTCGACATGGAAGGCCTAGGCGCGCTGGGTGCTGTGTTTTCACCGGACTCGCGTTCCGACAAACCGCTTCTGATCCCGCCGGGGCTCTATCAGGATGCACATCTGGCCGGCCTGCTGGTCAAGGCGCATGCGAGCCTCGACCAGCACGGCTCGGTCTCGCTGATGGAGCGGCAGGCGAATTGGTGGGCGGCGATGGGGATGCTGGTCGGGCGGTATGGGCAATCGCGGCACGAGCTCGGCGAAGCACGGCGCGAAGCCCACAAGATGGCGCAGGTGCGCGAGTACGTCGCCGCCAACTATGCGCGCGATATTCCGGTCGATGAGCTGGCGGAACTGGTAGGGCTGAGCCGCTATTACCTCACGCGTGCCTTCTGCAAAGAGTTTGGACTGCCGCCGCACGCCTATGCAACGCAGGTGCGGCTACTCGCGGCCAAACGCATGCTCGCGGCGGGGCATAGCGCGGCGACCGCTGCCGCGGCCGTCGGCTTTTACGATCAAAGCCATCTCAACCGGCTTTTCAAGCGGGCCTATGGGATCACACCGGGGACGTATGCGGCGCTGAAGCCTGGGCATTAAGTCCGCGCGCTGCGCCTCTAACGTTACTCGGGAAGCGGAACGTCCTCGATCAGCGCCGACTGTATAGTGCGAATCCTGCGATCGGCGAAGTAGCCACCCCCTTCCGTGTAGCGCAGATAAAGACGGTCGCACAACGCGCACTGCCAGACGGCACAGCGGTTGTACGGGAAGTAACGCGGCGCGATGGGTGCGTCCGCCGACCAGTAGGTCGTTTTGCCCGGCAGGTATTCGCTGAACGTGGGTTCCGGATCGTCCTCCGGTGCAAGCGTGCCGATTTCCTTGAACTGCGTTTCGTCGAGAGACAACGGCTGAGAGTGCCAGCCGTCCAGCGGCGTTTTTGTACACATGCAGGGCGCGGCAGTGCGCTGCTCCGCACGTTGCGCGAGTTCAAGGAGCATTGCAGCGTTCAGATATTCCGCCATGAGGCACACGATTCCTGCAGGTTTAGGACGATGTTAGCTGGTTCGCCGCGACTCAAGCTACGCGGCAGGAACCAGCCAGCATCATGCACGCTCTGGCGTCGTGCGTGAAGTCAGCCGTTCATCATCCGGTCGCGATGCGGCACGACCCACGAACGGTCAAAGCACCCATTGGCGATCGACTTCAACGCCGCCGTTTCTTTCGCATTCTGCCGCCGCGCGCCTTCGATCACCGCTTCTACGTCAGCCGGCGAGATCGCGAGCAAACCGTCTTCATCGCCAACGATGATGTCCCCAGGATGAACCACCATCCCGCCGACCGTGACCGGCACGTTGATCTCGCCAGGGCCGTTCTTGTAAGGCCCACGATGCGTCACGCCGCGCGCGTATACCGGGAAATCGCGCTGACGTAGCGCGCCGACATCGCGGATCGCACCGTCGATCACAAGGCCCTGCACGCCCAGACTCTCCGCGAAGCTGGCCATGATCTCGCCCATCAGCGCTTGCGTCAGATCTCCTGCGCCGTCGATCACGAGCACGTCGCCCGGCCGGCAAAAGTCGAACGCGCGATGGATCGCGAGGTTGTCGCCGGGGCGGGTGTGGACCGTGACCGCCGTGCCAGCCATCGGTTTGGGCTGATGATACGGCCGCAAGCCGACCATGCCGCTCGCACGCGCCATGTTGTCGCTGAGGAGAGAAACCGCCAGTTCACGCAATGCGTCGAGCGTTGCCGGGTTGGCCTGAGGCGCGGATTCGTGTTCGCGCCAGCCGATGGGATTCGTAGTGACAGTCATATCGTTGCCCCTTGCGTGGCGAATTGCTGCTCGAGTTGATGGGACAGCCGCGGGTACACCGCGCGGGCGTTGTCTTCGTAGATGCGCTGACGGTCCGCGGCGCTGAGCCATTCAATGGCGTCGATATAGCGCCGCGTGTCGTCGTAGTAGTGACCGGTTTCCGGATCGATACCCTGAACCGCACCGATGGTTTCCGAGGCGAACAGGATGTTCTCAACAGGAATGACCTTGGCGAGCAGCTCAGCGCCGGGCTGGTGATACACGCAGGTATCGAAGAACACGTTCTTCATCAGGTATTCACTGAGCAGCGGCCGCTTCATGTCCTGCGCGAGTCCGCGATAGCGGCCCCAGTGATAGGGCACCGCGCCGCCGCCGTGCGGAATGATGAAGCGCAAGGTCGGGAAGTCGGCGAACAGATCGCCCTGCAGCAACTGCATGAACGCCGAGGTGTCGCCGTTGATGTAATGCGCGCCCGTCGCATGAAAATTCGGATTGCACGACGAGGACACGTGAATCATTGCCGGCACGTCGAGGTCCACCATCGCTTCATAGAGCGGATACCACGAGCGGTCCGTAATCGGCAGCCCCGACCAATGTCCGCCGGAAGGATCCGGATTCAGATTGCAGCCGATAAACCCCAGTTCTTCCACGCAACGCCGCAGTTCGGCGATGCAATTGGCCGGCGCCACGCCCGGCGCTTGCGGTAACTGACATACGCCGACGAAGTTGCGCGGAAACAGCGACACTACGCGATGGATGAGGTCGTTGGATTCGCTCGACCACACTGCATTGGCTTCGGCCGTGGCGAGGTGATGCCCCATGCCGGCGGCGCGCGGCGAAAAGATCGTGAGGTCGGTGCCGCGTTCGCGCTGGATGCGGATCTGGCCGGTTTCGATGCTCTCGCGAATTTCGTCGTCGGTAATGAGGGGGCGTGGTGGCGGCGAGCCGCCGTTTTTCAGCGCGGCGATCTGCTGCGCGCGCCAGGCCTCGTGCTGCGGCGGCGAGGTGGTGTAGTGACCGTGGCAATCGATGATCATGGTGTGAAAAATCCGTTGATGTCTTTGTGGATGTTTACCTGTCCGCGCTATGCGTTCGCTACGTTCGCTGTTTCGTCAGTCAGCGCGCTCAGATGCGCGGGGCAGGGTCGCCGGTCGCGAGCGAGGCGGCTTCATCTTCAGCCGGCGTGACGCGCATCACGAGTGCGATGATCGTCGCGACCACCAGAAACGCTGCAATCGTCAGCAAGGCCAGCTTGAAGTTGCCGGTGGCGTTGCGCACCAGCCCGATGCTCCAGGGACCGACCAGACCGCCGAACTGCGCGATGGTATTGATCAGCGCGATCGTCGCGGCGCCCGCAGCGCCCGTTCTGAACGACGACGCGAGGCTCCAGAACAGCGGGTTACCCGCATAGATGAACAAACCGGTCAGACACAGCAGCGCGTAGGCGATCACAGGGTTCGGCGCATACGCACTGCCGGCAATCGCCAATGCGCTCATGCCGTACACGAAGGCGAGGTGCTTCTTGCGGTCGCCCGTGCGATCGGAACTGCGGCTGATCAGGAACGTGCCCAACACGCCCAAGAGCGGCGGCGCGGCGGACAGAAAGCCGACCTCGATGTTGCTCAGATGGCCGAGGCTCTTGACGATCTGCGGCAGCCACAGAAACAGGCCATAAATGCCGACCAGCGCGCAGCCGAACAGACACGCGAGACTCCATACGCGGATGTCACTCGCCACGCGCAGCAGCGGAAAATGGGTGCTACCGCCCACAGCTTCGCGTTCGGCTGCGAGCGTCGATTCGAGCCAACGCTTTTCGTCATCGGAGAGCCATTTGGCGTCGGCCGGACGTTCGGTCATGATGCGCAGCGTCAGCAGACCGAGCGCCATCGCCGGGAGGCCTTCGAGGATGAACATCCATTGCCATCCCTGCAAACCGAGAATGCCGTTCGCGTAGGTCATCAACGTTGTCGAGATCGGACCGCCCAGTACTGCCGAAAACGAACCCGCGATGATGTAGCCGCCCACCGCGCGCGCCCGGTAGCGCACCGGAAACCATTTCGTCAGATAGACCGCTACGCCCGGCAAAAAGCCCGCTTCCATCACGCCCAGCAGAAAGCGCAACACATAGAAGCTCGAATCGTTGAAGACGAAGGCGGTGGCTGCCGCGACCGCGCCCCACGTCAGCAGAATGCGCGCGATCCAGCGGCGCGCGCCGACCCGATGCAGCAACAGATTGCTCGGCACTTCCAGCAACATATAGCCGACGAAGAAGATGCTGCCCGCGAAACCGAACACGGCTGGACTGAAGCCCAACTGCTTGTTCATGTCCAGCGCGGCGAATCCGATATTGATCCGGTCCAGATAGTTGAAGAACATCATCGCAAAGAGCAGGGGCATTAATCGCCCGTACACTTTGCGCATGGTGGCGGCTTCGTCGAATGAGGTCATGCTGTCTCCTACCTTGCTGCGACGGCTTCATCAGCCGTGGCGGCGTTCTTATGGTTGGCCTGCCGGATCGAACGCCGGCAGTGTCCCGTTGGCCGCACGTTTGACGGCCGGACTTCAGCGGCCGCCGCTCGTGCCTGTATGCGCTGATGCGCTCATGAACGGGCGGTGGCTGAAGCGTGAAGCCAATGATAAGAACGCCCGGACGGAGAGTCCAAGACCGCTTGCTTATGCTTGTATAGGTTTTTACTTATAGTGCGGCGTCAGCAAGCGGCGCGGGGAGACAGGCGAGGAAGGCGCGCAGATGCGGTGAGGCATCGTCGGTGCGAAAGGTGGCCGCGAGCGTCGATCGGTATGACGAACCGGGACCACTAAGGTGGCGGAACACAACGTCCGTGCGTCCATGCCGTGCAACCGATTCGCCGATGAACGTCACGCCGAGGCCCGCTGCTACGAGTGCAATCGCGGTTTGAATTTCATAGGCCTGGTGAGCGACAACCGGAGTCACGCCCGCATCGCGATAGAGCGTTTGCACCGAGCGTTTGAACTGTGCGTTCTGGTGCTTCGGATACAGAATCAAGGGCGTATCGGCGAGCTCGGCAATTCGCACGGTCTTGTGCGCGGCGAGCGGATGACCCGGTTCGAGCGCGACCATGACACGCTCGCGCAGCAGCGGATAGGACGTGCAGCCATCAATCGCGAGCGGCTGTCGCCCGATGCCGATGTGAATGCGCATGTCGCGCAACGCATCGGTTTGTTCCTCGGTGAGCAACTCGAAAAGCTTGAGTTCGACCTGAGGGAACGCGTTGTGAAACGCCTTGAGCGCGGGCGGCAGGATGCTGTACATCGCCGAGCGCGTGAAGCCGATGCTGAGCCAGCCGCGCCGGCCGACACCGATTTCTTGCGCTGTAAGGGACACCTGTTCCAACGAACCCAGTATCTGACGCGCCTCCGTGCAGAGGTAGTGGCCGGCTTCGGTCAGACTCAGCGGGCGTCTTGCCCGATCGACCAGTTGCGTGCCGAGCCGCTCCTCAAGTGATCGGATCTGCTGGCTCAACGCGGGCTGCGCGATATGCAAGCGCTCGGCGGCGCGGCTGAAATTGAGCTCCTCCGCCAGAATCACGAAGCACTGCAACGCCCTAAGATTCATATCCGTTTTTCCTGATCTTCAGTAGGAAGAGGATAACGGGTTATGCGGTGGACGGTGCAATGCCGGTGCGCCCGGGGGGAAGTTCTGGCGCCGCAGCGGCTCCTCGAAGAGGCCGCGTTGGGGCGCCAGATCATGGAACGCGCGGCGGCTCCTTAATCCAGTCCGCCCTGGCACAGATACTTGATCGACATGTAATCGTCGAGCCCGTACTTCGACCCTTCGCGGCCGTAGCCCGATTCTTTCACCCCGCCAAACGGCGCCGCTTCGCTCGACACGGCGCCTTCGTTGATACCGATCACACCCGCTTCGAGCTGGGCTGCGACGCGATTGATGCGTCGCACGTCCTGCGTGTAGAAGTAGGCGGCGAGGCCGAAAGGCGTGTCATTGGAAAGACGGATCGCTTCGGCTTCGTCATCGAAACGGAACAGCGGCGCAACGGGCCCAAAGGTTTCTTCGCAACAAACGATCATGTCGTCCCGCGCGTCGGTCAACACGGTCGGTGCATAGTAGTTCGGGCCGAGTTCGGTCAGGCGCTTTCCGCCAGTCAGCACTTTTGCACCGTGTTTGACGGCATCTTCTACGTGCCGGGCAATCTTGTCGATTGCGCGTTCGTTGATCATCGGGCCGATCTGCGCGTCCGGATCGGTTGCGGGCGCAACCTTCAGCGCGGCGACGCGTTTCGCGAGCAGATCGGCGAAACGCGCGTAGACACCCGATTGCACATAAACCCGGTTCGGGCACACGCAAGTCTGACCGCCGTTGCGGAACTTGGATGCCATCAGACCGGTGACCGCCGCGTCGAGATCGGCGTCGTCGAATACGATGAAGGGGGCATTGCCGCCCAATTCCAGCGACAGCTTCTTCAGCGTGCCAGCCGATTCGCGGGCGAGATGCTTGCCGACCGGCGTCGAGCCCGTGAACGTGATCTTGCGTACGCGTCCGTCGGCGAGCCAGTCAGCGACCGCCGCAATGCCCTGTTCACGCGAAGCCGACAGCATGTTCAGCACGCCGTCCGGCAAGCCCGCTTCCTGGGCGAGCGCGGCCAGCGCGAGCGCCGTGAGTGGCGTGTCTTCCGCGGGCTTGGCCACGACCGTGCATCCAGCCGCGAGCGCGGGCGCGATCTTGCGCGCAATCATCGCCAGCGGGAAATTCCACGGCGTGATCGCCGCGACCACGCCGACCGGTTCCTTCACCGCGCTCATGCGTTTGCCGCGTTGTTGCTGCGGGATCAGATCGCCGTAGATGCGTGTCGCCTCGTCGGCGAACCACGCGACGTACGAGGCGCCGTAGGCGACTTCGCCACGGCTTTCCGCGAGCGGCTTGCCTTGTTCCGTCGACATCAGCTTGGCGAGGTCTTCGGTATTGGCGACGATCAGCGCGTGCCAGCGGCGCAGAATCTCCGCGCGTTCGCGCGGCAGCTTGTCGCGCCATGCGGGGAACGCGCGGGCCGCGGCGTCGGTGGCGGCGCGGGCGTCCGCTGCGCCGCTGTTCGCGACTTCGACGATCAATTCGCCGGTGGCCGGGTTGGTGACGGGAAAGCGCGCGGCGTCGGCGGCGTCGATCCACTTGCCGTCGATCAGGTTCTGCGGGCGAATCAGTTCTTTGCGGGTCAATGCGAGAGACATCGGGGTTGCTCCTTCAGATTGATGCTTCGATGCTACCCGTGCGCGACAGTCGATGAAATCGCCAATCGAGGTCTGGACGGCGCACGGAGCGTTTTTTTCGGGCCGCCACAGCATTTTCTGCTGAATCTGCGGTGAAGGCACCGTGCCGGGATGGGTGGCGGCTGGCGACGGCCCTGTTGCGCGGCCCGCTGTACGCACAGGCTCGTGCCTCAACTCATACGCCGCGGTCCCGTCGACGCCCGCACGATCAGTTGCGGCGGCGGCGCGAGCACCATCGACGGTTGCTGTTCAGGCGTCTGGATCAGCCGGATCAGACTCTCGATCGACAACTCCGCGACGGCTGCCGTCTGGATCGCAACTGTCGTCAACGCAGGGTGCACCTGGTGCGCCAGTTGAATGTCCGTAATGCCGATGACCGACACATCGTTCGGCACGGCGCGACCCAGCGTGATCAACGCCTGTGCCGCGCCGATCGCCAGCAGATCGTTGGTCGCGAAAATCGCGGAGAGGTGAGGGCGGTTCGCCATCAACTGCATGCAGGCGGCGTAGCCAGCGTCGATCGAGTCGCGGATCTGCAGCACTGCGGCCGCGTCTGTTTCGATACCGGCCTCGTGCACCACCGCGCGAAATCCGTTGGAGCGCGCATCCTGCAAGCCGCCGCACCCGTCGCCGATCAGAAGACCGATCTCGCGGTGACCCAATTCAAGCAGATGCCTCGCGGCAAGCGCACCCGCATGAGCAAAATCCACGGCGATGCAGGGCAGGGCGGGCGGCGCCTCAGGGTGTTCCCACATCGCCAGCAAGATCGGCGCGCTGTGCGTGGCCGACGCGCACAATTCGTTGAACTTGATGTCCGTGTTCATCACGAGGACACCGTCCGCGAGTGTGCCGGCGATCTGGTTCAGATACGCACGGCCGACCTCCGCATCGTCGTCGGTATTGCAAACCATCAGGAAGTATCCCGCTTTGCGTGCCGCTCGCTCGGCGGCCAACACGAACTCGGGGTAGAACGGGTTCGAGATGTTCGACAACATCAAGGCCAAGGTCGACGAGTGACCCTCGGCCAGCGCGCGGGCGTTCAGATTGGGCCGGTAGCCGAGATCGGCGATCGCCTTGAGCACGCGTTCGGCAGTCTCCGGGCGGACCTTCTCGCGGTTGCGCAGGACGTTGGAAACGGTGGCGGCGGTGACGTGTGCGCGCTTTGCGACTTCGGAAAGGGTGACCATGTTCTGTTTATCCCATATTCAGGGAGCGCGATTCAAATGTTGCAAGCAACCGGCGACGTTGATAACTTGCTGGAAAACACGACAGGAGACACCCATCATGACTTTTTCCATTGAGTTCGAATTTAAGCGATTAAATGCCTGCTGCACAAGAGCCAGCCGTTTATTTTTCATAGAAATTTAAGCGGTTAAATCAAGGAGGCAGCAGCATGGCAACGATTCGTCTTACGAACGTGCAGAAGTCGTACGGTGACCATCCGCCGGTGATCCGGCGCGTGAATCTCGAGATCGCGCAGCACGAGTTCTGCGTGTTTCTCGGGCCCTCGGGTTGCGGCAAGTCGACCCTGCTGAGAATGATCGCCGGTCTCGAAGACCTGAGCGAAGGCGAGCTGCACATCGGCGGCCGCCTCATGAACGATGTGCCCGCCGCCGGACGCGGCGTGGCGATGGTGTTCCAGAGCTACGCGCTGTTTCCGCACATGACCGTGTTCGACAACATGGCGTTCGGCCTGAAACTCGCGAAGCAACCCAAGGACGTGATCGACCGGAAGGTGCACGAAGCCGCGCGCATTCTGCAACTGGACGCCTTCCTTGACCGTTATCCGAAAGCGCTTTCGGGCGGGCAGCGGCAGCGTGTTGCGATCGGCCGGGCCATCGTGCGTGAGCCCGGCGTGTTCCTGTTCGACGAACCGTTGTCGAATCTCGACGCCGCATTGCGCGGCCAGACGCGTGTCGAAATCGCCCGCCTGCACCAGCGCTTCGCGAACGCGAGCGTGGTCTATGTGACCCACGATCAGGTCGAGGCGATGACGCTTGCCGACAGAATCGTGTTGCTGCATGCAGGAGCGGACGCCGAGCGCTTCGGCAGCATCGCGCAGAGCGGCGCGCCGCTCGAGTTGTATCACCATCCGAAGTCGCGCTTTGTGGCGGGCTTCATCGGTTCGCCGCGAATGAATTTCATCGATGCCGTGGTCGATTCGATCGAAGCGGGCAAGGTGGCCGTCACGCTGACGGAAAGCGGCGAACGGCTGGTCGCTCACGTGGACGGTCAACGTCTTCAGCGCGGCCAGCCCGTCACGCTCGGCGTGCGCCCGGAACATCTGCGTCTATCTGGCGACGAGCAGTTCATCCAGTGCGTCACGGTGCTATCGGAACGGCTGGGCGAGCACAGCTATATTCACGCGGATCACGCGGGCGGCACGCTCATCGCCAAGGCCGCGGGCGATACGCCGATCGGATCGGGCGAGCGCATCTGCATTCACGTTCCGCCTGCCGCATGTCATCTGTTCGATGCGGATGGCGTTGCACTGCGGCGCAGCATGTTCGAGCCCGAGCGGGTCGCCGCTTGAGGCGCCTGGCGCATCTCGGGCATCCAGGGCACCACCGAGTTCACAAAACCCTATTCCGCCAAAGAGCGGGTACATCGTCTGGCAGCGAGCCGCTGTCAGCCAACAAGGTAGTCAAGGAGACATAAGATGATTTCTCTTCGCCTTCGCCGTCTGGCATACGCGTCGATTGGGGTCGCACTGGTTGCAGGCGCGCTCTGCGCCACCGCGGCTGACGCGGCCACGTTGACCGTCAACGTATCGGCGCGCGGTAATCAGCGCTCTACGTGGCAGGACGCGTTCGACAAGTTCAAGAAAGCCAATCCCGACGTCGACCTCAAGGTGACCTACATCAGCGAGGAAGCGTACAAGGTGCAGATGGGCGGCTGGCTCGCCACCGATCCGCCTGATGTCGTGTCGTGGCACGACGGCGAGCGCATGGCGTATTACGCGCAACGCGGCCTGCTAGAAGATCTGTCCTCGGACTGGAGCAAGAACGGCTGGTCGCAGCAGTATGCGTCGGTGAAGGACGCCTCGACGTATAAGGGCAAGCAGTACGCCGCGCCGCTCGGTTACGACGCCTACGGCTTCTTCTATCGCAAGGATCTGTTCGAGAAGGCCGGTATCAAAGGCGAACCGAAAACGTGGGATGAATTTCTCGACGCCTGCAAGAAGCTGAAGGCCAGCGGCGTGGCACCGATCGCCGTCGCGGCGCGCGATAGCTGGACGCTTGCCGCGTGGTTCGACTATCTCGACCTGCGCATCAACGGCAACGCATTCCACCAGCAGTTGATGGCCGGCGAAATTCCCTACACCGATGCACGCGTTAAAAAGGTCTACACCGCGTGGAAAACGCTGATCGACGATCACTACTTCATCGACAACGCGCTCTCCTACGACCTCGATTCGATTGCGCCGTTTCTCGTGAATGGCAAGGCGTCGATGATGCTGATGGGCACGTTTTTCTCGGCGAGCATTCCGGCGTCCCTCCGGCCGCAGACCGGTTTCTTCCGCTTCCCGGTGATCGACGCGAACGTACCGATGGCCGAAGACGGTCCGGTCAATGTGCTGCTGGTTCCGGCCAAAGCAAAGAACAAGGCCGATGCCCGCAGACTGCTTGCCTTCATGGAACAGCCGCAGATCAACGCCGATCTCGCGAAGGGTTGGGGGACGTTGCCGTCGAACAGCCAAGCGGCCGAACCTGAAGACGAGATTTCGAAGGTCGGTTTCCAGACTCTCGCGAACACGAAGGGCGGTATCGCGCAGTTCTACGATCGCGACATGCAGAAGGAAATGGCCGACGAAGGCATGAAGGCGATGCAGCAGTTCTACAGCGATCCGTCGCAACTCGACGCCGTGCTGGTCCGCCTCGAAGCGACCCGCAAGCGCATCTACAAGAAGTAAGCCCCGGAGCGCCAGCAAGGCAGCAAGCGCTGGCGCTCGCCTTCGATCTCCGACGAGGCCCGATCATGTCTCATTCCGCAGCGCGCCGCCTACCCGCGGCGCGGCACCGGCACGTCTCCACGACGCGCCGTCATCAGCACCGCGCGGCGCTTTTCTTCCTGCTGCCGGGCTGTGTGTTGTTTTGCCTGTGCGTGGTCTACCCGATCATCAGCAGTATTTCGCTCAGCTTTTACAACTGGGACGGCATGACGCCGAAGACGTTCGCGGGCTTCGATAACTACATCGAACTGTTTCACGCGGACACGTTCTACACGGCGCTCAAGAACAACCTGATCTGGCTCGCGCTATTCCTGTTGGCGCTGCCGCTCGGGCTGCTCTTCGCGTTGTATCTGAACCAGCATATCCGTGGCATGAGGGTTGTGAAGTCGCTGTTTTTCGCGCCATTCGTGCTATCGGGCGTGGTGGTCGGGCTCGTGTTCAGCTGGTTTTACGATCCGGGTTTCGGCTTGCTGAGGTTGATCGTCGGTCATGGCATTCCTGTGCTCGGCGATCCGCATACGGTGACCTTCGGCATCATCTTCGCCGCGCTGTGGCCGCAAACGCCGTTTTGCATGGTGCTGTATCTCACCGGGCTGACAGGCATCAATCCCGAAGTGGTCGAGGCGGCACGCATGGAGGGCGCAAAAGGCGTGCGTCTGCTATGGCACGTGATCCTTCCGCAACTACGGCCTGCCACATTCATGGCAGTGGTGCTGACCGTGATCGGCGCGCTGCGCAGCTTCGACCTGATTGCGGTGATGAGCGGCGGCGGTCCCTTCGATAGCTCGACCGTGCTCGCCTATTACATGTACGACCAGGCAATCAAGTACTACCGCGAAGGCTATTCCGCGGCAATTGCCGTCGTGCTGTTCGCCATCATGCTCGTCTACATCGTGTTCCATCTGCGCCGCATGCTGCGCGAAGAACACTGATTTCCAGGAGTCACGCGTCATGTATCCGCTTCCCGTCGAACGCTGGAAACCGCTCAACCGCACATTGTACAAAGCGTCGTTGCCGCTCGCGCTGCTGATATGGCTGCTGCCGATGCTGGCCGTGCTCGTCACGTCGATCCGCTCGTCGGACGAGTTGTCGCAAGGCGACTATTGGGGCTGGCCCAAGCATTTTGCGTTGATCGAAAACTACGGCACGGCGCTTACCCAAACGCCGATGCTGCATTACTTCGCCAATAGCGTGCTGATCACGGTGCCCTCGGTGATCGGCGCGATCGTGCTGGCTTCAATGGCGGGATTTGCGTTGGCGACCTACCGCTTCCCGGGCAATACCGCTGTGCTGTTCGCCTTTGTAGCCGGCAACTTCGTACCGATCCAGATTCTGATGATCCCGGTGCGCGACATGGCCCTGAAAGTGGGCCTCTTCAACAGCGTGTGGGCGCTGGTGATTTTTCATGTGTCGTTTCAAACTGGTTTTTGCACGCTGTTTCTGCGCAACTTCATCAAGCAGTTGCCGTTCGAGATGATCGAGGCGGCGCGCGTGGAAGGGGCGAGCGAATGGACGATCTACTGGCGCATCGTGCTGCCGCTGATTCGTCCCGCGCTCGCCGCGCTGGGCATCCTCGTGTTCACGTTTGTCTGGAACGACTACTTCTGGGCGCTGTGCCTCACGCAAGGCGATGAGGCTGCGCCGATCACCGTGGGCGTCGCCGCGCTTAAAGGCCAATGGACCACGGCATGGAATCTGGTTGCCGCCGGCTCGGTGCTCGCCGCTTTGCCCTCTGTGCTGATGTTTTTCCTGATGCAGAAGCATTTCGTCGCCGGCCTGACTTTCGGCGCAAGCAAGGGCTGATCGCCCGTTTGCCGTCATTTAACAAAGAGACTCTCTCATGCAACTTGGTGTTTGCTACTACCCCGAACAATGGCCGCGTTCGATGTGGGCCGACGATGCGAAACGTATGATCGAACTCGGCATCACGCATGTGCGGATCGCCGAATTCGCATGGAGCCGGATGGAGCCGCGCGCCGGCGAATTCGCCTGGGGCTGGCTCGATGAAGCCGTCGAGACGTTGGCAGCCGCGGGGCTGAAACTCGTGCTGGGCACGCCGACCGCGTCGCCGCCGAAGTGGCTGATCGACGCACACCCGGATGTGTTGCCGGTGCGTGCGGACGGCGTGCGCTGGAATTTCGGCTCGCGTCGCCACTACGATATTTCCAGCGAAACCTATCGGCGTGAGTGCGTACGCATTGTCACCGCGATGGTGGAGCGCTATGGACGCCATCCGTCTATCGTTGCGTGGCAGACCGACAACGAACTCGGCTGCCACGAGACCGTGCCGAGCTATTCGAGCGCGGCACTGGCGCGCTTTCAGACCTGGCTGCAGCATCGCTACGAGCGCGTCGAGGCGTTGAACGATGCATGGGGCAATGTGTTCTGGAGCATGGAGTATCCGTCGTTCGAGGCGATCGGCCTGCCTAACCTCACGCCCACCGACGCCAATCCGATCCATCTGCTTGACTTCCGCCGTTTCATGTCGGATGAGGTAGCCAGCTTCCATCGCGAGCAGATCGACGTGCTGCGTGAGCATGCACCCGAGGCGGATCTGCTGCACAACTTCATGGGCTTCTTCACGACCTTCGATCATTACCGTTTCGCCGAAGACAACGCGCTCGACGTGGTGGCCTGGGACAGCTATCCGATCGCGCGCACGGAATCGATCGCACTGCCTGAAGAACAGAAGGCGCGCTACGCACGTACCGCGCATCCGGACGTCTCGGCATTCGATCACGACCGCTACCGCGCGATCGGCGCGGGCCGTTTCTGGGTGATGGAGCAACAGGCAGGGCCGGTGAACTGGGCGCCGTGGAATCCGGTGCCCGCGCAGGGCATGGTCCGGCTGTGGGCTTATGAAGCGTTCGCACATGGCGCGGAACTGGTGTCGTATTTTCGCTGGCGTCAGTGTCCGTATGCGCAGGAACAGATGCATTCGGGTCTCAACTTGCCGAACAACGAACTGTCGCCTGGCGGCCTCGAAGTGCAGCAGGCAGCGCGGGAAATTGCCTCGTCCGCAGCGCTGTCCGGCCTCGGTGCGCCGGCGCGCGCGGCCACCGCGATCGTGTTCGACTACGAGACGCAGTGGATGTTCGAGATTCAGCGTCATGGCAAAACCTTCGACTATCAGACGCTGGCGTTCGACTACTACGAGGCGCTGCGTGAACTCGGCCTCGACGTCGATATCGTGTCGAGCAAGGCCGATCTTTCGCCGTACCGGTTAGTGGTGGTGCCGAGCATTGCCGTGATCGACGACACGCTCGTCGATCAGATCGAGCGGAGTTCGGCGCAATGGGTATTCGGCCCGAGGAGCGGTTCGAAGACCACGACCTTCGCCATTCCTTCGAGCTTGCCACCCGGCGCATTGCAACGCGTTCTGCCGATGCAGGTGCTCGAAGTCGAAACGCTGCGCCCGACGCTTACGCCAGCGCTTTCGATCGGAGACACGCAGGGCGTTGCGCTGCATTGGCGTGAGCACGTTCGCGCCAATGGCGAGACGACCGTCGACGCGCAATTCGACGACACGTGGCCGGCGATACTCACCCACGGAAGGGTTCGCTATGTGGCGGGGTGGTTGTCGCACGCGTTGCATCGCGAGGTTTTGCAGCAGGCGGCGAAGCAGGCGGGTATCGAGACGCAATTGCTGGCTGAGGGCTTGCGCATTCGCCGACGCGGCAATTTGACCTTCGCGTTCAACTTCGGTCCGGAGCAGGCGCAGGCGCCCGCGCCGGCCAATGCGACGTTTGTGCTGGGACATTCACAGTTGAAAACCGGTGACGTCTGTGCGTGGAGGAACGCATAGCCCAGCACATCAACGGGCTTGAGCAAGTGAGAAGCGAGAAGTGAGATGAGCGCGTTATCGGAGGGAGAAATGGCGCCAGAAATTTAAGCGCTTCAACCCGGAACAGGCGGCCTCTAAAAGAGCCGCCATTCAATCGATGGAGGATGACAGATGAACAGAAGAGAAATGCTCGGATGGCTCGCATCTGCTGGGGCTGCTGGTGTTGGCGCAACGGTCGGCGTGCCAGCCGTCGCCGGCGAACTGGGTTTGTTCGGCCGCGGAAAAGGGTTTGCAAAGGGAGCGGACGTGTCGACGCTGCTGGAACTCGAAGCCAATGGCGCGAAGTTTTACGAGCACGGTGTGCCGCTTGACTGTCTCTTCATTCTGAAGAGTCACGGTGTCGACTCGATCCGCATCAAGGTGTGGAACGATCCCGGCAATCCGAACTTTTTTCCAGCCGACCAAAGTCCCGCCGCAGGTTACAACAATGCCGAACATGTACGCGTGCTGGCTCGCCGCGCTGCTGCGCTCGGTATGCGCATACTGATCGATTTCCACTACAGCGACTGGTGGGCCGATCCGGGCAAGCAGTATCCGCCTCACGACTGGGCCGGCAAGGATATCGAGCAAACCTGTGCGCTGCTGTCCGAGTACACGTCGAAGGTCCTCACGATGCTCAAGCGCGATGGCGTGCATCCGGAGTGGGTTCAAGTCGGCAATGAAATCACGGGCGGCATGCTGTGGCCGCTCGGCAAATACGACCAGTGGGACAACCTCGCTCAACTGCTTAAGGCCGGGCACGACGCGGTCAAATCCGTCGATGACCGGATCAAGGTCATGCTGCACCTCGATAGCGGCGGCAACAATGCAACGAGCCGCTGGTGGTTCGACAGCGCGGTACAACGCGGCGTCACGTTCGATGTGATCGGCTTGTCCTACTACCCGCAGTGGCAAGGCTCGCTAAGCGACTTGCAGAACAATGCGAACGATATGGCGACGCGCTACGGCAAGGACGTGATGGTCGTCGAGACCGCATATCCGTGGACCACGAGCGACGGCGATTCGGAACCCAACGCGATGACCAATACCGGCTCCACAACGTTCCCGCAAACACCGGCCGGCCAGGCGCAATTTATCGGTGCGGTGACGGATATCGTGAAGGCGATACCCGGCGGCCACGGCAAGGGCGTGTTCTGGTGGGAGCCGGAATGGATCCCGACGCCGAATGTCGGCTGGAAAGTCGGCGCGGGTGACCAGTGGGACAACAACACGTTGTTCGATTTTCACGGCAATGCGTTGACGTCGCTGGATGCGTTCAGGAAGCGGTAGCCCTGGCTCTAACTACTAGCCGCTAGTGCGGCGAAATAGCCGTGCGGATAGCAGGCACTACTGCGCGGGTGCCTGCGATTTTTGCTGGTTTGCACAGTCCGAGGTGAACGCCATGCTGGCCTGATCGGGTGTCAAGTGGGGGGCGTTCGGGCTGTAGATCTTTTCGACGATGGCGGAGACTGCTTGCCGGTCGGATTCACCTTTGTAGTACTTGGCCGCTTGATCAAGCGCCTGCGCTTTCGTCTTCTTGTGCGCACGCCACGAGGCCACCTGGCCGGCAATATCGCCGATTGCAAAACATTGATCGCTGACTGTTTGTGCAACGGCTTCAACGGCCGGCTGCGCGAGGCACAGTGCGAGCACGGCCGATACAACTACGCGTTTCATGACGTGAATCCTGTCGTTAGATGGGCGACGGTGCAAAGGCAGTGGTATTGACCATTGCCATGCCCGCCCGAATCAATAACGGCGTAGTTTATCGGGAAGTGGCGGACGGTGCCTTTTACTCGCACCTCCCGCCTTTTTTCAATGCCCAAACGACTCCGCTTTCGCGCCAGCCCCTGCCGCCACGTGCGGCCGTGCCGCCTGCTTGATCAGCAACGCCACGCACGAAATCAGGCCCGCCACCGCAACCATCGCGAAGATGCCGCCAAAGGTGAAGTGGCGGCGCGTCAACTCGGCCACGAGGAACGAGCCCGCGATCCCGCCGAAGCGGCCGATCCCCAGCATCCACGCCACGCCTGTGCCGCGACCCTGCGTCGGGTAGAACGCGGCGGCAAGCGCCGGCATCGACGATTGCGCGGTATTCATCAGCACGCCGGCGACGAACACGATAAACACCAGCGCGCCCACATTGCCAACTGCCTGGCCGATGAAATACACGCTCACCGCGGTCAGCGCATAGCAGGCCGCGATGATGCGGTTCGCGTTGAAGCGGTCCATCAGCACGCCGCACAGCACGGCGCCGACGCCACCGAGCGGGAACAGCGCGGAAATCAGCGTCGCGCGTTGCGGCGTGAGTCCGGCGTCCTTCAGCAGAATCGGCATCCAGTTGATCGACGCGTAGAAGATCACGAGGCCCATGAAGTAGGCGATCCACAGCATCACCGAGCCGACGATGTACGAGCGCGAGAGCACCACGCCTATGCCCTTGCCGCCGGTTTGCGGCGCGGTTTCGGTCATGACGAAGCTGTCGGCCTGCGCGGCGTCGCTCGAAATGCGTGCCAGCGCTGCGCGGATCCGTTCGACCGGCTTGCTATTGGCCACCATATAGCGGACCGATTCCGGCATCTTCAGCACCAGCACGATCAGCAGCAAGAGCGGCGTGATACCGCCAAGCACCAGCACGCTGCGCCAGCCGAAGTGCGGAATCATCCACGCAGCGAGAAAGCCGCCGAAGGCGGCGCCGAGCGGAAAGCCGCAGAACATCAGATTGATCACGGTCGCGCGGCGGCGATCCGGACAGTACTCGCCCATCATCGTCACGGCGTTCGGCATGGCCGCGCCGAGGCCGACGCCGGTGACGAAGCGCAAGATCGTCAGGTGTTCGATGTTGTTCGAGAACGCCGAAGCGAAGCAGGTCACGCCGAACAGCAGCACCGAGCCGAGCAGCATCGAGCGCCGCCCGAGCCGGTCGGACAGCGGCCCTGAGACGAGCGCGCCGCACGCGAGGCCGAACAGCGCCGCGCTCAACACTGGCGCGAGCGCCGGCCGGGTGATGCCCCATTCGGAGATCAGCGACGGTGCAATGAAGCCGATCGCGGCCGTGTCAAAACCGTCCAGCAGGACGATGATGAAACACATGAAAAAGATGAGCCACTGGAACGGCGAGAAGGGGTGGTCGTTGATAAACGTTTGAACGTTCACAGCGTTGCTGCGGCTCATGGTGGTCTCCTGACTGCAGAATACGTAAAGGCTCGCCGTAACGAGCCTTCCTTTCTATTACGATCGTACGCCGGTTGGAAGCGGTGCACGATGCCTATGCCGGCGACGGCGCGCTGTGGAAGCCATCGCCGATGGTCGCGCTGGCCGTGACGATGAGGCCCGAACCTGCCGTGCCGAGCGTGTTGCCGTTGGTGCGCTGGAACGCCTGTAGCGCATACAGATCGATGCGCTTCGACAATGCATAGTACTCGGGCAGGTTGACCTGCCTCGACCTGCGAGAAGATGCAGGTGATCCAGGCGCCGATAATTTCACCTGGTTTGTTCGTATAAAGAACGCTGATTCTCTATAAGAACACGCCGAACTGTAAGTAGTTTGACAACGAGGGGCAACGCGGGATTACCCGACCATGGCACTGAGGCCCCATCCAATGAGGCAGAGCGACAGAACAGTGGGAATGGCTGGGGATGCCGCGGCGCAGGGTGCGCCGGGAACGGGACGTGCAGGTGGGGCGAGCGCCGAGGACGGCGCTCGGGGCCGTGCTCAAAAGATCACATAGACCTTTCGCATGGTTTCCTCGACTTCCCAAAGACCTTCGGTATTGGCTTCGAAAAAGAGCGTGTCGCCGCTTTCGAAATGGATGGTCTCTTCGTTATCGGGCGTGAAGCGGCCGCGTCCCGCGAGGAAGTGCATCACCTCGGCCTGCTTGACCGAGCGACGGTACGTGCCCGCCGTGCATTCGAAAATACCGGTGTCGATGGCTTCGCTGCCCTTGATCACGCGCTGCACGCCGGACACCTGAATCGGCGTCGTGCCCGGCAGCCCCGCCGTGCCCCAGTCCTCCAGATTCTGCAGATTCACGCTTTGCTTGATGCTTTGAACCTTCATTTTCACGTTACCTTTTGAATGTGCATGAGCCGAGTCACCGGCCGCTCGTGTTCGTCACGGTCTGTTCGATCTTGCCCAGCCGCACGACGGTGACACCGGGACGCAATTGCCGCAGCGACGGCATCACGAGCATGCAGTTGTCGTAAGGCGTGACCACCGCTTCGCCATTCGACCAGCCGATGACCGTGCCGGCCTCCGGAAAGATCTCCAGTCCGGTGTAGGGCGCCGCGAAACGAAAATCCATACTGGTCGCGACCACCGGCTGTGTGACGCGGACGATGTGCTGGGTGGGCGGCAGCGGCGCCAGCCAGCCGTCCGGCAGATCGGCTTCATCGATCACGCCTGCCAGCAGCAGAAAGCGTGCGGTCGTATCGCGAGCCACGGCGACTGCGCTTCGTTCCCAGTGTTGTCCGCATTCGATCAGCAAGGCGTGTTTCGCGCTATCCGCGGTGCCGAAGCCTTCGTAATCGCGCATGCGGCGGCCTTCGGGATGGCCCTCGTCGCAGATCACCGTGGCGGGTGTGCCGAGACGCACCGCAAGGTCGATGCCTTTCTGCAGCGGTCCCGCCACGATCAGCGGCTTGCATTTCTCATGCATCGAATGCAGATCGAGGAGCGCATCGACTGTGTCGATCACCGGGCGCATCTCGCGTGCTCGGGCCAATTCGCTCGACGTGCGCGACGTGTCGTCGAGCACCGCGGCGGTCCACACGCGGTTGAAGTCCTGATCGACGAAGCGGGCGGCGTCGGGCTTAGCCGGGTCAAAGCGCCGATACGCAGCGACGTTCGCAAAGGCAAGCGTAAGGCGCCCACGACGTGGCCTCAACGCGCGCCGCAGCAGTTCGTCGACGACGATCGCCCCGCACACTTCGTTGCCGTGCGTGAGCGCATTGATCATCACGTGCGGTCCCGGCACGCCCGAGTCGAACGTATGAACGTAGGCGATGCCGGACGGCGATTGCTCGTGAACTGAAATATCGGGGAATTCGACTTCGATGGGGTAGGCTTCCATGCTCATTCGAACGTGTCCTCGCAGAGGGTTGGAATCGACAGATCGACAGATCGTTGGGCTCAGGCGAGTTTAGCCGCGATTGCCTGGCCGACTTCGGTGGTGTTCGCCTTGCCGCCGAGGTCGCCAGTATGCGGGCCTTCGATCAGCGTTGCTTCGATCGCCGCGAGAATCGCGTCATGCGCCTCGCGTTCCTTGCCTTCGTGATTGCCGAGGAAGTCGAGCATCATCGCGGCGGACCAGATCATCGCAATCGGATTGGCGATGTTCTTGCCGGCGATGTCAGGCGCCGAACCGTGCACCGGTTCGAACAGCGACGGAAACTTGCGGTCCGGGTTCAGATTGCCCGACGGCGCGAGGCCGATCGTGCCCGTGCAGGCCGGACCGAGATCGGAGAGGATGTCGCCGAACAGATTGGTGGCGACCACCACGTCGAAGCGATCCGGGTTGAGCACGAAGCGCGCGCAGAGAATGTCGATGTGCTGCTTGTCCCACGTCACATCCGGGTATTGCGCCGCGACGCCGGCCGCGCATTTGTCCCACCACGGCATGCTGATCGCGATGCCGTTGCTCTTCGTCGCCACGGTGATCTTCTTGCGTTCGCGCCGTTGCGCGAGGTCGAATGCGAACTTCAGCACGCGCTCGCTGCCGTGCCGCGTGAAGACGGATTCCTGCAGCACGAACTCACGCTCGGTGCCTTCGAACATCACGCCGCCCACAGACGAATATTCGCCCTCGGTGTTTTCACGCACGATCCAGAAATCGATGTCGCCTGCCTTGCGGCCTGCGAGCGGCGAAGGCACACCGGCGAAGAGCCGGGCAGGGCGCAGGTTGATGTACTGGTCGAATTCGCGCCGGAACTTCAGGAGAGACCCCCACAGCGAAATATGGTCGGGCACCGTGTCGGGCCAGCCGACCGCGCCGAACAGAATCGCGTCGGCGGATTGCAGTTGGGCCTTCCAGTCGTCCGGCATCATCTTGCCGTGCTTTGCGTAGTAATCGCAGCTCGCCCATTCGATGTGCTGATACTCCAGTTCGATGCCGAAGCGTTTTTTCACCGTCTCCAGCACGCGAATGGCTTCCGGCATCACTTCGACGCCGATGCCGTCGCCCGGTATGACCGCAATCCGATAGGTCTTCGACATGTTCCTGCTCCTCCGTTGGGAATTTCGATGGTTCGATAACGCTTATTTTATTCCTGCTGTTTGAGCTTAAAATAGTCGCTTTAGTTAAGCCACTGTGCACGAATCGTGTACAAACAATCTGCGACCGAGCGACCTATGAACGCCGTCCCATCACCCGATCTAGACGATTTGCGCGTGTTTTGCGAAGTGGCGCGCAAATCGAGTTTCAGCGCGGCGGCGGAGGCGCTGTCGGTGTCCGCGGCGTACGTCAGCAAACGCATCAATGTGCTCGAGACTACGCTCGGTACGCGGTTATTGCACCGTTCCACGCGGCGCGTCGCGATTACGGAGGCTGGTGAACGGGTCTACACTTGGGCCGAAAAGATTCTCGACGACGTCGACCAGCTGGTGGAAGACGTTTCCACTACGCGCCGCATCCCTGGCGGCAAATTGCGCATCTCCAGCAGCTTCGGCTTTGGCCGCCGTTTCGTCGCGCCCGCGCTGGCCCGGTTCTCCGACCGGTATCCGCAATTGAGTGTGCGGCTCGATCTGTTCGACCGGCTCGTCGACGTGGGCGGCGAAGGCTTCGACCTCGATGTCCGTATCGGCGACGAAATCGCGCCGCACCTGATTGCCAAACGGCTCGCGTCGAATCATCGGGTACTGTGCGCGTCGCCGGAATACCTCGCGCGGCACGGTGCGCCGCGGCAACTTGCGGACCTGTCGTCGCACGCGTGTCTTGCGATCAAGGAGCGCGACCATCCATTCGGTCTCTGGCGTTTGACGGTGCGCGGCGAGGCGGCATCGATCAAGGTCACGGGACCGCTGTCGACCAATCACGGTGAGGTGGCCGTGCAATGGGCGTTGGCCGGACGCGGAATCGTGCTGCGCTCGATGTGGGACGTGCGGCCGTTGCTCGACAGCGGCCAGTTGCGGCAGGTGTTGCCGGATGTCACGCAACCCGCGAACCTGTGGGCGGTGTATCCGGCGCGGCTCGCTCAGTCGGCGAAAGTGCGGGTATGTGTCGACTTTCTGAGCGAGGAGTTCGCGCAATGGAGTCCGCCGCCCGATACAACGGCGGCGGAAAAGGCGAGCTGAATTCGAAAACGGCCAGCGTCAGATGAAGACGGCATAGAGGCATCCGATCGTATCGATCAGATTTCCAGCCGGTAACCTACGCCGTACACGGACGCGATAGGTTCGCTGTCCGGCCGCGCACCCTGCAGCTTGCGGCGCAGGTTCTTGATATGGCTGTCGATGGTGCGGTCGGTGACCACCCGGTGATCCGCGTAGAGATGACTCAGCAGGTAGTCGCGGGAAAAAATGCGTCCCGGCGATTTCATGAGCAGCGCGAGGAGCCGCAATTCAAGCGGCGTGAGCTTGAGTTCCTTACCGTCGAGTAAGGCGTGATGAAACTGCTCGTCGACCTGGAGACCCTGTGAACCCGGTTGCCCCTGTGGCAATCCGTCCGCAGCCGCCGCGGCGGGCGTTGCACGGCGCAGGATCGCCTTGACGCGCGCCACCACTTCGCGCGGACTGAACGGTTTGCAGACGTAGTCGTCGGCACCGATCTCGAGACCCAGAAGACGATCGATTTCGTCGATGCGCGCGGTCAGGATAATGACGGGCAATGCCGAAAATTGCCGTAGCTCGCGGCAGATATCCATGCCGCTGCGCCCGGGCAGCATGAGGTCGAGCAGCATCAGCGCCGGCGGCGTTGAACGAATGAAGGGCATCACTTGATGACCATCGTCGAGGATCGTGGTGACAAAGCCCTCGAGCTGCAAATACGCTTCGAGCACGGCGGCGAGCTTGGGTTCATCCTCGACGATCAGGATGTGCGAAGGGCGCCCTTCGGTCATGTTGTCACGTCTCCTTCCGATGGAAAGCGGGCAGTGATCCAGACGCCGCCCAGAGGCGAGGCCTTGGCGCCGATCGTGCCGCCATGCGCCGTCACAATCGCGTGGCACAGCGAGAGGCCGAGGCCCGCACCGCCGTTCTGACGGCTGCGCGATTCGTCCACGCGATAGAAACGGTCGAACAGGTGCGCGAGCGCGGCATCGGGCACGCCGGGCAGGGAGTCCTGCACGTCGAGTTGCCAACCGCTGGCGCTCTGCGAAAGCGACACGCGCACGTGGCCGTCCGGATCGGTATAACGCAACGAATTCTGCAACAGGTTTTTCAGCAGTTGGACGAAACGCGCGGGATCGACCGCGAAAGTCGTGTCGGCAATGTCCGGCATGCAGGTCAGGTCGAGCTGGATCCGTTTCGCCTTGAACGACTCCCGCATGGCCTCGATCGACGCCCGCGCCAGTTGCCCGACATGGGTCGGCGTCTTGCGATAGCTGAGTGCGCCGATATCGCTCAGCGAAAGCTCGTACAGATCTTCGATGAGCTTGTTGAGCATGTTCACTTCGGTTTGCAGCGAAGTGAGCGAATCGCGGTTGAACACATGCACGCCGTCTTCGATGGCTTCCAGTTCACCGCGGAGCACGGCGAGCGGCGTGCGTAGCTCGTGTGAAATATCCGCAATGAAATCGCGCCGGGAGCGCTCGGTTTTTTGCAGCGAGTCGGCCAATACGTTGAAGTCGCCCGCAAGCCTGCCGAGCTCGTCGCGTCTGCCGGCCGGTACCCGGGCCGTGTAGTCCCCGCCGGCCAGGCGGTGGGTCGCATTCATCAAGCGCTTGACCGGTGCGAGCACTATGCGCGCAAGGACCAGCGCGACTAGCGCCGCGAGCACGATAGCCACGCCCGCGATCTCCCAGGTCGCGCGTTTCTGCTGTGCCTGGAATGCGATGTCGGCGGCGTCCGACAGGGTGTCGGGCCCGTTCACGGCAAGCCAGCCCACCACCTTGCCGGCGTAGACGACGGGTCGCATCGTGCTGCCGGGTGGGGGTGGCTGGCCGGTGCTCGCCACGAGTTCATGGCGGGCGTCGTAGAGTGTGACGGGCGGCCCCTCGGGCGGCGTGTCACGGGTCATGCTGTCATGCGACGGGGGCGAGACGGGAGACGACGCCAATGGGGCTGAAGGAGGCGGCCGGTCATAGCGACTGTCGCCGCTCACGACACCGCTTGCCGATACACGGTCACGTTCCATTGCGATGTCTGGACCGGAAGGTGGCGCCGGTGGCAGGCGCATGCCCCAGTGCGGTCCCTCAGACGGGCCGGAAAGCGGCCCAAGCAGTTGCTGCACGCTGCCACTCCCGGGAAAGGTTCTCCAGCCTGGCAACTTGCCCATCTGCGCCGTGGCGAGTTCTTCGCGCAGGGCGTCGTGCGCGGCGCCGTCCAGCAGCGTGAGCCATGCTTCGGGATGCTCGCGCAGGAAATTCCAGTTGCCGTGAGCGGCGTATTCGCTCGTCACCTTCGCCATGACGGCTTTGATGCGCCCGGCGTTGCGTTCCCGAACGTAGTGCAGGAAGCCGTTTTCGAAGCTCACGCGCAAGGCGTAGCCCATCGTCAGGGAAATCGCGAGACAAGCGATTAAAACGGCGAGGAACATTTTCCAGGTAATGCCAAAGCGCATCTTCGTTCGCTGCTGCCGCGCGCGCGAGAGAAAGGTCCCTAAAGGGCGGCTTGGACGAATTCGGATAGTTTCACTTTGCATGTCTGAATTCTAGATGAATGCTACGTCAATCCACACTTACCGACGAATCTCCACAACTTCTCCATCCTTTCTTCGTTGTGTCTGCGTGTTGTCTGGATATGATGGTATGGCACTTTTACGATGGCCTGACAAAGAGGCCATGTCCGGTGATCAGATCCGTCAGTGGAGCAATCTCATGCAAGTCTCCTCACCTGTGAATCGCGCCGAGTCGCGCGGTTTCCGGCCCGGCCGAAAGACAGCAACTGCTGCCGCAACTCGCGGCGCGGCTGAAAACGGCGTTAGCGCACCACTCGCCACCGACGTCGTGAAGATACGCGGCTGCCGCGTGTCAGCACCGCTCATGCAGCCGTGGGGCGAGTGCTGCCGGATCGTGGAATGGATCAACCGCAACGGTGAATACTCTTGCGTTGCCGTGCGAGGCGCCGCGACCGCGGCCGAGATTCGGGAGCGCGTGCGGATGCATCGCAACGGTCAGCGCCACACTCTGGCAGACGACCCCGCTACGCCTGCGGGCCGCGGGCGTCTGCGGCGTGGTTGAGCGCTGCTGAACCTGGTTGCTGCATGTAGGTCGGGCCAGCGGAAAGGGATTGTAATTGAGCCAAAAAAACTTCGTTATCCTATGGCTGTCTGACTTTCAAGATCAACTCTGAACACTTCCCTTATGCGCATCCTCATCGTCGTCCTGGTCGTGGCATCGATCTGCTGCCCTCCAATTCGCCATGGTTTTCGCCGGGAGAGCATCAATGCTTTCGCACTTGGGAATCACAGCGTTTCTGCCGGCGTTGTCGATGATCTGAACGGGTGCGCGTCGCGGGCACACTATGCATCGGGATTCAGGCCAATCGTTTCGGCGGATTTCAACTACGGGTTCGGTGGCCTGCTGGCGGCGACCAGTGACCTGTATTCCGACTATGTCGGCTATATCGACATCATTGACGTGATCGACGCCGCGATGACGTTGCCCATCATGCAGCTAGCGTTAGAAGAAGGTCAAAAGTAACGCGGTATGGCGGCAAGCACGCAACGTGTCGTGCGATGCCGTTCGCTTTTGCCCGCCTCAAGCAAGGGTTGTTATTCGAGCTATTCGAGCGACGGTACGAACATATAGCCTCGTCCGCGCAAGGTTTGAATGAACCTGGGATTGGCCGGATCTGCCTCTATCACGCCGCGCAGGCGGCAGACCGCAACATCCAGACTCGCCTTCTGGCTCTCCGCTCTTCCTAGCTGGCTGTTGACCATCGAACGCGTCAAGATTCGCATCGGATTGCTTGCGAACAGCTTGAGCAACGCAAACTGGCCGGAGCGCAGCGAGATTTCGCAACCGTCCTTGAGCAGACGCCGCGTAGCGAAGTCTATCTGGTAACTGCCGAATAACACCTTCTCACGAATTTCTGGCGCGTCGCAAAGCGATCGGTTGCAGCGTTGCACGGCGCGCTTGATTCTGGCGGTCAATTCGTATGGATCGATTGGGTCGACGATATAGTCGTCCGCACCCAGTTCGAAGGCGACGATTTTGTCGACGATCTCATCAGAAGTGCTTTGCACGAAGATGGGCATGTCGTAGCCGGCTAGCCGCAGTTGCCGGAGCGCCTCTCGCGCCTCGCTCATCGGCGACTCGGCGCGTAGCAGGATCGCTGACGGACACTCCAGTTCCACCCGGCTGACAAGCTGAGCCGCGCTATACAGCACGGAGAGTGCGATCTGGTTCTTGTGAAGATGAAAGCGCAACTGATCCCGGACGGATTGATCGGGTTCGACTACAAGAAGGCTGATCGTCATAAATCTGCGTTACCTCCCAACCGGAATCGACGGTTGCAGCCCGTGCGATATTCACGTTCAGCCAATTCAACCATCCGCTGCTTTGGAGCGACCTATCGAACTCAGCAAGCGGACCGGACAGGGTCGCGCTGATGATGAGCGAATGATAGATATCAATGTCGCAGCAACAATGGTGAAATTGAGGAGACTTTGTGAAATTGGAGCAGCAGGACGCAGATGATGTGCTTTGAACGGGCCCCGAACCGATTCATACCGGTTGGGCGCCTGGGCGCGACTGAAAGCGTGAGGGAATGATGCAGGTGATGCTCGCGGTCTTCATGCCATGACCGCGGGCGTTGAAAAGCAGAACGACGTGATCAGAACGATGTGCCGATCTGAAACTGGAATACCTGGTACTTGTCAGTGGAGTGTTTGATCAGGGGGAAGCCAACGGACAGCTTGAGTGGGCCGATCGGTGAAATCCACTCAAGACCGGCGCCGTAGCTGTACCGCAAGCCGTTGGCGCCCGTGCTGTTGCCTTCGTCGCCCCAGACGTTGCCCGCATCCATGAAGGTGAAGACGCGCAGCGTGCGGTCCCAGCCGGTGCCCGGCAGTGGGAAGGTCATCTCGACGTTGGCCACGACCATGCGCGAGCCGCCGATCGGGTCGCCGGTCGTCTTGTCGGTCGGACCGAGTGAGCCCGCGTCGTAGCCGCGTACCGAGCCGATACCACCCGCGTAGTAATTCTTGAAGATCGGATAGGCTTTTCCGGCAAAGCCGTTGCCGTAGCCACCTTGAAGATTCAAGCCGAGAATGAAACCGCGTGCGAACGAATAGTAATACTGCGCCTGAACGTCCGCCTTGTAGTACTCGGTGTTGCCAAGTGGTGTACCCACTTCGCCATTGGCTTGAAAGAAATAGCCCCGGCTAGGCACCAGTGCGCTGTCGCGATTGTCCCGGGCCCAGCCCACCGTGAGCGGCACGTTGTTCACCACGCTGCCGAATTCGGCTACGTAGTCCTTGTAGCTCTGAGGTGTCGACGAATCAATGGACAGCCGGTCCTGTTCGAGACCGGCGCCGAAGTAAACGGTGTCGGCTTCGGAGAACGGAATGCCGAATTTCAGGTCCGCGCCCACGGTGATGATCCGGAAACTCGTGTCGGTATAGTTGTAAAGCGGATAGGAGGTTCGGTAGTAGACGTCGGTGATCCGCTTGATGCCGTCCACCGTGAAGTACGGATCGGTTTGCGTCAGGGTCAGGGTGCGGTAGGTCTTCGCGGTGTTCACGTTGAGGGCGAGGCTGGTGCCGGAGCCGAACACGTTGTCCTGCGAAATCCCGGCCGACAACACCACCTTGTCCGTGGACGAGTAGCCCGCGCCCAAGGTAATCGCGCCGGTGGGCTTTTCGCTCACCTTGACGTCCACATCGACCTGGTCCGGCGAGCCTTCCACCGGCACTGTGGTCACGTCGACATCGGTGAAATAGCCGAGACGGTTGACCCGGTCTTTCGACAGCGCGAGGCGGTTCGAATCGAACCACGAGCTTTCAAGCTGACGCATTTCACGGCGCACCACTTCATCACGCGTGCGTGAGTTGCCGACCACGTTGATGTGACGCACGTACACGCGGCGGCTCGGGTCCACTTGCAGCGTCAGGTCGACCTTGTGGTGTTCCTGATCGATCTGCGGCTGCGCGTTGACGGTGGCAAACGCGTAGCCGTATTCACCGAGTTTGTCGACGATCGCCTTGGTGGTTGCCTGCAATTTTTCAGCGTTGAAACGCTCGCCTGGTTTGATATTGATCAGCTTGGCCAGCTCGGGCTCGCGATCGAGCAGATTGCCCGCGAGCTTGATCGACGAAATCGTGTACGGCTCGCCTTCGTGCAGCGTGACCGTGAGGTACATCTCCTTCTTGTCCGGCGTAAGCGATACCTGGGTCGACTCGAAGCTGAACTCCAGATAGCCGCGGTTCAGGTAGTACGAGCGGATGCGCTCCAGGTCCCCGGTCAGCTTGTCTTTCGCGTACAGGTCGTTCTTCGTGTACCACGAGAACCAGTTCGGCGTGGACATCTGCATTTCGTCGCGTAACGTGTCCGTGCTGAAAACGCTGTTGCCGATGAAGTTGATCTGGCGGATCTTCGCGCTCGGGCCTTCTGCGACAGAGAACAGTATCGCGACCCGGTTGCGGTCGATCGGCGTGATCGTGGTGGTGACTTCGGCGGCATAGTAGCCACGCGTCAGGTACTGGCGTTTCAACTCCTGCTCGGCTTTGTCGACTAGCGCCTTGTCGTAGTAGCGGCCGTGCGAAAGCCCAACCGCATTGAGTGCCTTGGTCAGGTTTTCCTTGTCGAACTCGTGAATGCCGGCGAAGTCGATCGTGCCGACCGCGGGGCGCTCCTGAACGTGAACGATGACGACATTGCCTTCGGTCGAGATATTGACGTCGTTGAAGAAGCCCGTGGCGTACAGCGCGCGAATCGATTCCGAAGCCTTATCGTCGTTAAACGTGGCGCCCTGCTTGATGGGCAGGTAAGCAAACACGGTACCGGGCTCGACGCGCTTCAATCCCTCGATCCGGATGTCCTGCACCACGAACGGCTGCGCTGCGTGGACTGCCCCGCTTGTCAGCGCGACACCGGCGAGCGAGAGTGCGCCGGCGATACGGTTCGTTAAAACTTGAAGTTTCATCTTGGGTTTTCAGTCCTGATGCAGCGCGCGGAGCGCAGACGGGAGCGCTCGAAAGCAAGCGACGCATTCGAAACGACGTTCCATGACTCTGGAAAGCGCGAAGTATAGGGACGCGTTTTCTGCCGATCGTTACTGAAAACTTTCCAACCATTCAGGCCGCCAAGGTGCGCATCGAGCGCCCGCGCAGGCGGACGCCGATTGGAGCGCGAGTGTCGAAATAATGCGTTACAGACTCAAAAGAAGCGTAGTCCGCGCGTAACCTGGCGGCGACTTTGCACTGCTATCGTCAAATTGTCGATTCCGCTACCTGCGTAACGCGATCTGGAGAAGTGGTCATGATTGAATTTCTTTCACCGGCGGTTCTTGCGGCTGTCTTGCGCGTCAGTTCCTCACCGATCTTTTCAGTCCGTCTGGCAATGGCGTCGATGCGCACGCTTCGCGCTGCGCCCGGCAACTCGGTGAGCGGTGCGGCAGGCCGCTCCGAGCTTGTGCAGGAGGGCACACGTCATGTCTGATCCGTCGACGTTCATGCTGAATTCGATCACCGATATGCAGTTGACGGCGGACGGTCAATATCTGCTGATTCACGGCAATTAACCCACGGCGGCGCTGCACCGTTCGGTGCTCAACGATCTGCTGGTGGCGCTGCCTAACGCAATAGAGCACGCCGACCGCGTGATTCATAACAATCAGGAGATGGGCTTCGCGCTGCACTGCCAGGGTTGGGAAGTCGGCCGACTGAACGGCATGGAAATGGTCGTGATCCGGTTCCGTCTATCCGGCAGCGCGGGGCTGTCGTTTTCGTTGCCTGCGGAGCAGATTCCGTATCTGCTTCAGGCGCTGGGCGGCGCTGCGAGCGGGGCAGGCGCAGCAGCGGACCCCCGCTCTAACGACGTCACACTCCAATAGCACCGTGTGCATTCGCCGCTGTTCATCCTGACGCAAGTCAGGGCTTCCGTTCGCCTTGATGCGTCTGTCATCCTTTCCGATCCTTATCTGTTTTGATACTACGCGGTGTATTTCGACGCCTACGCTTAAGGCCTCTCGTTTCTTTCATACTGGGTACGGCTGGATGCGTGCCCCTCGCCGGATATGCTCAATTAGTCGGTGCGTCTGCGATTCCGGAACCGCTCGACGGTGTCTGGGGTCTGCGGCTGGATCCGCAACTGACCGAGCAACCCCTGCGGCCGGGCGACAAGTCCGTTACTTCGGCCATCGCCGATTCGGTAACCGCCACCACCGCCACGGACGTTTCGCTGAAGGGTCACGCGCAACTGCGGCGTTACGCGTCGATCGTTAAAGGCGATGCACTGCACTACGACGTCGATACCGACAAGGCCGACGCTTTTGGACAGGTGCGACTGGTCGACAACGGCAATGTGTTCGATGGCCCGGACGCGCATTTCTACGTCGAAGCGAATGAAGGCTACATCAGCGTGCCGAAATACCGGTTTCATCTGACAGGTGGCTGGGGTAGCGCTCAACGCGTGGATCTGGTCGATAACGAGCGCACGGTCGTTCATCACGGTACGTACAGCACCTGCCAATGCGAGTCGGAACCCGCGTGGTATCTGAAGGCCTCCGAATTCGACATCGACAGCGGCAACGACGAGGGGATCGCGCACAACGGTGTGCTGTTTTTTCAGGGCGTGCCGCTACTGGCGAGCCCATGGCTATCGTTTCCCTTGTCCGGCGCGCGGCGCAGCGGCTTCCTGCCGCCGACGTTCTCGATCAGTTCGACCAACGGCGTCGACGTCGCGTTGCCGTACTACTTCAACCTCGCACCGAACTACGATTTAACGCTGACGCCTCGCATCATGTCGAAGCGAGGCGAGATGTTGACGGCGGACTACCGCTATCTGCAGCCGAACGATTCGGGGACGCTCTCGATCGCGTGGCTGCCACACGATGCGATCACCAACACCGATCGGTACTCGATCGCGCTGAATCAGAACTGGAACCTCGGCTCGGGCTTTGGCGCCTACGTCAACTACAGCCGGGTGTCGGACTCGACGGTGGTGACCGATCTTGCGTCGGGTGTCGCGTTTCCGACGGGTTCCACCACGCTGTATCAGCAGGAAGCGGGTTTGACTTACTCAAACGGGCCGTGGAGTGTGCTGGCTCGCGAGCAACGTTGGCAGGCTTTTACAAGCGACTCGACCTATAACCGCGAACCGCAGGTCAACGTTCATTACGCACGCTATAACGTGGGGGGCTTCGACTTCGGCGCCGAAGCGGATGCGACGCGCTTCACGATTTCGTCGGCCGATGCGACGCAAGGCAGCCGCTTCGTTTTCAACCCGTACGTCAGCTATCCGATCGAGCGTCCTGGCTGGTTCATCACGCCGAAGCTCGCATGGCATTTCGCCGCGTATGACCTGACGACGATCGGATCGGATGCGCCTGCCGGGCAGCCCAAGACGTTCGACGTCAACGTGCCGACCTTCACCCTCGATTCGGGCATGCGCTTCGAGCGAAGCGTGCGGCTCTTCGGACAGTCGTACATCCAGACACTCGAACCGCGGCTGTTCTATGTGTACACGCCTTACCGCAACCAGGCATTCGCGCCGCTGTTCGATACGGCGACGGCCGATTTCGGGCTGGCGGAACTGTTCATGCCTAACAGCTTCGTCGGCAATGACCGGGTGTCGGATGCTAACCGCCTCACGGCGGCGCTGACGACGCGCTTCATCGATGCTTCGAGCGGTGACGAACGATCCCGTTTCGTCCTTGCAGAGCAATACGACTTTCGCACGCCACGCGTGACGCTCAACACAGACGATGCAATTGGCACCGTTGCGCGCACGAGTGTGATTGGCGGCGCGTCGTACAAGCTGGGGGCGGGTTTTTCGGCGGAACAGGCGGTGGAGTACAGTCAGGCCAACCACTATCTGACGAATGCGGAAGCCGGCTTTGGCTGGTCACCGGCTTCACGGCAGGTGTTGAATGTCGCGTATCGCTATACGCGTGCCAACAGCACGCTCGATTTTCAACCGGTCAATCAGTTCATCGTGTCCGAGCAATGGCCCTTATTGCACAACGTTGTGAGCGTGGCGCGTGTCAATTACGACATGAGCACCCATCGGCTGATCGCGGGCTTGCTGGGACTTCAATACGACGCGGATTGCTGGTCGCTCGGCGTGGCGTTCGAGAAATACACCAACGCCACCAGCTCGACCACGTCGCCGAGCACCGGCACGCGCGTGTTGATGCAGCTTCAGCTCAAAGGCTTTTCGCAGGTCGATAACGGTCTGCTCAATCAGTTTCGCGCGAATGTGCCGGGCTATACACCGGCGACAACGGAAACCGAACCGACATCCCGCTTCAGCGATTATCCGTAACGGGCTGCTGGACTAGTTGTGATTCTGCGAGAACAGCGTTTCGAGCGGATAGTGACTCTTCACGAACGGCGACTTGATGATCACGTAGCTGAAGTACTTCTCGATGCCGATATCACGCTCCAGCAGACCCTCGATGATGCTCTGATAGTGGCTCACGCTGCGGGTGACGAACTTCAGCAGGTAATCGTAGCCGCCGCTCGCCAGATGGCACTCCACGATTTCGTCGACGTCTTTGATCGCATTCACGAACTTGATGAAGTCTTCCCGCCGATGATCGGCGAGCGTGACTTCGGTAAACACGATCTGCACGTCGCCGAGCTTTTCGAGCTGGATCTGCGCGCCGTACCCGATGATGTAGCCGGCCTTCTCCAGACGCTTGACGCGGATCAGGCAAGGACTGGGCGAAAGGCCGACCGCGTCGGCAAGCTCGACGTTGGTTATGCGGCCTTTCTTCTGCAACTGGGAAAGTATGCGCAGGTCAATCCGGTCCAGCTTGCTGTCGCTGCTCATCGTAACGTTATCGCTCCGGCGATGGGTGAAAGGGTCTCGAAGGACCCTCTACTCTAGCATGCAGTGGCATGAATTTTGACCTTCAGCGCGGCCCGGACATCGGCTTCTCCGAGAACGTCATCGAGGGTTTTTTCAAGGCGCTCGAACATCAGATCGAACTCGGCCTCGGTGTACGACAGCGCCGGCGCGAAGCCGAGAATATTGTCGCCGAACGCGCGGAAAATCAGGCGGTTTTCATACGCAGCCGCGGCGATCCGTTCGGACAGTTTCAGCGCAGGATCGAAACCCGCTTTGGTGTCCTTGTCCGATACCAGTTCGAGTGCGCCGAGCAGGCCACGATGGCGCGAGTCGCCCACCAGCGGATGCGCGAGCAGCGCGTCGAGGCCGCGGGCGAAACGCGGGCCACGTGCCACGCCGTTCGCAAGCAGGCCGCCTTCGTGATAGAGGCGCAGCACTTCGAGACCGATCGCCGCGCTGACCGGATGCGCCGAATACGTATGGCCGTGGCCGACGATCGCTTCGGCGTCGCCATCGGCGATACCTTGATAGATTTCGTCAGACATCAGCACGGCGCCCATCGGCGCATAGCCGGAGGTCAAACCCTTTGCCACCGTCATCAGGTCCGGTTCGACGTTTTCGCCCTGGCATGCGAACAGCGGACCCGTACGGCCAAAACCGGTGATGACTTCATCGGCGACGAACAGAATGCCGAGCTTACGGCAGCTTTCGCGCATCGCTTTCAACCAGCCGACCGGCGGCACGATCACGCCGCCCGAGCCCTGGATCGGTTCGCAGAAGAAGGCCGCGACGTTGTCCGCGCCGAGTTCGGCCACCTTTGCTTCGAGCGCGGCGACCGAGGCGGCGATCAACGCGGCGCCGTCGGCGAAATCGTTGCGGTACGCGTACGGCGACGGCAGATGATGCTGGTTCGGCAGCGGCAGATCGAAATTGCGGTGGAACGCGGGCAAGGCGGTCAGCCCCGCGCCCATCGTCGACGAGCCGTGGTAGCCGCGTTGCAGCGCGATGATGTGTTTCTTCGACGGCCGCCCGGTTGCGTTGAAGTAGTGCGTGATGAAACGGATCGCCGAATCCACTGCATCGGAACCGCCGAGCGTGAAGTACACGTGTTGCAGCGAAGCGGGCGACACCTCCACCAGCTTTTGCGCCAATTCGATCGCCGGAGCCGAGCCGAAATGGAAATAGCTGGTCGCGTAGGGCAGTTTCTTCATCTGCTCGGTGGCGACGTCGACAATGCTTTGCTGGCCATAGCCCACATTCACGCACCAGAGGCCGGAGAAGGCATCGAGTAGTTCGTTGCCGGCCGCGTCGCGCAGGAACGCGCCGCTGGCCGATTCGAGGACGGTGACGCCGCGGGCTTCGTGCGCGCGGTAGTTGATGACCGGGTGAATCAGATGCTTGCGGTCGGCTTCAATGAGCGAATGAATCGGCATGATGGTTTCTCGTCGCGGGGAAGGGCTGTTGACTGTTCCATACTACTGACCCACGACGATCGCCCGCTCACCTAAACAATTGTCTGAAAAGCGCATCCGACGCGTTTTGATGTGCGGCCTCAGCATTTTCTGCTGCGGACGCTGAAAAGCCGCGACGGGTGGGGGTTCCATTCAGCGCTGCGCTCAGTGTCCCAGAGTCAATATCCCTGGGTCCGGTCAATCTGACCGAGCATCGGCAGGCCTTCGCGATGGCGGCGCAGGTTCTCGAGCACCACGTCGACAGCGCTCTCGGGGCGCGTCGAGCTGGCGATATGGGGCGTGATACGCACACGTGGATGCGTCCACAACGGATGACCAGCGGGTAGCGGCTCGGGATCGGTGACGTCGAGAATGGCGTTGTGCAACTGGCCGCTGTCCAGCGCTGCCAGCAGATCAGGCTGATTCAGATGCGGACCGCGCCCCGTTTGAATCAGCGATGCGCCGCGCGGCAGCTTCGCGAACAATTCGGCATTGAGCAGGCCGCGTGTGGCGGGCGTGAGCGGCAACAGGCAGATCAGAACGTCGGTTCGGGCGAGAAACTCATCTAGCGCGCCTTCGCCTGCATAGCAGTCGACGCCTGCGATCTCACGCGGCGAACGGCTCCACCCCGCGCAGGCGAAGCCGAATAGCCGCAGCTTTTCCAGCACCGCCGTGCCCAGCACGCCGAGCCCCAGCACACCAATGCGGCGAGCGCTGGCCGGCTGGGCGGGCAGTTCACGCCAGACCTGCTGTTGTTGCTGATGGCCATAGTCGAACAGATCGCGATGGATCGTCAGCACGGCTTGCGTCACGTACTCGACCATCCCTTCAATAATGCCCGGCTCGATCATCCGTACCACCGGTATATGGGCCGGCACGCCCGACAGGTCGAACTGGTCGATGCCCGCGCCGACCGAGAACACGATTTCGAGGTTGGGGAAGGCGCGCGTGGGATCTTCCGGCGGTTGCCAGGCGGCGAGATAGCGGATCGCGGCTGGGTCGCCGAGATCGGGCCAGACGTGGAACGGCAGGTTCGGTGCTTTCTGTGCGAAGAGTTTGGCCCATTGCGCGCCACGCGCCGGGTCGGCTTTGTAAAGGAAGGCCATGGTGGATCAGCAGATTGCCTGGTTGATGATGCCGTATTGCAGATAGGGCGCGTCCTTGCCGGCGCTGGTGCTGGTGTTGCCCGTGCTCGCAAGATCAGCGGGCGTGGCGTGCCGAACCATTTTGACGACCGTATCCACCCGCGGCAGCCCCAACTGCTCCAGCCATTCGGTCAGCCCGCTTTCGCCTGGCGTATCGATGCGAACGAACACACCTTCGTTAAGCGCGAGCCAGTGACTGATCAACGCTTTGGCGCGGCTCGAATCTTCCGACTCGGGTGCGACCACTGGTCCGATCGCAAAGCCCCGTCCGAAGCGGCGAAACAGGGCGAAGCCGACCAGTTCGCCGTCGCGATCGAGGGCAATGCCGTCGGCGGCGCTCAACAGTGCGGGCAAGACTTCTCCGCGATCCAGACCGCTTGCCTGCGAGGCCAGTTCGACCAGTCGTGCCGTATCGCTTGAACCGAGCGGGCGCAGACGTTCCCCCGGCGGCAATGAAACGAGGGGCGGCTGAAATGCGGCGCCCTGATGCTGGTCGAGCGTGCCGATCGCGCGAAAACCGAGCTTTTCATACAAAGGCTGCCCCGCCGTGGTGGCGTGCAGCAACGTGATCCGGCCGCCGAGTTCTTCCAGCACCAGGTCCATCAGCTTCCTGCCGATGCCGCGCCCTTGCTGCTCGGGGGAGACGATCACCATCCCGAGTGAGGCCCGGTCGGCGCCGTATTTCCAGCACAACGCCGTGCCGATCACGCCACTCGCATCTTCCGCGACGAAACCGACGCCGAGTTGCGCCACGAATCTCCAGTCGTCCGGGCGATGCGGCCATTTGAGCTCGACCGTTAGCGCATGCGCGGCGGCGATGTCCTCGTGGGTAAAGCGTCTGTAGGTAATCGAATCGGACACGCCGTACTCCCTGGATGGCTGAAGGCTCACGCCGTCACTTTGTCATTCGGTGCGCGGTGTGACTAGGACGATCTTTTTATCCGGGCCGCCCGACAGGGCCGCATCGCAAATCGATGCAAAACGCCACGTTTCATCGTGCATTACAAGCGTGTTCTGCTGCGTGGGGATTTTTGTCGGCGATATATGCCGCGCCTGTGGCTCTACGATTTTGCCATGGCGGCGGCGCGGTCGAGACGCACCGCCCGGGACCCACAGCAGTCACACAGGAAACCTTTCTCATGGACAGCTTCAATCCGGACGACGTCGCGATTCGCAGCGGGCATTTCATCGGCGGTGAGTATGTCGACGAGAACGAGCGCGGCGGTGAGCGCCGCATCGAGGTGGCGCGCCCCTCGGACGGGGTGATCTATGCCTCTGTGCCGCTCGCCGGCGCCGGGATGGTGGACCGCGCGGTGGAGAACGCCTGGCAGGCCTTCAGAACGAGCGGCTGGGCGCGCATGGCGCCGCGTGAGCGCGCGAAGATCCTGCGCCGTTTCGCCGAGCTGGTCGAAGCCGATGCGCCGTTCCTGGGCCGTCTGGAGGCGCTCGGTTCGACGCGTCCGATTGCTCAGGCAGTTGGCTGGGACGTGCCGTTCACTGCCGAGGGCATCCGCTTCTACGCCGAGTTCGCCGACAAGGTGGGTGGCGATGTGGCAGCAACCGATCATGACCACCTCGGCATGACCATCGCCGAGCCGTACGGCGTGATCGGGGCAATCGCGCCATGGAATTTCCCGCTGGTGATGGCGTCGTGGAAGATCGCGCCCGCACTGGCGGCGGGCAACGCCGTCGTGTTGAAGCCCTCGGAGATGACGCCGTTTTCGGTGTTGCGGCTTGCCGAGCTGGCCGTGCAGGCGGGTGTGCCGGCCGGCATCTTCAACGTGATCCAGGGCGATGGCCGTGTCACCGGCGATGAACTGGTGCGCCATCCGAAGATCAGCAAGGTCACCTTCACCGGTTCCACGCGTACCGGCGCCGCGATCATGGCGGCCTGCGCCAATAGCGGTACCAAGCCGGTCACGCTCGAACTGGGCGGCAAGAGCCCGCAAATCGTGTTCGCCGACGCCCCGCGTCTCGACGATGTGGCGCGCCGGATCGCCGGCGCTATTACCGGCAACGCGGGCCAGGTGTGCGTGGCGGGCTCGCGGCTGCTGGTCGAGCAAAGCCTGGCTGAGCCGCTCGCCGAGCGTATCGGCAAGGTCTTCGCCGAGTTGAAACCCGGCGCGACGTGGGCCGCGGGCACTACGTTGTCGCCGATCATCTCCGCGCCACAGGCGGCGCGCATCGAAGGGATTGTCGGGCGCACGCTGGAGGCGGGCGCGACGCTGCGCTTTGGCGGCGTGCGGGCCGACGGCGGGGTGGCCGGTGCATCGAGCGGCGCGTTCTATACACCCACCTTGCTCACGAACGTCACGGCCCACTCCGAAGCCGTGCGCGAAGAAGTGTTCGGCCCCGTGCTGACACTGCAAACCTTCGACACCGAAGAAGAAGCGCTCGCGCTCGCCCAGCATCCTGAGTACGGCCTCGCAGCAGGCGTGCACACCGCCGACCTCGGCCGGGCGCTGCGCTTCGTACGCGGCCTCGAAGCGGGGACGGTCTGGGTCAACCGCTACGGCCGCACCTCCGACTTCATGATCCCCACCGGCGGCTACAAGCGTTCAGGCATCGGCAAGGACCTCGGTCGTCAGGCTTACGAGGCAAACCTGCGCTTCAAGAGCGTGTTGATCGACTTGCGTGCTTGATGTCAGCAATGACTCGTAAGCGGAAACCCGTACGCGGTTCCACGGGTTCGGCTTTCACCGGCCGGTACAACGAGTCGATCAGCAGCGAATCCCGCAACGCCAATACGGACGGGGCTTTCAGCCCGTCCACCGCAGACTGTGCTGCGCAACGGCCTCAAAACGCATGGTTTGTGTCATCAGCAGCGCCCTAATCAGGAACATCTATGTTTTTGCGCTGATTAAATCTTTAACAGGAATGAGCATCAACTGTTTTCGTCACTGAACTCAATGTGGGTTCACCACCACGATAGGACTGCACCATGATCGAATTCGAACCGAAGTACATCACCTTCGACTGCTACGGCACGCTGACCAAATTTCGCATGGCGGACATGACCCGCGAAATGTTCGGCCACGTGCTGCAAGGCGACGACCTGGAGAAGCTCGTTACGTTTTACTCCGGCTATCGTCGTGACGAAGTGCTCGGTGCATGGAAGCCGTATCGCGACGTGGTCGTCAATGCGTTGCGCCGCGCCTGCAAGCGCATGAATGTCGAGTTCAATGAAGTCGAAGCCGAGAAGATCTACACGGCGGTGCCGACCTGGGGTCCGCATCCGGACGTACCGGAAGGCCTTTCGCGTCTGGCGAAGAAGTACAAGCTGGTGATTCTGTCGAACGCGTCGAACAACCAGATCCAGAGCAACGTCGACAAGCTCGGCGCGCCGTTCCACGCAGTCTTCACCGCCGAGCAGGCGCAGTCGTACAAGCCGCGCATGCAAGGCTTCGAATACATGTTCGACCAGTTGAACTGCAATCCGGAAGACGTGCTGCACGTGTCGTCGAGCCTGCGCTACGACCTGATGACAGTGCATGACATGGGAGTCAAACACAAGGCCTTCGTCAAGCGCGGCCATGAACCGTCGACGCCGTACTACCAGTACTACGAAGTCAACGACATTCCGCATCTGGCCGCGGAACTCGGCCTGTAAGCGACGTTTGCACATTTACCGCCTCGCTCATTGCCCATCTCAAGGACAGACCGGATGAAGCTCGATTCCTATTGGCTCGACACCGCACCGCCGCTCGTTTCGGCGTGTGAAGGTCCGGTCGAGGGCCAGGCCGATGTCGTCGTGATCGGTGGCGGCTTCACCGGGCTGTCGGCGGCGCAGGCCTTGGGCAAGCGCGGCGCTTCGGTGACGGTGCTCGACGCGGGGCGAATCGGCGGCGGCGCGTCCGGGCGCAACGGCGGGCAGGTCAATACCGGCGTCGCACAGGACTTCGTCGCGCTGGTCGCGCAACTCGGTGTGGAGCGGGCGAGCGCCTGCTACCGCGCGTTTTCGGATGCGGTCGATACGGTCGAGCGTCTGATTCGCGAGGAAGACATCGATTGCAATTACAGCGCGACCGGCAAGCTGAAACTGGCGTCGAAACCGCATCACCTGGCGCATCTGGAGAAGACGGCGGAGTTGATCCGGCGCGAAGTCGATACGGATATCGAATTAATCGGACGTGAGCGGATTCGCAGCGAGATCCAGTCGGACAGTTTTTACGGCGGACTGCTGCAACGGCACGGCGGCCAGATGCATATGGGCAAGTTCACGGTCGGACTCGCCGATGCCGCGGTTCGTCGCGGCGCGAAGCTGTATGAAAACGCGGCGGTCACCGCGATTGCGAAGGACGGCGCCGGCTTCAAGGTCACCACCGCACGCGGTGAAGTGCGCGCAAAGCAGGTGTTGATCGCCACCGGCCCGTCGCGGCATGGGCCGTTCGGCTGGTATCGGCGGCGGCTTGCGCCGGTCGGTTCGTTCATCGTCGTGACGGAACCGCTGTCGCCGGAATTGCTGGCACAGGTGTTTCCGAACCGGCGCGCGTACACCACCACGCGGCTGATGCACAACTACTTCCGCGTGACGCCCGATTCACGTTTGCTGTTTGGTGGCCGTGCCCGCTTCACGGCGTCCGAGCGGCCTTCCGATGCAAAGAGCGGCAGGATTCTGCAGCAAGGTCTCGCCGCGATGTTTCCGATGCTGGCCAACGCTCGCATCGACTATTGCTGGGGCAGCCTTGTGGACATGACCGCGGACCGCCTGCCGCATGCCGGGCAGCACGACGGCATCTATTTTTCGCTGGGTTACAGCGGCCACGGCACGCAGATGTCGACGCACATGGGCCAGGTGATGGCCGACGTGATGGACGGCCACGAAGAGCGCAATCCGTGGCGAGAGTCCGAATGGCCCGCGATTCCAGGCCACACCGGCAAACCCTGGTTCCTGCCGCTGGTAGGGACGTACTACCGCATCAAAGACATTTTCTATTGATTCTTCACTGTTGTATTTGCCACTAGAAACCACGCTGCTATCCCTGTCACCCTCGCGGAGAAGTTCGATGAATAAGGAAACCTCACAACATGGCGCTCTTCAACTCGGCACCGAGTTGGAGCGATTGACGTCAAAAGGCACGTCGCGGCGCGGTGTGCTGCGCGCGATGGCCGCGGCCGGGATGATGTCGGTAACGGGCGCCGGCCTGTTGACCGCGAGCGGCGAGGCATTCGCGCAAGCGAAGCCGAAGCAGGGCGGCAAGATCCGGGTGGCGACGCAGTCCGCTTCGGCTGCCGACACGCTCGATCCGGCAAAGGGCGCGCTCGGCACGGACTATGTCCGCGGCTTCATGTTCTACAACTGCCTGACCGAACTCGATTCGCATCTCGGCGCGAAGATGGCGCTCGCCACCTCGCTGGAGACGACGGATGCGACGGTGTGGGTCGTCAAGCTGCGTCCCGGCGTGCAGTTCCACGACGGCAAGTCGCTCGCACCGGCAGACGTCGTGTACTCGATCATGCGCCATAAGGATCCGGCGACGGCGTCGAAAGCGAAGACGCTCGCCGATCAGATCAAGGAAGTGAAGGCGACGGGCCCGAACGAAGTGACGATCACGCTGGAAGGTCCGAACGCCGATCTGCCGGTGATTCTCGCCACCTCGCATTTCCAGATCATCAAGGACGGCACCAAGGATTTCAAAACGGCGGTCGGCACGGGCCCGTTCAAGGTCAAGGAATTCTCGCCGGGCGTGCGTACGGTTGGCGTGAAGAACGAGAAGTACTGGAAGCCGGGCCTGCCGCACCTGGACGAAGTCGAACTGATCGGCATCGGCGACGAGTCGGCGCGCGTGAACGCGCTGCTCTCGGGCGACGTGCAACTGATCAACGCGGTGAGCCCGCGTTCGACCACGCAGATCAAGGGCGCTGGCGGTTTCTCCGTGCTGGAGACGAAGACGGGTCTGTACACCGACCTGGTGGTTCGCGACGAAGGCGGCATTACCGGCAACGACGATTTTCGGCGAGGCATGATGTACCTGCAGGACCGCGAGCAGATGCGCCGCGCGATCTTCCAGGGTTACGGCGCGATCGGCAACGACCAACCTATCGATCCGACCAACAAGTACTACCTGGCCGGTTTGCCGCAGCGTACCTTCGATCCGGACAAAGCGAAGTTCTATTTCCAGAAGGCGAAGGTCGGCAGCGCGCCGATCCAGATTTTCGCGTCGCCGGCGGCGGAAGGCTCGGTTGAAATGGCGATGTTCCTTCAACAGGTGGCGCCGCAAGCCGGCCTGAATCTGCAGGTATCGCGCGTGCCGTCCGATGGCTACTGGTCGAACCACTGGATGAAGCATCCGCTGGGTTTCGGCAACGTCAACGCGCGTCCGAGCGCCGACGTGATCTTCACCCAGTTCTTCAAGTCGGACGCACCGTGGAACGAAGCGAACTGGAAGAGCCCGAAGTTCGACCAGATGCTGCTTGCGGCACGCGGCGAACCGGACGATGCGAAGCGCAAGAAGATTTACGGCGACATGCAGGTGCTGGTGCATGAAAACGGCGGCGTCGGCATTCCGCTGTTCCAGAGTTCGCTCGATGCCTACACGGCGAAGCTCAAGGGCCTCGGCTCGATTCCGTTGGCCGGCCTGATGGGCTTCATGTTCGCGGAAAACGTCTGGCTGGATGCTTGAGCCGGCCGTGCCTGACGGACAGTAACAAAGGGTTTCCAGTCTGACGAACTGGGAAGTCGAACCCGGCAATACGCACGCCGCCTGTTCGCGGCGTGCGGCTTCACCCTTGGAGCCGACTTTCGATGAAAGCACATGCGCAACGACTCATCGCCGCGCGCCTTGGCCTCGCGCTGCTTACGCTACTGCTGGTCTCCGCGGTCGTGTTCGCCATCACCGGGCTGCTTCCCGGCGATGCCGCTCAACAGGCGCTCGGCCAGGCGGCAACGCCGGAAGCCGTCGCGGCATTGCGGCATCAGTTCGGGCTCGACCAGCCGGCGCTGCAACGCTACTTCGAGTGGCTCATTCATATTGTGAGCGGCAACTTCGGCACCTCGCTGTCGAACAATCTGCCCGTGAGCGAGTTGATCGCCACGCGCCTGCCGAATTCGCTGGTGCTGGCCGGGCTGACGGCACTGGTCTCGGTGCCCGTGGCCTTGCTGATCGGTATTTCGTCGGCGATGTTCCGTGGTTCGCTGCTCGATCGCACGCTCAACGTGCTCACGCTGTCGACGGTGGCCGTGCCGGAGTTTCTGATTGCCACCATCGCCGTGCTGATCTTCGCCGTCAAGCTGCGCTGGCTGCCGGCGCTGTCGTATCTCTCGGAAGTGCATTCGTTCGGCGCGCTGCTGCGCATCTACGCGATGCCGGTGATGACGCTGTGCTGCGTGATCGTCGCGCAGATGGCGCGCATGACGCGAGCCGCGGTGCTTGATCAGCTCAATTCGTCGTATGTGGAAATGGCGGTGTTGAAGGGCGCGTCGCCTGCGCGCGTGGTGCTGCGGCATGTGTTGCCCAACACCATCGGCCCGATTGCCAATGCGGTGGCGTTGAGCCTCTCGTATCTGTTCGGCGGCGTGGTGATCGTGGAATCGATCTTCAACTATCCTGGCCTCGCGAGCTTGATGGTGGATGCCGTCACCAATCGTGACATGCCGCTCGTGCAGGGCTGCGTGATGGTGTTCTGCGCAGCGTATCTCGCGTTGGTGTTGATCGCCGACCTGTGTCAAATCGTATCCAATCCGAGGCTGCGTCGATGATGAGCCAACCTACCAATCCCCACGTTCCTCATATTCCCCATGCCACTACTGAGCTGTACGACCTGGGCGTCGATGAACCCGTCATCGAGACGCCAGTCGTCGAGACGGCCGCGCTGAAGCAGGGCGTGTTGAAACGGCTGGTGCACCGCTTCTCCGTGCTCGGCCTGATCGGCCTCGTGCTGGTGACTTTCTGGCTGATCGTCGCGTTCATCGGGCCGCTGGTTGCACCGTATAAAGGCGGCACGCTGACGTCGACGGAGATTTTCGGCCGCTATAGCGCGGCATATCCGCTCGGCACCGACTATCTCGGCCGCGATATGTTGAGCCGGATTCTCTACGGCGCGCGCTATACGATGGGCCTCGCGCTGGCCGCAGCCGTGCTCGCCAGTTTGATCGGCACGTTCTTCGGTTTGCTCGCCGCGGTGTCCGGGCGCTGGGTCGATGAAATCCTGAGCCGTCTGTTCGACGCGTTGATTTCGATTCCGAGCAAGGTGCTCGCGCTCGTGGTGATCGCGGCGTTCGGTTCGTCGATCCCGATGTTGACGACGGTTGCCGCTTTGGCCTACATCCCCGGCGCATTCCGTATTTCGCGCTCGCTCGCGGTGAACCTGATGGGTCTGGAGTACGTGCAGGTGGCGAGAGCGCGCGGCGAGGGCATCTTCTATATTGCACGCGTCGAAGTGCTGCCGAACATGATTCATCCGATGCTCGCCGATTTTGGTTTGCGCTTCGTGTTCATCGTGCTGCTGCTGAGCGGGCTGAGTTTCCTCGGCCTTGGCGTGCAGCCGCCGAATGCTGATTGGGGGTCGCTCGTGCGCGAGAACATCGGTGGTTTGTCCGAGGGCGCGCCTGCCGTTCTGATGCCGGCCGTTGCGATTGCGACGCTGACCATCGGCATGAATCTGCTGATCGACAACTTGCGGCGCCGTGGCCGCCATGGAGGTGCATGATGGCTGATCGGGACATGATTGAAGTGAAGGGCCTGCGGGTCGTCGCCGGTGCGGCGCCGGGGCCGGTGACGGAGATCGTCAAGGGCGTCGATTTTTCGGTGAAGAAGGGCGAGGTGCTGGCGCTGATCGGCGAGTCGGGCTCGGGTAAGACGACCATCGCGTTGTCGTTGCTCGGTTATGCGCGGGCAGGATGTTCGATCAGCAGTGGCTCGGTGCGCGTCGGCGAGGTGGATGTGCTGTCGCTCGATGCCAAGGGCCGTCGCGCACTGCGGGCACGGACTGTGGCGTATGTTGCGCAGAGTGCGTCGGCAGGGTTCAATCCGGCGCGCACGATCATGGATCAGGTGACCGAGCCCGCATTGCTGCATCACTTGATGACGAAAGACGCCGCGCGCGCGAAAGCGATCGACCTGTTTCGCGCGTTGGCGCTGCCCGCGCCGGAGACGATCGGCGAGCGGTATCCGCATCAGGTGTCCGGCGGCCAGTTGCAGCGCTTGATGGCCGCGATGGCGTTGATCACCGATCCCGCGGTGGTGGTGTTCGACGAGCCGACCACCGCGCTAGATGTCACCACGCAGATCGAGGTGCTTGCGGCCTTCAAGAAAGTGATTCGCGAACTGGGCACGACCGCCGTGTACGTGTCGCACGATCTGGCTGTGGTCGCGCAGATGGCGGACCGCATCGTCGTGCTGAATGGCGGCGCGGTGAAAGAGAACGGCGTGGTCGCGCAAGTGCTCGATGCGCCGGTGGATGCTTATACGCGTCAACTGCTTGCCGCTACACGTCGGCCGGAAGCGGAACTGGAGACGCCGAAGAATCTCGGCAAGCACATCCCGCCGCTGCTCGAAATTCGTGGGCTCTCGGCGGGTTACGGACGTATCGATCGCTTCGGTAATCCCGCCGTGCGCGTGCTCGACGACGTCAGTTTGTCGATTCCGCGCGGCAGCACGCTCGGCGTGATCGGCGAATCCGGCTCCGGCAAGACGACGCTCGCGCGCGTGGTGGCCGGTCTTGTCGACCGTGCGGGCGGCGAAGTGTTGTTCGACGGCAAGCCGTTGCCCGCACAACTGTCGCGCCGCACGCCGGAGCAGTATCGCCAGATCCAGATCGTGTTTCAGAACGCCGATACGGCGCTGAACCCGAGTCATTCCATCGCCGATATCCTGGGCCGTCCGCTCGCGTTCTATCACCATCTGAGTGGCTCGGCTGCGAAGAAACGCATGCTGGAACTGCTCGATCTGGTGAAGCTGCCGGCTTCGATTGCCACGCGCACGCCTGCCGGACTGTCCGGCGGCCAGAAGCAGCGTGTGAATCTGGCGCGCGCGCTTGCGGCAGATCCCGCGTTGATCCTCTGCGACGAAGTGACCTCCGCGCTCGATACGGTGGTCGGTGCGGCGATCCTCGATCTGCTGGCCGAATTGCGCCGTGAACTCGGCGTGTCGTACATGTTCATCAGCCACGACATCTCGACCGTGCGAGCGATTTGCGACGAAGTGATCGTTCTGTATGCGGGGCATCGCGTGGAAGCCGGGCAACGCGATGTGCTCGCAGCGCCGCCGTATCACCCGTACACGGAATTGCTGGTGGATTCGGTGCCTGCTTTGAAACCGGGCTGGCTCGATGCGCGCCGCGAGATCGGTTGTGCCACGTTGCCGGCGATGGGTGAGAGCGCAGATATTCCCGAGTTGTGCGCGTTCCGCGCGCGCTGCCCGGTGCGTATCGACGGTATGTGCAATATGACGCCGCCGTCCTTGAAGAAACTACCTTCGGGCGCGGAGATTCTTTGCCATCATCCGGCCGCCGAGTTGAATCGCTTGCAGACCGAAGAGGTGGCCCCGGTATGAACGGACGATTTGTGCGGCTCGCGGAGACGGGCCGCAAGACGTTTTCGATTACCGTAGACGGCGTCGAGCGCGACGCCGCCGAGGGCGACACGTTGATGGTTGCCTTGCTGACCGGCGTGAGCACGTTGCGCGATTCCGAATTCGGCGATGGCCGCCGGGCCGGTTTCTGTTTGATGGGCGCGTGCCAGGATTGCTGGGTCTGGACCGCGCAAGGCGAACGCATGCGGGCGTGCAGTACGCCTGCGGCGCCGGGCATGTCGATCGTGACGAAGCTGGCCGAAGCTGCGGAGGGTGTATGGCCCCGCGTGTAGTGATCATCGGCACCGGGCCGGCGGGCGTGCGCGCTGCACAGGCGCTGGTCGAAGCGGGGCTGCGGCCGACAGTCATCGATGAAGGGCGGCGCGACGGTGGCCAGATCTATCGGCGGCAACCGGAAGGGTTTTCGCGCAGCTACGAGACGTTGTACGGCACTGAGGCTGAGCGCGCTGCTTCGTTGCACCAAAGCTTCGATGCGCTGAAGGGCAAGATAGATTATCTGCCGGAGACGCTGGTCTGGAATATTTCGCCGAACACCGTGCATCTGGCAAGCGGCACGCATTACCAGACGCTAAGGTTCGATTCCCTGATTGTTTGCAGCGGCGCGACGGATCGGTTGATGCCGGTCAAGGGCTGGCACCAGGCCGGCACGTATAGCCTCGGCGGCGCGCAGGTCGCGCTGAAATCGCAGGGCTGCGCGATCGGTTCGCGCATCGTGATGATGGGCAGCGGGCCGCTGCTGTATCTCGTGGCCGCGCAATACGTGAAGGCGGGTGCACAAGTGGCCGCAGTGCTCGATACGTCGACATTCATGCAGCGTGTGGCTGCGCTGCCGCGTTTGCTGGCGATTCCCGCCGCGCTCAAAAAGGGGATTGCGTTGACGCGTGTGTTGGCAAAGGCTCGCGTGCCGGTTCATCGCGGCGTGCAACCTTTGGAGATCAAAGGCTCGCCGCAAGACGGCGTAAGCGGCGTCCTGGTTGCTTTGGCTGACGGCGAGCTGCTGGAACTGGCATGCGATGCCGTCGCACTCGGTTATCACCTGCGTCCGGAGACGCAGCTTGCTGACCTCGCCGGGTGCCGCTTCCTGTTCGACGACAACACGCAGCAGTGGCTTCCGCAAATCGACGACGACGGCCGTAGCAGCGTCAAGGGCGTCTACCTGGCGGGCGATGGCGCAAGAGTGCGCGGTGCGGATGCAGCCGAACGTTCGGGGCGCCTCGCGGCTTTGGCGGCGTTGCGCGATCACGGCATGCAGGTCGGAGGCGTCGAGCAGTTGCGCGCCGAACTCGCACGTTTCACGCGCTTTGCCACGGGCCTGCGGGAAGCCTTCCCATGGCCGGCGAAATTCGCCGCGTCCTTGCCGGATGAAACGATCGTCTGCCGCTGTGAAGCAATTACAGCCGGCGAACTGCGCCGTGTGGTGCACGCGACCGGCGCGCAGGAAGCCAATCGCGCGAAGGCGTTTTCGCGCATCGGCATGGGCCGCTGTCAGGGGCGCTATTGCGGCCACGCAGGCGCGGAAATCATCGCGGCGGCGGCTTGTGTGCCGTTGTCTTCGGTGGGACGGTTGCGCGGCCAGGCGCCGGTCAAACCGCTGCCTGTGGCGCTTGCCGAAGAGGTGAGCGAATGAGCGCGACGACTACAAACGAAGCCGATGTGATCGTGATCGGCGGCGGCATCATGGGGACGACAACCGCCTTCTTCCTGCGTCAGCGCAAGCGTTCGGTGATCCTGCTCGAACGTGGACTCACGGGACAGCAGGCGAGCGGCGTGAACTTCGGCGGCATTCGTCGGCAGGGGCGCGCGCTACCGCAACTGGCAATGGCGAATCGTGCGCTGCGCACATGGCAACGCTCCACGGAACTGCTTGGCGAGGACATCGAGTTTCTGGCGTCGGGCCACACACGCGTGTGCTACCACCAGAAAGACGTGGAGAATTTCGATCAATATGCGATCGACGCCCGCGCGTATGGTCTCGACCTCAACGTGCTGCACGGCGACGCCATGTTCCAACGCTTTCCGTTTCTCGGACGCGAGGTGCTGGCGGCATCGATTTCGCCACTCGATGGCCACGCCAATCCGCGTCTCGCCGCGCCTGCGTTTGGTCGTGCGGCCGCGCGGCTCGGTGCCCAGGTGATCGAGAACACTGAGATCGTGCGCGTCGAAAAAGACGGTGAGCGGTTTCGCGTGGAGAGCGCAGGCGGTGACGTGTATTGGGCCGCGCAACTCGTGATCTGCGCGGGCGCCTGGGCGAGCCGCCTCACCGAACAGTTCGGCGAACCCGTTCCGCTCGTCGCGAGTGGACCGCAGATGGCGGTGACCGAGCCGGTGCCGTATGTGTTCAAGTCGTCGATGGGGGTGTTCACATCGATCAAGGAAGAGAGCATCTATTTCCGCCAGATTCCGCGCGGCAATATCATTCTCGGCGGCGGTCCCGCTGGGCCGGCGGATGCCGTGACGTGCCGCGCATCGGTCCTGCCGCGCAACACCGTTCGGCAAGTCGCACAGTTGCGGCGGCTCGTGCCCGCGATGGCGCCGCTGCATGTGATTCGCGTGTGGAGCGGCGTGGAAAGTTATCTGCCCGACGGCGAACCGGTGATCGGCACGAGCAGCAAGGTCGACGGTCTTTACTACGCGTTCGGTTTCTGCGGCTCGGGTTTTCAGATCGGTCCGGGTGTTGGCGAGACGCTGGCCGAGCTCGTCGATACAGGTCGTACGGACATTCCCCTCGACGTGTTTTCCGTCACCCGGTTCGCGAAGCAAGCCGCGCCCCGCTCGACTATCGCGACGTCATGAAACAGTCCATCAGCCTCAATGCCGCCCGGGCGTTTATCGAAGCCCATTTCGACGAACCGGTGACGCTCGCGCAACTCGCCGCGCTGTCCGCGCTCAGCGTGTCGCGCTTCGCGACGGTGTTTCGTCAGCAGTATGGTTCGTCACCGTATCGCTATCTGTGCGGGCTGCGGATTCAGCGGGCGCAGACTCTGTTGCTCGAAGGTGTGCCGGGATCGGTCGTTGCCACGGAGGTGGGATTCTTCGATCAAAGCCACTTTGGCCGGCATTTCAAACGATGCTGCGGGATGACGCCCAGCATGTTCATCGCGCGCGCCGGTGCGAACGCGGCAAAACACGGCGGCGTCGTTCAGACTACTGCGCCGCGTTCAGCTTCCGCCATAACGTCGTCTTGCTGATGCCGAGTGCCTGGCAAACCGCATCGCGATCGCCATCGCAGGCGGCGAGGGCGGCGCGGATTTCGTCTGCTTCCACGTGACGGCTGCGCTCGCGTAACGTTAGCGCTGCTTTCTTCGTGCGCGCTTGGGGCAGCTCGAAGATTTCAGGCGCGACGGTGCGCAGTACCTCGCGCGTGAAGAGGGTTTCTGCTGCGCCGTTTGAGTCAGTGCCCGTGCCCACGTCCGCATCTGCCAGTTCAACCGCAATCCGTTCAATCACGTTCTGTAGTTCACGCACGTTGCCCGGCCAGGTGTAGCGCTTTAACGGCTCACTGAGACTAGCGAGGACGCGTCTCGCCGCATCCGCATGGGGCAGGCGAGCCGCCAGTCTCGGCTCACGCGACGCCGCCTGCAGCAACAATTCGACCGCGAGCGGCAGCAGATCGGTTGGCCGCTCGCGCAGCGGCGGCAGCGCGATGCTCAGAATGTTGAGCCGGTAGTAAAGGTCCGCGCGAAAACTGCCCGCCTCGATCCCTTCAGTCAACGCGCGATGCGTTGCCGCGACGACCCGGATGTCCACTCGCGTCGGCTCAGTCGAACCCAGCCGCACGACTTCACGTTCCTGCAGCACACGCAATAACCGACTCTGCAACGACAGCGGCATCTCGGCGATTTCATCGAGAAACAGCGTCCCGCGGTGCGCCACCTCGATCAGCCCCGCCTTGCCGCCTTTGCGTGCACCGGTGAACGCGCCTTCCTCATAACCGAACAACTCGCTCTCGAGCAACGCCTCAGGAAACGCGCCGCAATTGATGGCGACGAAGGCGAAGTCGCGCCGCGCGCTCAACTGATGCATGCTCTGCGCGACCATCTCCTTGCCGGTGCCGCTTTCGCCGAGAATCAGCACGGTGGCGTCCGATTTCGCGTAGCGCTGCACGAGCGTGCGGACCCGTTCGATCGAATCGGATACGCCGACGATATCGCCAAGCTGATAACGCGCGCTGAACTGCTGCACGCGCTGGCGCGAGCGCAACGTGCGGTCGAGCCGTTCGACCGCGCGCGATTCCTGAAACGTCAGCACGGTGCCTGCCGCCGAGCTGCTGCTCGCGAGCGGCCCGCGATGTACGACGTAGCTCGCGCCACGTACCGTGCAGAACGTGTCGCCGTCTGAGTCCGGCAAGCTGCCGGCGAGATCCGGCGCGAGCTCGAGCAGCGCCCGGCCCACTGCCTGTGCCGCATCGATGCCGAGCACGCTGGCAAGGCGCTGGTTCATCGCTTCGACGCGCCCTTGCGCATCGAGCGCGACGACGCCGTCGCGCAGATGCTGCAGCAGATTGTCGAGCCGTTGACGCCGAACTGTTTCGCGGCGAGTGGCCTGTGCGACTTCGAGTGCGGTATCGAACGCGGCGCGTACCGAGGCGCGTGAGTACAGAAACACCGCGCCCATGCCGGCGTTCGCCGCGAGGTCGGCAATGAGCCCCGGGCCGACCACGGCCTGGATGCCGCGATCGCGCAGATCGAGAACGACACTCTCCGCATCCTGCGCCGACTGATACGACGCAAATGTCACATCGATGCCGTACGCGGCGATGAAGCGCCGCACTTCGTCTGGCGTGTCGCCGTGCGTGACGAGTGCGACCCTGGCGCCGTCGCGCCGCGCTCGCGCAAGCGCGTGCATCACGTCGAAGCCGGTTGGGCCGATCAGCACGACCGGTACGCTGACACGCGTTTTCAGATACGCGCCGTTGGAGCCGCCGGCAATCACGACATCCGGACGCCCGGCACCGACCGCGTCGATCTCATGCACGGCGTCTTCGAAGCCATGCGAGACGATGCGCAGATCGGCGCGTTCGACGTACTCGCCGGCAATGTCGAAGAACAGATCACGCAGACGGCTGATGCTGACGGCCCAGATGCGAGGGCGCTGCGCGGGGTCGAAGGGGGGCGTGCTCACGGCGGGGGCTCGTTGTCTGGAGAGAGAGGCGGGAAGGACGAGAGGTTCGCCTATTATGCACCTGTCGTTTTCGAATTTGAAATCTTCGATTTCACTTATGAAATCAGGCGGCGAGGTGGCCAGGACATGATTTTTTGTTAAATCAGGCACTTAGCGGCGTGCGTTCCGCATGGCCCATTCTTTGCGTTATAGCCTCCGTTTTCACCGGTTACCGCATCGAAACCCTGAAAGACAAGCTCGGCGCGCTGATTGCCGCACGAACGCAACCCCGCAGTTGGAGACGAAATGATGAGTGAAGCCGATAACAGCACGCCGAACGCAGGCGCCTTCAAACCGAAGAAATCCGTCGCCCTGTCTGGCGTGACGGCTGGCAACACTGCCCTTTGCACGGTCGGCAAGACCGGCAACGATCTGCACTACCGCGGCTACGACATTCTCGACATCGCCGGTGCATGCGAATTCGAAGAAATCGCGTATCTGCTGGTCCACGAAAAGCTGCCGACGCAGGCTGAACTGACCGCGTACAAGACCAAGCTCAAGGCGCTGCGCGGATTGCCCGCGAACGTCAAAGCCGCGCTGGAATGGATTCCGGCCGCTGCTCACCCGATGGATGTGATGCGCACCGGCGTGTCGGTGCTCGGCACGGTGCTGCCCGAGAAGGACGACCACAACCTGTCGGGCGCACGCGACATCGCCGACAAGCTGATGGCATCGCTCGGTTCGATGCTGCTGTACTGGTACCACTACTCGCACAACGGCAAGCGCATCGAAGTCGAAACCGATGACGATTCGATCGGCGGTCACTTCCTGCACCTGCTGCACGGTGTGGAACCGTCGAAGGCATGGGTCGATGCGATGCATGTGTCGCTGAACCTGTACGCCGAGCATGAATTCAACGCGTCGACGTTCACCGGCCGTGTGATCGCCGGTACGGGTTCGGACATCTACTCGGCGATTACCGGCGCAATCGGTGCGCTGCGCGGCCCGAAACACGGCGGCGCGAACGAAGCCGCGTTCGAGATCCAGTCGCGCTATCAGACGCCGGATGAGGCCGAAGCCGATATCCGCAAGCGCGTCGAAAACAAGGAAGTGGTGATCGGCTTCGGTCACCCGGTGTACACGATTTCCGACCCCCGCAACAAGGTCATCAAGGAAGTCGCGAAGAAGCTCTCGAAGGAAGCGGGCAACCTGAAGCTGTTCAATATCGCCGAGCGACTTGAAACAGTGATGGCAGATGTGAAGAAGATGTTCCCGAATCTCGACTGGTTCAGCGCGGTCTCGTATCACATGATGGGCGTGCCCACGGCGATGTTCACGCCGCTGTTCGTGATCTCCCGCACCGCAGGCTGGAGCGCGCACATCATCGAGCAGCGGATCGATAACAAGATCATTCGTCCAAGCGCAAATTACACCGGTCCCGACGATCTGCCCTTCGTGCCGCTGGCCAAACGCGTCTAAGCCTGTAAGCGCAAAACCGCAAGCGTTTCTCCTCCATTGCGTCTCACGAGAGCGGCGTAATGAAGTTTGGCCTTGGCTCGCTGGAACCCCCGAGCCAAGGCTGTTTTTTTGCGGGGCGGCGTGCGGTACGTTGTGCGGCGCATCAACGAAACACGCAGCAAGCCGGCGCGCCACCGCGAGCTAAACTACACAGACTGTCCGATTGATACGCGAGCGTTGCGCCGTCTGAAAGAGGGGCAGCGGATTGTGAAGCACGGCTGCCGCCATCGTCCCCGGATCATTATTGTTTTGTCCCCTACGCCATGAATACTGCCAACCGCAAACGCCTTCCCGGCACCCAACTGGACTTCTTCGACACGCGTGCCGCCGTCGATGCAATCCAGCCCGGCGCCTATGACAAGCTGCCGTACACCTCGCGCGTGCTGGCCGAAAACCTCGTGCGCCGCTGCGATCCGGTGACGCTGACGGCTTCGCTCAAGCAGATTATCGAACGCAAGCGCGAGCTGGATTTTCCGTGGTTCCCGGCGCGCGTGGTGTGTCATGACATTCTCGGCCAGACCGCGCTGGTCGACCTCGCTGGTCTGCGCGATGCGATTGCATTACAAGGCGGCGATCCCGCGATGGTCAACCCGGTCGTGCCGACGCAGCTCGTAGTGGATCACTCGCTCGCCGTCGAGTGCGGTGGTTTCGATCCGGATGCGTTCGCGAAGAACCGCGCCATTGAAGATCGCCGTAATGAAGACCGCTTCGACTTCATCAACTGGACCAAGCGCGCGTTCAAGAACGTCGACGTGATTCCGCCTGGCAACGGCATCCTGCACCAGATCAACCTCGAGCGCATGAGCCCGGTGGTGCAGGTGAAAGATGGTGTGGCCTTCCCCGATACGCTGGTCGGCACCGACTCGCATACGCCGATGGTGGATGCGCTCGGTGTGATCGCAATCGGCGTGGGCGGTCTTGAAGCGGAAAGCGTGATGCTGGGCCGCGCGTCTTATATGCGGCTGCCGGATATCGTCGGTGTGGAACTCACGGGCAAGCCGGCTGAGGGCATCACGGCGACTGACGTCGTGCTCTCGCTCACCGAATTTTTGCGCAAAGAGAAAGTGGTCGGCGCGTACCTCGAGTTCTACGGTGCAGGCACGGCCAACCTGACGCTCGGCGATCGCGCGACCATCGCCAACATGGCGCCCGAATTCGGCGCGACAGCGGCGATGTTCTACATCGACGAGCAGACCATCAAGTACCTCAAGCTCACCGGCCGCGACGACGAACTCGTCAAGCTGGTCGAGACCTACGCGAAGGAAACCGGCCTGTGGGGCGATACGCTGAAGCACGCCGAGTATGAACGCGTGCTGACGTTCGATCTGTCTACCGTGGTGCGCACGCTGGCGGGTCCGTCAAACCCGCATCGCCGTTTGCCGGTTTCCGAACTGGCCGCGCGTGGGATCAGCGGCAAGGTAGAGAACGAGCCGGGTCTCATGCCAGACGGCGCGGTGATCATCGCTGCGATCACGAGCTGCACGAACACCAACAACCCGCGCAACATGATCGCCGCCGGTTTGCTGGCGCGTAACGCCAATCAACGCGGACTGACCCGCAAGCCGTGGGCGAAGACGTCGCTCGCGCCGGGCTCGAAGGCGGTCACGCTGTATCTGGAAGAGGCGGGCCTCTTGCCGGAACTGGAGCAATTGGGCTTCGGCGTGGTCGCATATGCGTGCACGTCGTGCAACGGCATGTCGGGTGCGTTGGATCCGGTGATCCAGAAGGAAATCGTCGATCGCGATCTGTATGCGACGGCCGTGCTGTCCGGCAACCGGAACTTCGACGGCCGTATTCATCCGTACGCGAAGCAGGCCTTCCTCGCTTCGCCGCCGCTGGTGGTGGCTTACGCGATTGCCGGGACGATCCGCTTCGACATCGAGAAGGATGTGCTGGGCGTCGACGCTGACGGCAACGAGATCAAGCTGAAGGACATCTGGCCGTCGGATGAAGAGATCGACGCGATCGTCGCTTCGAGCGTGAAGCCGGAGCAGTTCCGCAAAGTGTATGAGCCGATGTTCGCGGTCTCCGTCGATACGGGTGAGAAGGCTGATCCGCTGTACGACTGGCGTCCGATGAGCACGTATATCCGCCGTCCGCCGTATTGGGAAGGCGCGCTTGCCGGTGAGCGCACGCTTACGGGCATGCGTCCGCTGGCTGTGCTGGGCGACAACATCACGACCGACCACCTGTCGCCGTCGAACGCGATTCTGGCGGACAGTGCGTCGGGCGAGTACCTCGCCAAGATGGGCTTGCCGGAAGAGGACTTCAATTCGTACGCAACGCACCGTGGCGATCACCTGACCGCGCAGCGCGCCACCTTCGCGAATCCGACGCTGAAGAACGAGATGGTGCTGGAAGACGGCAAGGTGAAGGCGGGTTCGTTGGCGCGCATCGAGCCTGAGGGCAAGGTGACGCGCATGTGGGAAGCAATCGAAACCTACATGGAGCGCAAGCAGCCGCTGATCGTGATTGCCGGTGCTGACTACGGCCAGGGTTCGTCGCGCGACTGGGCAGCGAAGGGTGTGCGTCTTGCTGGCGCGGAAGCGATTGTTGCGGAAGGGTTCGAGCGGATTCACCGCACGAATCTGGTGGGCATGGGCGTGTTGCCGCTGGAATTCAAGCCTGGCGTGAATCGTCTTACGCTCGCAATCGACGGCACCGAAACCTTCGACGTGATCGGCGAACGCAAACCGCGCGCCGACCTCACGCTCGTGATTCATCGCAAGAGTGGTGAGCGCGTCGAGGTGCCGGTGACGTGCCGCCTGGATACGGCGGAAGAGGTGTCGATCTACGAAGCCGGCGGCGTGTTGCAACGCTTCGCGCAGGACTTTCTTGAATCGACGAAGGCTGCGGCTTAAGGCTTTTGAGCCTCTCTCATCAGGACACTACTTTCATGGCTCACAAACCTCAGATCAAGATTCCGGCGACGTACATGCGCGGCGGCACTAGCAAGGGTGTGTTCTTTCGGCTGCAGGATTTGCCGGAGGCCGCCCAGGTGCCAGGCGCGGCGCGCGATGCGCTGCTGATGCGTGTGATCGGCAGCCCGGACCCGTATGGCAAGCAGATCGACGGTATGGGCGGCGCGACTTCCAGCACGAGCAAGACGGTCATTATCGCGAAGAGCAGCAAGCCGGATCATGACGTGGACTATCTGTTCGGGCAGGTTTCCATCGACAAGGCTTTCGTCGATTGGAGCGGCAATTGCGGGAATCTCTCTGCCGCGGTGGGGCCGTTTGCGATTAGCGCGGGTCTCGTCGATGCGAGCCGGATTCCGCAGAACGGTGTGGCTGTTGTGCGCATCTGGCAGGCGAATATCGGCAAGACGATCATCGGGCATGTGCCTATTACCGATGGCGCTGTGCAGGAAACCGGCGACTTTGAACTCGATGGCGTGACGTTTCCGGCGGCTGAAGTTCAGCTTGAGTTCATGGACCCGGCTGCCGAAGAGAAGGGCGCGGGCGGCGCGATGTTCCCGACGGGGAATCTGGTCGATGACCTCGAGGTGCCGGGTGTCGGCACGCTGAAGGCGACGATGATCAATGCCGGTATCCCGACCATATTCGTGGATGCGGAAGCGATCGGTTATAAGGGCACCGAACTACAGGACGCTATCAATAGCGACGAGAAGGCGCTCGCGATGTTCGAGACCATTCGCGCGCATGGTGCGGTGCGTATGGGCCTGATCAAGAACATCGATGAGATCGCGACGCGGCAGCATACGCCGAAGGTTGCGTTTGTCGCCAAGCCTGCCGACTACGTGGCTTCTAGCGGCAAGCGCGTTGCCGCGAGTGACGTCGATCTGCTGGTGCGGGCGATGTCGATGGGTAAGCTGCATCACGCGATGATGGGGACGGCAGCAGTTGCGATTGGTACGGCGGCGGCGATTTCAGGGACGCTGGTGAATCTTGCCGCGGGAGGTGGCGCGCGGGATGCGGTGCGGTTCGGACATCCGTCGGGGACGCTGCGAGTGGGGGCCGAGGCTCGGGAGGAAGGCGGGGAGTGGACGGTCACCAAAGCAATTATGAGTCGTAGTGCGCGAGTGTTGATGGAGGGGTGGGTGAGGGTGCCGGGGGAATGAGTCCAATGGCATCGAACAATCGCGCTACGGCAAAGCGCCGACCGGCCTGCTGAACAGCATGAACGGCCAGACGGCCAGGATCCGGACCATCATTGCGGGAGGGTATCCGGGATGGCTGGGCAAGCCGTCTTCGGCCTCCACTTCCGAGCGTTTGAATCGGGTGCAGATCCGCATTTCCACCGGCGGCGCATCCGCTCCGAAAGGGGTGCGGAACGCTGACACCCAGGGCCGCTTGTCGTCAAAGGCCATGTACATCGGTGTTGCGCAGCAACTCGCGATCATCCGTCTGGTCTTCGAGGGGGCGGTCAGCCTCATCGCCTGGAGTCGGTCTGCGCCCCGCGTGCAGGCAATGCGATCGCGGCGGAACACCATGAACTCCGTGCCGCCGTCGACGCTGGACGCTCGCCCTGAATTGGCGGATGCGGCGAGACGTTGGGCTGCCGTCTGGCAGTCGTCGCAGTAGCACGCATTGACCATAATGGGCTGACCCCAGGCGCTGATCTCGACCGCGCCACATTGGCAATGCGCCAGGTGTGATGGATTTTTTGTGGCCATAGGCTCCACTCAGTGAGGTTTGACTATCTCACACGCCGAGCTTTCCCAAGGTAACTACCTCATGCTTCGTCACAAGAGCCGCAAAACGGCCCGGAGAGGCCCCCTCAATTCCGGAATAGATTTGCCCATGATCATGCATGATCTATTCCTTAGAGGGTGTTAGGCACTTTTCGCCAGACCTGGTACCCTGGCGGAATGACAGAACGCAAGCCATACCCGACAGATGTCTCGGATGAAGAGTGGAGCTTTGCCGCTCCCTATCTAACGTTGATGAATGAAGATGCTCCACAGCGGCGGTATGAACTGCGCGAGATGTTCAATGCGTTGCGCTGGATGGCGCGGGCGGGTGCGTCGTGGCGTATGCTGCCGACCAATTTTCCGCCATGGGAGTTGGTCTACCAGCAAACGCAACGCTGGTTGAACGCGGGCTGCTTCGAGGCAATGGTCAGTGATCTGCGATCCGTAATTCGGGTCGCGCAGGAGCGTCAGGGCCAGCCCAGTGCGGTGATTCTGGATGGGCGCACTCTGCAGTCCACCTGCGAGAGCGGACCGCGCGCGGGTTACGACGGTCATAAGCGCAAGCGAGGCAGCAAAGTCCATATGGCTGTCGACACGTTAGGTTTGTTGCTGGCGGTGCACATCACGCCGGCCAACGAGCAGGAGCGCGCACAGGTAGCCGAGCTTGCCCGTCAGGTTCAGCAAGCAACCGGTCAGACGGTAAAGCTTGCATTCGCTGACCAAGGCTATACCGGTGATACGGCTCGACAGGCTGCGCATGACGAAGGCATCGAACTGCAGATTATCAAACTGCCAGAGGCAAAGAAGGGCTTCGTGCTGCTGCCGCGCCGATGGGTTGTCGAGCGTAGTTTCGGCTGGCTCAACCGGTTCCGGCGACTGGCGCGAGACTACGAACGTCTGCCCGAAACGTTAGCAGGCCTGCACTTTGTTGTCTTCGCCATGCTCATGCTTGTACATGTCGCGCCGGCTGTCCAGGTGCCTAACACCCTCTAGTAAGATAGCCCATTCCCCGTAGGAGGATCGGATGGATCGGCTCGAAGGCATCAAGATATTCGTGCGCGTCGTAGAAAGCGGGAGCTTTTCAGCGGTTGCGCGTGAGCTTGGGACAGGGCAGCCGGCGATCAGCAAACAGGTTGCCGCGCTCGAAGAACATCTCGGTGCGCAGCTTCTTATGCGCACCTCCCGCAGCCTGAGCCTGACCGAGGCCGGGCGCGACTTCTACGAATCTGCCGTACGACTCATCAGCGATCTCGAGGCAGCGGAATCCCGCATCGGTTCGGGACAGGTCTCGCCGTCCGGCGTGGTGCGTGTCAGCGCCGCGCCCGCCTTCTCTCGACTCTATGTCGTGCCGCAACTCCCTGCGTTCCGCGTTCGCTATCCCAAGGTCGTTGTCGAGTCGCTCGTCTCCGAGCGGACGATCAATCTCGTTGACGAGGGCGTCGACCTCGCCATTCGCAATGGCGCCCTTGCGGACTCGAGCCTTATCGCACGCAAGATCGGCGAGTTCGCCCTCGTCGCCGTAGCGTCTGCGGACTATCTGGAACGCAGAGGAGTGCCGAAGCGACCGAGCGATCTCGACCGCCACGACGGCGTGTTTTTTGTCTCACGGGATGGACCGCGACCCTGGACCTTCGCCAGCCGCGCTGGGGTGGTATCCCATCAGGCGGCGGCATCGTTTCGCACCAGTGATGGCGAAGAGCAACGCGCCGCGGTCCTTGCCGGCCTCGGTATCACCCAGGCGCCATACTGGCTTTTTGCGGCCGACATACGCGCCGGAACCGTGCGGCGAATCCTGCGCGATTGTGAGCCGGCCAGAATTCCGATCAGTGCCGTGCGACCCGCGTCCCGCAGTCTGCCCAGCAAAGTCGCCGTGTTTGTTGACTTTCTGGCTGAGCTGCTCGCCGAAATGGACGACTGATCCATTCCTCAATGGGATCGATGCTATCCAAAATTAACGTCTAGTCCGCGCCTGGTGGAATTGATAGATTTGCATCACCGACAAACGAGGTGTTCAAACGAGGTGATGCATCATGAAACGGCTCGACAATAAGGTTGCGATAGTGACAGGCGCTTCAAAAGGAATCGGAGCGGGCATTGCAAAAGCCTTCGGCGCGGAAGGCGCGGTGGTGATCGTGAATTACGTGCGCGATCAAGCGGGCGCGGAACGGGTGGTGCGTGAGATCACCGGCAAAGGCGGGCGAGCTATCGCCGTGCAAGGCGACGTGGCGCAGAGGTCCGACGCGCAACGCCTCGTCGCGGAGGCGAAAAATACCTTCGGCCGTCTGGATGTGCTCGTGAACAACGCGGGCGTCTTCTCGTTTGCACCCTTCGAGCAGTTCAGCGAGCAGGAGTTTCACCGTCAGTTCAACACGAATGTGCTTGGCACGTTCCTCATGATCGAAGCCGCTTTGCCGGCCTTCGGTGCGGAAGGCGGCAGCATTATCAACATCGGATCGACGGAGAGTGTCGCTGCCGACCCGACCCTTTCGATCTACGTGGCGTCAAAGAGCGCTGTCGATGGCTTGACGCGCGTGCTCTCAAAAGAGTTCGGCCCCAAGAAAATCCGCGTTAACGCTCTCAGTCCCGGTGGAACCGAAACGGAGGGTGCGCAAGCGGCAGGCGTCATGGGAGCGGAGTTTAAGAAGCAGATAATCGCCAGTACTCCGCTGGGCCGCGTCGGCCAACCCGAGGACATCGCACGTGTGGCCGTATTTCTTGCCTCGGATGATGCGGGCTGGCTCACGGGAGAAATCATCTTCGCGAACGGCGGCAACAAGTAAAACGCCTTCTTGGTTAATAACGCGGGCTACGGCCCAAGGGTCTTCATTGGAATTTCGGTAATCGATTAACAAAGTAGGAGAACGATCGTGTCCGCATACATTGTCTTCACTAGAAGAGGAAAGCCATGATTGACCATATTTATCTCCCCGTCTCTGACCTGGAACGGTCGAGCGAATTTTACAAGAAGCTGCTTGAGCCGCTTGGCATCGACATGCCCTACAAATTCGATCAACTGCACGGTTTCGCGATCAATAGCAATCCGGGTTTCTGGCTGAAGAATGGCGAAGTCGCCAAAGACCTTTACGTCGCATTCACCGCCAGGAGCGCGGACGCTGTCAGGGCCAGCTACAAGGCGGCGATAGACGCGGGAGCTACTTCAAAGAAGGAACCGAGCCTTCGGCCCGAATGGCGTGCCGACTACTTCGCGGCGAACATCGGCGATCCGGACGGATACAACATCGAGATTGCCTATAAGCCTTGGCTCTACAAATAAAAGGTAAGAGATCTATGATCCCGTCATCGCGGCAATCTACAAGCAGCAGATGAGATAGACCGCGATACTGGAATTACCTTCGCTGATATTGCGTTTCGTCGCGGCCAAAGGTCCCGACAAGAACCGCCAACGAACATCGATCCTGCGAGGATTCTTTGGTGCTCTGAGCAGTCTTGATCGCAGCTAAGGCAAGACAGCGAATTCCTGATCCTGCGCGAGTTGAGAATGGGGAATGACCGCTTCGACGGCATTCAGGCACAGACCGGAATGTCGCCCAACCTGCTTACCCAGCGCCTCAAAACAATGGAGGACAACGGGCTCATCGATCGTCGGGTCTATCAGGAGCGACCCAGGCGGCACGCCTACTGCATCACTGACAAGGCGCGTGAGCTTGACGGAATGATGCTGACCCTTCGTTTGTGGGGAATGCGGCACTGCGGGCTGGACCCGCCGGCTTTCCAGACGTGGAAAGCCGGTGCCCTACGAGGTCTGGCGCGTTTGAGGAAAATCGGACCGTCCGCGCAACCGATTGTCAGGCAGCCCTCACTGACGCACATAGCGCAAGTGTGTGGCGGCTGGACCATCAAGAACCCTGTCAATGCGAAACTGCGGCCCTGGCTCGCCCAGGTTCTCGAAGAGACGCCGCCCACCGCCGAACAACACGGGTGACAAGGCGATTTCCAGCTCGTCAACGACACCCATGGTCAGGTATTGCTGGATCACATCGGCTCCACCCGCGATACGAATATCACGACTGCCTGCGGATTCCCGAGCCAGCTCAAGGGCACGCTCCGGCCCGTCATTGATGAAGTGGAAGATCGTCCCACCCGGGCGCACCCAGGGTTCGCGTTTCTCGTGCGTAAGAACGTATACCGGTGTGTGAAACGGAGCCTCCTCCGGCCATGCGCGCTCGCCTTGCTCGAACATTCGCTTGCCCATAATGTTGGCGCCGATGCGCTCCGTGGTGCTGCGAAGCAGGTCATTGACCGGGCCGGTCTCTCCCCCAGGTCCGAGCTTGAGGTTCTGGCGGAAGTACTGTTGATTGAAGATCCAGGCCATCAGCGCACCCCACTTGGCGCCCCAGTTCTTGTACTCAGGCGTGTCCCAATTCTCCATGGTCATTCCTTCCGGTGCCATGTAGCCATCGAGGCTAAGTCCAATGTTGACGAATACTTTACTCATGATTCTCCTCTCGCTGAAATGCATAAAGCAGCATATCGGAGAATGGTCTGCAAATCATCCCTATGTCCGCTTTGGAGCGATTGATTGAATGTCGCCTGGTGGCCGGCCACGGTCCGATGCTGAATGGATGAGGCAGTCCCGCAGGTCGGCATGTATCAGGCACAAGGCGACCCTGACCCTCCGGCCACGAAGGTCGGCAATTGGGGCGTCTAATAAAATTAGTTCAGCGATGTCGATTTAGCCCGATCTCGAACGTCGAGTAGGTGAGCGCTGGAGTTGCGTATCCGGCACTCAACGAGACATCCAGCAAAGGAGAAATCACCGTGCCCCCTCCACTGACCCCCGTTATCACCGTCTTTGAACGGTCGCCCGATCGCGGCAAAGGACTGGCGCGTGACATGCGTGTTCGCTGGGCGCTTGAAGAAGTCGGCCAAGCTTACGAGGTTCGTCTTGTTTCGTTCGGTGCAATGAAGGAACCCGTGCATCGAGCGCTTCATCCTTTTGGGCAGATTCCGACCTATGAAGAAGGCACGCTTGTCCTGTTCGAGTCGGGGGCGATCGTGTTCTATATCGCAGAGCGCCACGCAGGCCTGCTACCTGACGATGCGAATGCCCGGGCACGCGCGATCGCATGGATGTTTGCCGCGCTCAACACGGTTGAGCCGCCGATCCTCGATCTCCAGACCACCAAATTCATGGAGCGGGACAAGACCTGGTACGACGAGCGCCTGCTTATCGTCGAGGATCGCATCCGTGACCGGCTCGGCGAGCTGTCCGATCGCCTTGGCAACGCCGACTGGCTCGATGGTGCGTTCAGCGCGGGCGACCTGATTATGGTGTCGGTGCTACTGAGGTTGAAAGCATCGGGGCTGCTGGACGAATATCCGAACCTCTCCGCCTATGTCGCCCGCGGCGAAGCGCGGCCCGCCTACAAACGTGCTTTCGCAGCTCAATTGGCGGTTTTCGTCGCTAGCCAGTCACCGATCGCCTGATGAAGGTCAGCTCCAGGCTCAACGCCATCATCGGGCTTCGCCACGGCCCGCGCTGATACTTCGCTTGAATTGTGTCGTGGACACGCATTTCCACCGCACATCGATCCCTGCGAAGTTGAATGATGATCATGTAGTCGACCTCCTCGCCGCGAATATGCGGGTTCGGCGTCGGACCGGAATCGGCCGATTCTGTTTGCAAGGACTTCCCTCAGCGACAATCGAGTCTCGCGCGCCGATACTGAATCGGCGCGACGCCACGAGTCGATTTGAAGGCGCGGCTGAAGGAAAATTCTGACTCGTATCCAACGCGCGCGGCGATATCGCGAAGTCGCAGATCGGTCTGCTCGAGCAGTTGAGCGGCAATCCCCATGCGCCAGCGCGTTAGATAGCTGTGCGGTGGTTCACCTACTGAATTGCTGAAGTTGCGGGCGAACGCAGCGCGCGACAAACCAGCTTCTTTGGCGAGATCCTCCAGTGTCCACGCACGTTCGGGTGCTTCGTGTATGCGCGCGAGAACCCGTGTGATGTGCGGCGAACGCAGCGCCGAAAACCAGTCGTTTGTTGCCGGAGATGCAGCGTCGGCCCAATCGCGCATGAAGTAGACGAACAAGGACGAGAGCAGGTTACGAACCACGATCTGATTCCCGAAGTTCGGCGTCTCCACTTCGTTACGAAGCATCCGCAACGTGTCGCATAGCGGTGAACATCCAGGTTCCATTCCAGCGCGGAGCGACACGGCTTGTGGTAGCGCCCGCAACGCGGGAAGCGCCAAGTGCTGATCTATGTCGAACTGGCCGCAAATCAGCGTGGTGGCCTTTGGGTCGCGGTCGACGACACCATCACGCATAGCCAGGAACGTTTCCAGCGGCATGGCTTTGCCTCGCCCAGAATGCGCCACTTCATGCGCACTGCCACGCGGGAACAAGACTAGTTCACCAGCCTGCAATTCCATCGTTTTCGTCTCGGGTTGGCGCACGAAAGCACGCCCTTCCGCCACGAAGTGGAACACCACGGCGTTGCGAGGTTGCACCTCGAACCCCCATGGGCCTGCCACGCGTGTGCGCACCAGCACCAAGCCGTCGGCACGGACTGCTTTCAACCAACCGTTCAACGCATTCATGTCCGTATCCTAGCAGAATGAGACGAATTGCTATGTTTTAGCACCATATAGGTATGGATCATCTTCCAAAGAACGCTTCCAATGAGGGCTACGAAACACGGAGGCGAAATCATGAACAGGGATCACGTCCTACAAGTGCTTGACACTATCTACGAGAAGATCTTCAACAAGGGCCAGGCGAACCTGTATCCGGATTTCGTGAGCGGGCCATATATTCAACACAATCCGCTTTTTCCAGATGGGCTCGATGGCATCTTGGGCTACATCAAGCAGGCCGGGCGCATTCCATGCGAGGTTAAACGCATTGCGATAGATGGCGATCTTGCTTTTGTGCACGTGCGCTACCTGGAATGGGCCGGTCAGGAAACTGCGGGTGTCGACATTTTCCGCTTCGATGCCGATGGCAAGATATTGGAGCATTGGGACGTATTGCAGCCGGTACCCACCTCTTCCAGGAACGCCAACACAATGTTCTAGGAAATCACATGCCTCCTTCATCACTCGGTCCGATCGACGACGCCGACCTTGTCGCGACGCTGCCAGGTTTCACGAACGCTTACGCCGAAGTCAACGATATCAGCTACGACTTCCTCGCCGCTTTCCTTGGCACGGCTGCCCCTGACGCGACAGTGTTAAAGCTACCCAATACCGGGCACTGGATTCCAGATGAGCAACCGGAAGAAACCGTGCGGCATCTCAATAAATTCTTCGGATGAACATTCACACGCGCTAGTGATTGACCTCTCTTAGCACGTCTATGAACGCCCGCAGACCAGCAGGCACGTGGCGATGCCCGGGATAGTACAGGCAGAGCCCCGGGATGAACGGGCACCAATCTTCCAGCACGGTAACCAACCGGCCGTCGTCCAGCCAGTCGCGGGCCGTGGACTCCGGTACATACGCGAGGCCCAAACCATCGGACGCGGCCTCGACCATCAGACCGTTGTGATCCAGCGTGAGCACGCCGGGAACATCGATTGCCACCTCCTGCCCGTGCTTGCGGAACTCCCAGCGGTAGCGTTTGCCGCTCGGCAGACGTTGGCGAATGCAGTCGTGGCTACCAAGGTCGTCGGGCGTGATGAGTGGTGTTCGACCTGCGAGATACGAAGGCGCTGCAACGACTACGAAGCGAAGATCACCGCTGATGCGCACCGCCACCATGTCGCGCGGAATCGACTCGCCAAGCCGTACTCCGGCATCGAAACCTTGCTCGACGATATCGACGAGCCGTCCCTCTGCAACCAGATCGAGCGCCATGCCGGGAAAGCGCTTCAGGAAACGCGGCACCACCGTTTTCAATAACAGTCGCGCCGCACTCTCATTGGCATTGATCCTGAGCGTGCCGCTCGGATTGCCGCGCGCATCGGCGACGGCATCCAGTGCTTCGTCGAGATCGCGGAGCACGGGTGCAAGCCGAGCGAGCAATGCTTCGCCGGCTTCTGTCGGCGACACGCTGCGCGTCGTGCGGTTGAGCAGGCGTACGCCCAATTCGCGCTCCAAGGCGAGCATGGCGTGACTTAGCGAGGAGCGCGAAACGCCGAGTGCATCGGCGGCACGGCGGAAACTCCGATGCGTTGCGACAGCGGAAAACGCGGTGAGATCGGCAAGTGTCGGCTTGGTCATTGGTGGCGAATTTTCACGGGGTCATACGTACTATAGAGACTTCTCTGACCAATGACGGGTACCTAGACTGGTGATCAGGCAATGCCATTCCATCCACCCTGTGAAGAGACACATCATGATGAAGACCTGGTTTATCACCGGCACGTCGTCAGGCCTCGGCCGGCTACTCGCGGAGCGCCTGCTGCAACGCGGCGATCGGGTCGTCGCGACGCTGCGGCACGAAGGGGCGCTCGATGAGCTGAAACAACAGTACGACGACCGGTTGCATGTGCTGACACTCGATGTCACCGACATCCGCGAGGTGCACACGAATATCTCCGCCGCATTCGAAGCGATGGGCCGCATCGATGTGGTCGTGAACAACGCGGGCTACGGGCTATTCGGCGCGGCCGAGGAAGTGACCGATGAACAGATTGAGCGGCAGATTGCCACCAATCTCACAGGATCGATTCAGGTCATCCGCGCGGCGCTGCCTCACCTGCGCCGCCAGGGCGGCGGCCGGATCGTTCAGGTCTCGTCCGAAGGTGGACAGATCGCTTATCCGAATTTCAGCCTCTATCACGCTACGAAATGGGGCATCGAAGGTTTCGTCGAGTCAGTAGCGAAGGAGGTGGGGCCATTCGGCATCGACTTCGTGATCGTGGAGCCGGGGCCGACGAGCACGCAGTTCGGTGCCGGTCTCGATCACGCGGTGCCGATGCCCGAGTACGACGATACTCCGGCGGGCGACGTCAGGCGGGCAATCGCGTCCAACAGCTTTGCAATTCGGGGCGATGCCGGCAAGACGGTCACCGCAATGATCGTCGCGGCGGACCTGGCACATCCGCCGTTACGCCTGACGCTTGGCGGCGGTGCCTACGACTCGATCAGGGCTGCGTTGGCTGAGCGTCTGAGGGTGCTCGAAGCACAGAAGGACATAGCGTTTTCAGTCGACGCGATAAGCTAAGCGTCGGAGCGCTTCAGTCGCATCGAAACCGAGAAGCGTTCGGCCGGATGGACGCTAATCGACACCTCGAAGGTTTCCCCCGCGGAGTCGAGATAGCGCCGCACAATCTCAAGCGCCGCAGTCCCCTTCTTGACTTTCAGTCTTTCCGCCATCTCCTGCGAAATCAGAGCGGCGTGCACGTCCTGCTGGATCTCCGCGATGCAGCGACCATAGCGCGCTTCGATTAACGAACTGATCAGCGTATCCGGTTGAGCTCGTGCAGCCTCTGCGACTTCCGTATAAGCCGGGTCGATATATACGTCGGTCCAACCGACTGGCGGACTCTCTATGTCGCCGTCGATGCGCAGGCTCGACACGCGCAGCCATCGCGCACCGTCGGCACATTTCAGCGTCCTGGCGAGCTTGCCGCTTGCGCTGATCTCCTCCGTCGATTGCACGAGACGCAAGTGCTCTGAGCCGAACTGCACGAGATCGTCCACCGATGCGAGCGACGGCCGAAACTCGTTTTTCGGCTGCGCCGATTCGACGCGCGTTCCCGCGTTCTTGCGCCGCGACACGAACCCCAACTGCTGCAATTCATGCAGTGCTGCGCGAACCGTATGCCGGCTCGTCTGATAGTGGTCGCGCAGTTCAAGTTCGGTGGGCAGATACGAGCCCACCGGATAGCGGCCGGACGCAATGCCCTGAGTCAGGTCGCGGGCGATATCGGCGAAGTGCGGTCTGTTCATTTTTCGGTGGCGATGCAGTCGATTTATCAGAGGCCAGGGTAAATCATAGCTTGTTCAACATGTCCGGACATATTAATTTGTTTATGTCCGGACATATCGGTGATTTTTGCGATTGCCCCGGCCCTTTTAAACCGGTTTCCTGCACTTCCAAGAGGTCGTCATGACGAGTCGCACTATCCCTATGGCCAGCACCGTGGTCGATTCAATTCTGTTTCGTGACGCCTTCGGCACGGCGAAGATGCGTGCGCTGTTCTCCGATTACGCGCTCGTGCAGCGCTATATCGACGTGGAAGTGGCGTTGGCCAAGGCTGAAGCGCGCGTCGGCGTGATTCCGGCCGACGCGGCGGAAGTGATCGCCCGTCAATCGACGATCGACCGGATCGATTTCGATCACATGCGCGAGGAGACAGACATCGTGGGTTATCCGATTCTGCCGCTCGTTCACCAGCTCGTGGGCATGTGCGGCGAAGCGGGCCGCTACGTCCATTGGGGCGCGACGACACAGGACATCATGGATACGGCGGTCTCGCTGCAGGTGCGCGATGCGCTCGATGTGATCGACAGCGACATACGCGAACTGCGCGCGATTCTGGTCGATCTTGCAAAGAAACACCGCGATACGCCGATGGCTGGCCGCACACACTTGCAGCAGGCGTTGCCCGTCACGTTTGGCTACAAGGTCGCGATCTGGCTGGCGATGTTCGACCGGCATCAGCAACGCCTCGCCGAGCTGCGTCCGAGGGTGGCTGTCGTCGAATTCGCAGGGGCCGCGGGCACGCTGGCCTCGCTCAGCGACAAGGGTTTCGAGGTTCAGAAGGCGCTCGCCGATGAACTGAAGCTCGGCGTACCCGCAACCACGTGGCACGTGGCGCGCGATGGTTTCGCCGAAGCGGTCAACCTGCTCGCACTCGTAACCGGCTCACTCGGCAAGATCGCGCTCGACATCATGATCATGGCGTCGACGGAGTTCGCTGAAGTGTACGAGCCATTCGTCAAGGGGCGCGGAGCGAGCAGCACCATGCCGCAAAAGCGCAATCCGATTTCCAGCGAACTAATGCTTGCCGCGGCGAAAGCGGTGCGTCAGCACGCGGGTCTTATGGTCGACGCGATGATCCAGGATTTCGAGCGCGCCACGGGCCCGTGGCACGCGGAATGGATTGCGATTCCCGAGAGCTTCATCCTTTCGGCTGGTGCGCTGCATCAGGCGAAGTTCGCGCTCGGGGGATTGATCGTCGACACCGAGCGCATGAAACACAACCTTGGCATCACCAGAGGATTGATCGTCGCGGAGGCGGTCATGATGGGAATGGCGCCGTTCACCGGCCGCCAACAGGCTCACGATATCGTCTACGACGCTTGCCGTACCGTGAACGAGAAAGGCGGCACGCTCGCCGAAGCGCTAGCGGCCCTGCCCGAAGTCACCACGCATTTCGACCGCCGGGCGATCGATCGCATGACCGATCCAGCCAACTATCTCGGCCTCGCGCCGCACATGGTTGATCGCGCCGTCGAATTGTCCAGCGGCATCTGAGTGAAAGGCGTGGAGGAGCACACATCATGAACAACGATATCGCATCAAACGAAACGCCGGACGTTCCGCCACTCAGAAGACTTCCGTGGTACCGCAAGCTGGGCATGCAGGTTCTGGTCGGGCTGATTCTCGGGATTGCCGTCGGTCTGATTTTCCCGAAGGTGGGTGGGCAGCTTAAGGTACTGGGCGACATCTTCCTGTCGCTTATCAAGGCCGGTGTTGCGCCGCTGGTGTTTCTCACCATCGTGCACGGCATCGCGTCGGCTGGTGACGTCAAGAGCGCGGGCCGCGTGGGATGGCGCTCGATCGTCTATTTCGAAGTGGTGTCGACCATTGCCTTGATAGTCGGCCTGCTGGCGGGCAACCTGCTGCAAACCGGAAAAGGCATGACGGCCGTCGCCGTCGGAGCGGCACCGCCGGTGGTTGCAAAGATGGAGTCACAAGGCTTCGTCGCGTTTGTCATGCACATCGTGCCGGACAACTTTATCGGCGCCTTCGTGAAGGGAGAATTGCTGCAGGTGGTGGTGCTGGCCGTGATGGTCGGTATCGGGATACTCGCGATTCCCGAACGCCGCCGAGTCAGGATCAACGAGGGACTCGATCTTGTTTCCGAAGTCCTGTTCTCGTTCATCAACCTGGTGATGAAGCTGGCGCCGCTCGGCACCTTCGGCGCCGTCGCTTATTCGGTGGGTAGCAACGGTACTGCTGTGCTGATTGCGCTTGCCCAGCTCGTTTTCAGTTTCTATGCGGTCGTGATCCTGTTCATCGCCGTGGTCATGGGAATCATCGCGAAGCTGGCAGGTTTTAGTCTGTGGCGCTTCCTGCGCTATATCAAGGACGAGATCTTCATCGTGCTGGGCACTGCGTCGTCCGAGAGCGCGCTGCCGCGTCTTCTGATCAAACTCGAGCGGCTTGGCTGCGCGAAGCAGACTGTCGGGCTCGTGCTGCCGACGGGTTATGCATTCAACCTTGACGGGACGTCCCTGTTCATGTCGATGGGCGTGCTGTTCATTGCTCACGCGTATGGCGTGCCAATTACGCTGCAGCATCAGGTGGGTCTACTTCTGTTGATGCTGTTGACCTCCAAGGGTGCCGCCACGGTGTCGGGCGGATCGTTTGTGGTGTTTGCTGCGACGGTGGCGTCGACCGGCATTCTGCCTGTCGAAGGGGTCGCGGTGATTTTCGGTGTCTACCGTTTCATGTCAATGGCGATTGCCACCTGCAACACGATCGGTAACAGCCTTGCTACGGTCGTGATTGCAAAGTGGTCGCATACGTTCGATGCGCAGGTTGCCGAGCGTCATTTCTATCCGGAGCGTTACCCGGCCACCGCGCATGCCGACGAAAGTCTTGCTGACGGTAACTTGCTCCCCGAGGACACGAGTGACGCGAATCCGCACCCGAGCGGCATTCCTATGAAAAGTGCAGGCACTGCGCGATGATCTGTGCCGCCTGGCCTCCGGCGCCCCGAGTCGGCCAGCAGCAAGGTCGTCTGATACAAGCGCAGTCGGTCCCATCGCGATGCCTATGCCGTCGTTGGCAGCCTGCAACGTCAGATAGAAGTGATCGAAGGTGAGGGTGCAGCCGGCCGGAGTGCGGAAATCTGTGCCCTCGCCAGCCAGTCCGAGGTTTGGGCTACGGTCAGGCCGGATGGTATCGGTCGCTGTCCGGCCAACTACGATCGCTGGCACCAACTTCCGCGCGGACATTCGAACGGCAGCTTCGCCCGGAAAACGGACCGTCGCACTTCCACGGCAACTGCCGCGTCGTCAGCCAAAGCATGCCGCCTGGATGCGAAAAGTAAGTGGCGGCCACTGACCGCTCCACACACAGCACGTCAGGGCGCAAGCGCTGCGAGACCACGCGCTATGCTCGTCCCGCAATTTCAACATGATTTGTGAACCACTAGAGACCGGCAGTCATTTTTCTCGTGTCCAAAGGATAGCGTGCGACGTGGAGTTACCCGCGATCTGGCCGCTCTCGGTGATCCCGACACCTTCGCTGAAGTTGTCCCCGGGGAGCGTGCCCAGGTCGGTCATCGCCCCGTGTTCAAACAGAAACGCGTGCGGCAAGTACGGGTTGGTTCCGGCATCCGATTCGCCGACCACCTGGCCGCGATTGTTGATCCCAAAAGCGTTACTGTCGTTGCGACCGGGGAGCGTGCCCAGGTCAGTCATCACCCCGTTTTCAAACAGAAAGCCGTGCACATCCCCGCTTGCGGTAGACGATATGCCGATCACCTGGCCGCGATTGTTGATCGCCTGAGCATGGCTGCTGCCGTTACTACCCTGGAGCGTGCCCAGGTCAGTCATCACCCCGTGTTCATACAGAAAGGCGTGCGCGTACCCACCTGCGATGGACGAATAGCCGACCACCTGGCCGCGATTGTTGATCCCCAAAGCTCCGCTATCGCTGCCACCGGGGAGCGTGCCCAAGTCGGTCACCACGCCGTTTTCAAACAGAGCAGCGTGAACGTACCCGCGTAGGTTGGACGCTAAACCAACCGCCTGGCCGCGCTCGTTGATCCCGGCAGCTCCGCTGACGTCGCCGCCGGGGAGCGTACCCAGGTCGGTCATCACCCCGTGTTCGAACAGAAAGGCGTGCGAGTTCCCGCGTGCGGTGCTGGAGGAACCGACCACCTGGCCTCGATTGTTGACCGCGAAAGCTGTGCTATCGCTGCCACCGGGGAACGTGCCCAGGTCTGTCACCCCCCCTTTTTCAAACAGACAAGCGTGCGTGTTCCCGCCCGCGGTGATCGAATAGCCGACCACCTGGCCGCGCTCGTTGATCCCGAGAGCGTTGCTGTAGTTAAAGCCACCGGGGAGCGCGCCGAGATCCCTGATGATGAAACTTTGGCCTGCGGCAGGCTGGAATGCAGCGACCGCGATCAGAGTGAAAACAATCAGGGCGCGGCGAACATAGCGCACATTGCCAATCACCTTGCATGCGGATTGCATAGTGATCCCCTTTCCTGGAATAAAACCTGGATCGCGATAGATTCATATGCGGCACAACGGGGCACACCTTGCGTCTCGATATAGGCGCAGATCGAAATAAAGTCGAGTCTTTTGCAAATAAAAATCTGCTATATATGCCGTTCGCGCATCTGTATCAGGATAAATTGCGCTGGCTTGCATCGGAAAGCGGCCATGGTTAGTTCGGATTGCTGATCGGCACAACCAAGACGTTAGAGCTGATCCACCATGGGTCGCCGTGATCAATGACGAGATAGCCTGTTATCCGCTTCCCGTGTTGGAGATTAGAATAGGTATGCAGATAGAAGTTACGGACCACTCTAGTCTATGGAGTGCCTTTTTTCAACTTATTAAAGAGCGAGTCAAATTAATGACAATGCAAAATTGCGATGACTTGCCTTTGCTCGATAGCGGGTTAAACGATCGCTCGGGTTTGAGCGGTCGACTCGCTGGACCCATCTCCCAATTCCGGTTCCGACGACGTCGCAGATGAGTCCTCGATTGGCGCGGGTTGCAATGTTTGTGCGCACTCGCGGCATGGCTGCCGAGATCGGCGCGCGCCTGCGCGTGATGATCGATGAAGGCGAGTTGCCGTCGGGTGCCAGGATCGACGAAAAGGAACTGTGCATCACCTTCGACGTATCGAAAACGCCTTTGCGGGAGGCGCTGAAGGTGCTCGTCTCCGAAGGATTGGTCACGCATCGCCAGTACATTGGCTATCGGATCGCGCCGATCGATCTCGCCGATCTCAACGCAACGTTCGAACTGCTGCATGGACTCGAGACGAGTTATTAGCCGTTCGCGACCAGTGAAGGTTTATCCGTCTTGGCTCGCGCACCAGACGCTCGTGGGTGATGAACACGACTGTCTGGGTCGACAGGCCTCGTCGCACTATCTGCGCCGGACGAGTCGACTATTGAGCGGCGAATGTCTGCGCCGGTGTCCAGGCGATTTGTGGTGGCGAGCTTTCGGTGATTTGACGGCTGGCTTGCGACCGAAACCTTCGAAAGCCCAAGGCGCAGCGCGATCATTTCAAATGGCTGTTGCGCCAGTCACGCGGCGTCACGCCAAAGCGTGCGTTAAACCAGTTCGTGAAGGAACCCTGCTGTGAATAGCCTAGCAGTGCGGAGACCCGCCCGATGGGATAGCGTGGGTTGCTCATATAGCGCACGGCAAGTTCGCCCCTGACTTCCTCGACCAGACGCGAGAAGCTGGTATGCGCCAGTTCAAGTTGGCGCTGCATGGTGCGAACGCTCAGACATAAATGGCGGGCAACCCGCTCGACGGTGGCCTGCTCGAGGGGCAGCAACAAGTAGATCGCCTTGCGCACTTCCAGCGCGGTCGAATCGACACCCGTCACGTTGAGTGAATCCGCGAGGCTCTCGGCATATCGCACCAGTTCCGGGTCAGCGGCGGGATTCGGGTAGTCGAGATCGGCGGCTGCGCACACGAAGCCGTTGAAATCGCTGCCGAACTCCAACGGACAGCCGAAGAACCGTCGATGAAACGTCAGGTCTTTCGGTCCCTGATGCACAAAATGGACGGAGCGTGGTTTCCAGTGATCACCAAGCAGGGCGCTGGAGTGGCGCCAGAGGACACCGACCGCGAGTTCGATCGCCTGATTCGTTGGGGTGCCCGGTTCGACGACCAGTTCTTCCCGGATTGTGACCGTTTCGCCCGCGTCCTCGACGTACACCGCCAGGGCTTCGTTTAGCAGATGCCGGTATTCGGCAGTGGCCAGCAACACCTCGCGCAGCGTGCGTTTGTGCGCGAGCAGGACATTGACCACACCGGTACCGAACTTCTGCCGGGTCTCGGCCATTTGCAGCGCGAAAGTTGGGCATGACGCTTTTTCGGCCGTAAGTTCCAGCAGCCGGCACGCGGCGGCTGCCTGAATGCGATCGTCCGGATTCGCAAGCGCCGAGGTATCGATCCCGACCTGCTGCGCAAGCTCGACCGGGTTCAGTCCGACCCGCCGCGTCACATCGAAGTAGCCGTTCATGGCTACCGAGCTCAGCATCGATTCCATCGTTATGCCTCCGCACGCATCTTACGGGCAGCGCCTTACCGTCCGGTAATGCAAATGCCTCCCGCGCGCACATACTGGTGTTAACGCGCAGTGGCATGAAATCCTAAAAGGATGGCGCCCAATCACAAAAGTGTAATGCAGGATTGCCGTATCGTGCGATCTCAACGGTTCATCATGTTCCGACCAGTTTTGATGCGGCCAGCCGTGTCGCGAGCGTCGGAATACCGTCCCCCTATTGGAGAACACGATGCAATTCCTCGACGATTCGCTGCACCCCGAGAACCAGGACAAGGTTGTCATCACGACCGCTCCGTATGGCCCGGAATGGATGCCCGAGGACTTCCCGGAAGACATTCCGGTGACGATGGAGGAGCAGATCCAGAAGGCCGTCGATTGCTACAACGCCGGCGCGACCGTCCTGCACCTGCACGTGCGTGAACTGGATGGCAAGGGCTCCAAGCGCCTGTCGAAATTCAACGAACTCATCGCGGGTGTGCGCGCGGCCGTGCCGGACATGATCATCCAGGTGGGCGGCTCGATCTCGTTTGCACCGGAAGACGACGGCCAGGCCGCGAAGTGGCTGTCCGACGACACGCGTCACATGCTGGCCGATCTCGACCCGAAGCCCGATCAGGTGACGGTCGCGATCAACACCACGCAGATGAACATCATGGAGTTGCTCTATCCGGAATACCTGGAAGGCACGTCGCTGGCCAATCCCGCGCTCATGGCTGCCTACAGTGAAATGACGGTGCCCGCGGGTCCGGGCTGGGTTGAGGAACACCTGCGACGCCTGCAGGCATCGGGCATCCAGCCGCACTTCCAGCTCACCGGTATCCATGCGCTCGAAACGCTCGACCGCCTGGTGCGCAAGGGCGTCTACAAGGGGCCGCTGAACCTGACGTGGATCGGCATCGGCGGCGGCTTTGACGGTCCGAACCCGCACAACTTCTTCAACTTCGTCCACCGTGCGCCGGACGGTGGCACGGTCACGGCCGAGTCGTTGCTGAAGAACGTCCTGCCGTTCAACATGATGGCGATGGCCATGGGCCTGCACCCGCGCTGCGGCATCGAAGACACGATCATCGACCAGCACGGCAACCGCATGACCTCGGTGCAGCAGATCGAGCAGTGCGTGCGCGTGGCCCGCGAACTGGGCCGCGAGATCGCAAGCGGCAAGGAAGCGCGCGAGATCTACAAGATCGGCGTGCAGTACGAGACGGTCGACGAGACACTCGCGGCCAACGGCATGGCACCGAACCGGAAGGCAGGCGTTAAGAACCTGCCGCTGCGCGCGGCCTAAGGGATTGGAGCGCGGCTGACGCTTCGCGGAGGTCGGGTTTCAAAGGTAGGGCTCTCCGGTATGCAGGAGAGGGTTGCACGCTATCCATAAAGGCCGCTTTGCCCTGCAAGGCAAAGGCGGCCGCCAACGAGCTGGACACGAAGGAGACGACTCATGTTCACGCATGCTGAGCCCACGACGGCCGATGTTTCGACGACGCAAAAAGACGTGCGCGCGTATGCGTGGGTGGTATTTGCCCTGACGGTGGGGTTGCTGCTCTCCGACTACATGTCGCGGCAGGTGTTGAATGCGGTGTTCCCGATGCTCAAGGCCGCATGGAACCTTTCCGACACCCGGCTGGGTTCGCTGAGCAGTGTGGTCGCGCTGATGGTCGGCGTGCTCACCTTTCCGCTGTCGGTGCTCGCCGACCGCTGGGGTCGCGTGAAGAGCATTGTCCTGATGGCGGCGATGTGGAGTCTCGCGACGCTCGGGTGTGCGCTCTCGACGAACTATAACGAAATGCTGCTCGCGCGCGCCTTCGTCGGTATTGGTGAAGCCGCCTATGGCAGTGTCGGCATCGCGGTTGTGCTCAGCATCTTTCCGGCGCGGCTGCGCTCCACGCTCACCGCCGCGTTCATGGCGGGAGGGGCGTTCGGTTCAGTGCTGGGCATGGCGCTCGGGGGTACGGTCGCGGCTCACCTGGGCTGGCGCGCGGCGTTCGGCGCAATGGCGGCCTTGGGGATCGTGCTGCTGATTCTCTACCGGTTTGCCGTCACCGAAAAACAGCTGGCGCGGCTTCAGCCTGCAAGTGTGAGCAGGCAAGCGCAGGGCCACGGTGTGCGCATGAGCTTTCGCACGCTGATGAAAGGGCTCTTTTCGACGAAGTCAGTCGTGTGCGCCTACGTCGGCAGCGGTATCCATCTGCTGGTCCCAGCAGCCGTATGGGCATGGATGCCCAGCTTCCTGAACCGCTACTACGGCATGTCCACAGGCAAAGCGGCAATGAGCGCGGCAGTGTTCGTGCTGGCGACCGCGTTCGGCATGGTGGTGTGCGGAGTGCTGACCGACCGGCTCAGCAAGCATGAGCGGGAAAGAAAGTGGAGCACCGCCGTCGCCTTCTGCCTGATCTGCTTCGTGTTGCTTACGATCGGTTTCCGGATGCCGGCGGGTCCGGCACAGCTCGTCGTGATTGGCGCCGGCATGTTCTTCAGCGCAGGCGCGACCGGCCCCTCGGGTGCGATGGTGGCGAACCTCACGCCGCCGTCGATCCATGCGTCGGCGTTTGCCACCCTGACGCTGGCGAACAATCTGCTGGGGCTGGCACCCGCTGCCGTCCTGACGGGCATCGTGGCCGACCGGATCGGGCTGCTCGGCGCGTTGCAACTCGTACCGTTTGCACCTCTCGCCGCGGCAATCGCCTTCTTCATCGGCAAGCGGAACTATGGCGTCGACCTCGATCGTTTGAGTGCCCTTCGTGAACAGGCCGGGGGCTGACCCGACGGTCACCCGCGAGCTTTAGACCTGGCAAGTGCGCCTGAGAGCAGAACGGGCCACCCCTTCACAGGCCAAATAAATTTGCAGTTCGAGTAATGAATAGGAGATTTGACATGGCGAAGGCAGTGCGTTTCCATGAAACCGGCGGTCCCGAAGTTTTGCGCTACGAAAACGTTGAAGTGGGCGACCCCGGCCCCGGACAGGTTCGCTTGCGCCATGAGGCAGTGGGCCTGAATTTCGCCGACACCTACTTCCGCACTGGCCTGTACCCCGTGCCGCTGCCTGCGGGCATGGGTGTCGAGGCTGCAGGTGTGGTCGAGGCAATCGGTTCCGACGTGACCAACGTCGCAGTCGGCGATCGCGTGACCTACACGGGCTTTCTCAACACACTCGGCGCCTACAGCACTGAACGCCTGGTCCCGGCGGCGCCGCTCATCAAGCTGCCGGATGCGATCTCCTGCGAAACGGCTGCCGGCATGACGATGCGAGGCCTGACCTCGTCGTACCTGATGCGCCGCATTCATGACTTCAGGGCGGGCGACACCATCCTGCTGCATGCCGCGGCCGGCGGTGTCGGCCTGATTGTGTCGCAATGGGCGAAGCTGCTGGGTCTCACCGTGATCGGCACGGTATCGAACGAGGTCAAGGGCGAGGTGGCCCGTGCACATGGCTGCGATCACATCGTCTACTACAGCCGGGAGGACGTCGCGAAGCGCGTGCGCGAACTGACCAACGGCGTGGGCGTGGACGTCGTGTTCGACAGCGTCGGCAAGGATACCTTCGAGGCGTCGCTCGATTCGCTCAGGCGCCGTGGGCTGATGGTCTGCGTCGGCACGGCGTCCGGGCCGATCCCGCCGTTCAATCCACAGATTCTGGCCATGAAGGGCTCGCTCTACCTGACGCGCCCCGCGCTGGCGGACTATATCGCCGACCCCGCCGAGAAGGACGAACTCGCCGGCGAACTCTTCGGGCATGTCGCCGCGGGCCGCATCAAGATCGAACTCAACCAGCGTTACGCGCTCGAGGACGCGGCGCAGGCCCACCGCGACCTCGAAACGCGCAAGACGACCGGCTCATCGGTCTTCGTCATCTGAGGAGTGGGCCATGCGAGTCGAACAATTGACGTGTGCCATCGGTGCCGAACTGGTCGGCGTGAATCTCGCCGATGCCATCCACGATGACAGCCTGTTTGCCGGAATCCGGGCGGCGCTGCTTGAGCACAGGGTGCTGTTCCTGCGCGATCAGAATATCTCGCGCGCCGAGCACGTCGCATTCGCTCGCCGTTTCGGCGCGCTCGAAGACCATCCCGTCGCCGGCAGCGATCCCGAACATCCGGGCCTCGTGCGCATCTACAAGAACCCGGATCAGCCCAACGACCGGTATGAAAACGCGTGGCACGCGGATGCCACCTGGCGCGAGGCGCCGCAGTTCGGCGCTGTCCTGCGCTGCGTGGAGTGCCCGCCGGTCGGCGGCGACACGATGTGGGCAAACATGGTCCTCGCCTACGCGAACCTGCCAGACCACATCAAGACCCAGATCGCAGACCTGCGCGCCCGCCACAGCATCGAGGCGAGCTTCGGTGCTGCGATGCCGATCGAAAAACGGCTCGCTCTTAAGGCGCAATTCCCGGACGCGGAGCATCCGGTCGTGCGTACGCACCCGGAGACCGGTGAGAAGGTGTTGTTCGTGAGCGCCTTTACCACCCATTTCACCAATTACCACACGCCGGCGCGCGTGCGCTTCGGGCAGGACGCCAATCCGGGTGCGGGTGACCTGCTGCGCTATCTCATCAGTCAGGCCTACATTCCGGAGTACCAGGTCCGCTGGCGTTGGAAACCCAACAGCATCGCGATCTGGGACAACCGCAGCACGCAGCACTATGCAGTGATGGACTACCCGCCGTGTCACCGCAAGATGGAGCGCGCCGGAATTATTGGTGACAAGCCGTACTGATCAGGATGGAAACCGTTTCATGACTCTCGATATGACACCAACCATCCTGATGGTGCCGGGCTTGCGCGACCACGTCGCAGAGCATTGGCAAACGCTGCTGGAGCAAAAGTTGCCCAAGACGGTCTCGGTGCCGCCGCTCGAGCACGACAAACTCAGTTGCGCGGCACGCGTCGCGGCGCTCGATGCTGCCCTCGAGAAAATCGATGGCCCGGTGATCCTGGTCGCGCATAGCGCGGGCGTGATGATCACGGTGCATTGGGCCCAGCAGCACAGCCGCAAGATTCACGGTGCACTGCTCGCCGCTCCGGCCGACCTCGAGACGCCGCTGCCGCCAGGCTATCCGGCCTTCGATGCGCTCGCTCAGAATGGTTGGCAACCGATTCCACGAGAGCCGCTCCCGTTTCCGAGCATTGTCGGTGCGAGCCGCAACGATCCGCTCGCGCAGTTCGAGCGTACCGCGGCGATGGCGAAAGACTGGGGCAGTCGGTTCGTCGACCTCGGCGAAGTCGGTCACCTGAATCCAGCGGCAGGGTTTGGTGAATGGCCGATGGCGGAGGCGCTGATCCATGAACTTGAATGATCAGAAGCCACTCTCGCCGAGGTGATTGTCAGAGCTATGCTGTTGGCAGTCCGAAGATAAAGGAGCAGGCAATGTCACGTCAGATACCGGTTGGGGTGGTCGATGAACTCGCGCCAGGTCAGCGCAAGCTGGCTTTCGTCGATGGCCGCAGCATTGTTCTGTTCAACATTGATGGCACGATCCACGCAATCGACAACGCGTGTCCCCACAACGGGGCCTCGGTCGCAAGCGGTCAGCTTGAAGGGTGCGTGCTGCGCTGCCCGGCGCACGGTCTGCGTTTCGACCTGCGAACCGGCTGCATGCCGGGCGCAGGCGGGTTGAGCCTGACGACTTTCCCGGTTCGGGTCGTCGACGGGAAGCTGGTCGTGAGTCTTGAGGATCCGGTCACCAGTTCCGTGCAGGCACCGGTGTGCAATTCGGCACCGTGATCCGGGCCGCGCGGGAACATACAGCCATTCAGGGGAACAAGGATGCAAGGTTTGATGATGCAACAGCCGCTACTGGTCGCTTCGCTGCTCACGCATGCTGAACGCCATCATGGCGAACAGGAAATCGTGTCGCGACGGGTCGAAGGTGACATTCACCGGTATCGGTACCGGGATCTTGCGCAACGCGCGCGCCGCATGGCAAACGCCCTGGCAGGCCTCGGCATCAAGCCGGGAGAGCGGGTAGGGACGCTGGCGTGGAATGGCTACCGGCACATGGAGCTGTACTTCGCGGTATCGGGGGCCGGGTCCGTGTTGCATACGCTCAATCCGCGGCTCCACGTCGACCAGCTCGCGTACATCATCGAACATGCGGAAGATCGCGTTGTGTTCTTTGATCTCACGTTTCTACCGCTGATCGAGAGCGTCGCGCCACGGGTCAAGAGCCCGAAGGTCTTCGTTGCAATGACCGATCGCGCGCACATGCCGCGAGACCATGGCCTGTCGGCGATGCCGCTGTGCTACGAAGATCTCGTCGACGGTCAAAGCGACGCTTTCGACTGGCCGCTGCTGGACGAAAACAGCGCGTCATCGCTGTGCTACACGTCCGGGACGACCGGCAATCCGAAGGGAGTGCTATACAGCCACCGCTCGACCCTGTTGCACACTTACGCGGCGGCGCTGCCGGATTCGCTGAACTGTTCGGCGCGCGATGTGATCCTCCCGGTCGTGCCGATGTTCCATGTGAACGCGTGGGGACTGCCGTATATCGCCTGCATGGTGGGTGCAAAGCTGGTGTTTCCGGGGCCGGCGCTGGACGGCAAGTCGCTCCATGAACTGATCGAGGGCGAACAGGTCACGCTGTCGGCCGGCGTACCGACAGTCTGGCAGGGACTGCTTGCGCATGTCGACGCGACCACGGGTTCGTTTTCGTCGATGAAGCGCACGATTATCGGCGGCGCTCCCTGCCCGACAGCGATGACGACGGCGTTCCAGGAGCGCCATCGCGTCGAGGTCGTGCATGCATGGGGCATGACGGAATTGAGCCCGGTTGGCACCGTCTGCAGTTTCAAGGCACATCAGGTTTCTCTGGACGTGGAAGAGCGCTACGCCCTTCAGGCGAAGCAGGGGCGCCCGGTGTTTGGCATCGACATGAAAATCGTCGACCTGGAAGGCAAGGCGCTGCCGTGGGACAGTACTGCAACTGGCGACCTTCTCGTGCGCGGTCATTGGGTCGCGCGGGAGTATTTCGGCAGTGACGACACACCGCCGCTGCGCGACGGCTGGTTCCCGACCGGCGATGTGGCCAGGATCGATCCCGACGGCTTCATGCAGATTACGGATCGCAGCAAGGACGTCATCAAGTCCGGCGGCGAATGGATCAGTTCGACCGATATCGAAAACGTCGCGTACCTGCACCCCGAAGTCACGACGGCGGTATGCATCGCCGCGCGGCATCCGAAGTGGGATGAGCGGCCGCTGCTCCTGATCGTGAAGAAACCCGGTAGCGTGCTCGCCGCGGACGAACTGCTCACGTTCTTTGACGCCCGGGTTGCGAAGTGGTGGAAGCCGGACGCCGTGGTGTTCGTCGACTCGGTGCCGCTCGGTGCAACGGGCAAGGTGCTCAAGAACCAGTTACGGAATCAGTTCGGCGATTACTACCTGTCGGCCTGAGACACCGACGTGGCAGCAACACAGTTTCATTCGAGCAACAAGCGATAAGCTGCCGGGTCCACCCGGCGCACCCAAAACCAGGAGGAGACACAATGAAATTGAAGTCAGGCAGCCTGGCAGTGCTGATAGTTTTTTCAGCATCAGCCCATGCCCAGTCGTCGGTTACGCTCTACGGCGTACTCGACAATGGATTCCTGTATCAGAGCACCTCGACCGCAACGTTCCTGCCGACTGCGCATAACCAGGGGCATGTCTATCAACTCAAGGACGGCGGCATCTATGCCAGCTACTGGGGCCTGAAGGGAAGCGAAGATATTGGCGGCGGCTACAAGATCAACTTCAAGCTGCAAGGCACGTTCAACACCACGAACGGCAAGTTCGGGCTGTCCGATACGCCGGGCACGACCGCAATCTTCAACCAGTATGCAACGATCGGGGCATCCGGGCCGTTTGGCACGTTCGACGCCGGCCGGCAGATCATCCCGATGATCTACGCGATGGCGGAAACCGACGTACGCGGCGCGCAGTATTTCGGCAGTATCCTGACTGCGTGGCTCGGCATCAATCAGGCGGCCGGCTGGCCCGGCACCAGCACGAATGCTCCGATCGGCGCCCTCTATGACAGCAATGCGCTGGTCTACAGTTCGCCAAAATTCTATGGCGCGTCGCTTGCGCTAGAGTATGCGCCGGGTGGCGTCGCGGGGCAGTTCCAGGGCGGCACGCGTGAGTCGGCTGTGCTCAAGTATTCGAATTACGGTCTGAACCTGTCCGCTGTGTACTACAACGGACATGACACCAATCCGTTCCCGCTGACCTATCCGGCGGCGCCGGCTGCGCCTGCGACAGGCCAGAGCAATAACCGCTTCTACTATTTCGGCGCGATGTATACGATCAGCGGGTTTTCTATGTCCGCCTCGTACGGCATCGGCAAGAACCCGGCGAAGAGCAGCACCGTTGACTTCGAAATGGTGTCGGGTGGCCTCGGCTACCAATTCAATCCGCGCTTCAAGATCACGTCCGGCTACTACTACCTGAAGGACCGGAATCATTCAGCGAATCACTCGAGCGAAATCGCAGTGGGTGCCGAATACAACCTGTCCCCAAGGACCAAGGCGTACGCGCAAGTCGGCTATGTCGACAACAAGGGGACGATGAACCAGACGATCATCTATGGGGCTCCAGTTGCGCCGGGTGTCTCCACCACTGCGGCCATGGTCGGCATTCGCCATAGTTTCTGATTTCGTCACCTTTATGAACCGGAGTAATCCATGAAAACAATCAAGGCACTCGAGTTGTTGGTCGCTGCATGGTTCGTTGCAGCGTCCACGACGGCGTGGTCCCAGACCGGTGACGCAGCCAGTGCGCCGGCCAGTGCGCAAGGTGCGTCCGTGATGGCGGCATCGGGCGCTGTGGCTCCTGCGGGCAGGAAAGCGAACCGTGCCCTGCGCCGTAGGATTTATGCTGCCATCGGGAAGGACAAGGAAATTAGCGCCGGAGACATCAGTGTCATCGCGAAAGATGGCGCGGTGACACTGAATGGCACGGTCACGGAAGCTGCCCAGATCGGCAAGGCCGAGGCGATCGCCAGGGGCGTTCCTGGAGTGACGTCGGTGACCAACAAGCTGACGGTGAAGAAGCCGTTTGGCGGCATGTAAACTGCTGTAGTCAAGCACGGAGTACGGCGAGGCCGAAGACAACTGGCCACGCCGACATCTAGCCATCCGTGGCGACGCCCGATCAGGCGGCCTCAGGCAGCCCTGCTTCCTTGCGAGACAGTGGCCTCGCTATAAACGTCTCACGACGCGGCCGAAATGTAATCTCCCAAACGAGCCAGCATCGCATCGCACTTGTGCAATTGCTCGACGGTGACGAATTCGTCCGGCTTATGCCCCTGGTCCATGCTGCCGGGTCCGCAAACCACCGTTGGAATGCCCGCCTGATCGAAAAGCCCGCCCTCGGTGCCGAATGCAACCGTGCCGAACTCAATGGAACCGCTAAGCAGCGCCAAAAGACGCGCCGCTTCGCTGTCGGGCGGGGTGGCCAATCCCGGATAGGCGGAGAGCGGCTGAAGGCGGATGTCGGTGTCGGACTGCACTGCGCGCATCTTCGGCAGCAGTTCAGCCTCGGCGTAGGTCAGCAACTCGTCGGCTACCTGGTTTGCGTCGAAGCCTGGCAGCGCGCGCACTTCGAAGTCGAATTCGCATTCGGCCGGCACGATGTTGAGCGCACGGCCGCCTTTGATCACGCCCGTCTGCACGGTAGAGAAGGGCGGATCGAATCGCTCGTCGTGATGCTCGGGCTGCGCCAACTGCTCGCCGATCTCTTCAAGACGGCCGATCATCCGCGCCGCGTATTGAATGGCGTTGACGCCATACGGCGCGTAGGCCGAATGGCAAGGCGCGCCTTTCACCTGACAGCGCATCGCCAGCTTGCCCTTGTGGCCCAGCACCGGCTTAAGTTCGGTCGGCTCGCCGATCAGGCACAGGGCCGGCTTGTGCGCACGCCGCTCCAGTTCTGCCAGCATCGGCCGCACGCCGAGGCAGCCGACTTCCTCGTCGTACGAAAAAGCCAGGTGAACTGGCTGCTTCAGCTCGCGCTGGAGAAACCCGGGCACCGCCGCCAGCACCGAGGCGATGAAGCCCTTCATGTCGGCCGTGCCGCGGCCATACAGCCGCCCGTTGCGTTCGGTGAGACGGAATGGATCGACGGTCCACGCCTGACCATCGACAGGCACCACGTCGGTGTGGCCGGACAGCACGATGCCGCCGTGCTCACGTGGACCGATGGTCGCGAACAGATTCGCCTTGGTGCGCTCGGCGTTGTGGAACAGCTCGCTTTCGACACCGAGTTCCTCCAGGTAGAACCGAATGAATTCGATCATGTCCAGATTGGAGTCCCGGCTGACCGTGGCGAAGTCGATCAGCCGTTCGAGCAGCGCACGGCTGGATCTGTCATTCATTGCCGGGCACTCCGTAGCTGGGCGCGGCCGTCGGATTCAAGGCCCGGGTCAAGTAGTCCTGCATTTGCGGCCGATACGCCTGCCATAGAGTATCGAGCTGGCCGATGGGGTCGTCATCAATCCAATCGACGCGCAAATCGACGATCGGCCAGCTCACGTCACCCACGATCTTGAGCGCCGCCGAATGCACGGGGCCTGCTTCACCGCCGGCAGCTATTGCAGCATGCATGGCCGCGAGCAGGCGATCGGCAAGCGTGCCGGATGCCTGCTCGAACGCCGGAAGCATTGCCTCGATCACTTCGATGCCGGCGAGCATGTTGCCTGCGGCCACACACTGCTTGCCGGCGACAGCGTGATACGTGCCCAACGCTTCCTTGCCGCTGAAGAACGCCGTGCGCCCCTGGCCATCGATCACCGTCACCTGGCGGTACTCGCTCCACTCGCTCGTGCCGAGCACACGGTCCAATGCGGCGGTGGGGTCGAGTTGCCCGTTCTCCAGCAGATCGAGAATCTGTGGGCCGAGCGCGGGCAGGGTGACGTTCTGCGTCGCCACCGCGCCCACGCCTGCGCGCAACCATGGGCATCGAGCGCCCACCGCGATGCTGGACGAACTGATCGCGATGCCAAGCTGCCCGGATGCCGGACAGCGTCCGACGATAGAGAATGTCATGTCCCGCTCCTTAGGCTTTCGGCGGCGTCCATCCATCCGGAATGACCGCGATAACGTCGATTTCCATCAACCACTGCGGCTGACCCAACGCAACCACCACCAGGCCGGTCGAAATAGGAAACACGCCCTTCAACCACTTGCCGACTTCCTGGTAGACCGGCTCGCGGTAGCGGATGTCGGTCAGGAACGTCGTGGTCTTGACGATGTGAGACAGGTCGCTGCCCGCTTCTTCGAGCAACTGCTTGACGTTCTTCATCGCTTGCTCGGCCTGGGCGCGCGGATCGCCGATGCCGATCAGGCGGCCTTCGAAGTCCGTGCCCACCTGGCCGCGTACATAGACCGTGTTGCCGGCGCGCACGGCCTGACAGAGATCGTTGTCGAGCGTCTGGTTCGGATACGTATCCTTCGTGCTGAACATGCGGATACGGGTATGCGTAGGTTGGCTCATCAATGCACCTTAATGTAGGAAGAAATGGATTGCGGATTAAAGAGGCGTACGCATCAATTCACGCCCATCTCGCTGACTTTGTGGATGCGCGAATTGGCTGAGGTGTTTTCAACGCCTTCAACGCTTTCCTCGCGGCGGCTCGGTGCCTGGCCTTGCGAGTCATCGTAGTAGGCCAGGTATTTACGCTGCGTGACGATGTGATCGGCAATGTGCTTGGCGTCGTGCCACACGCCCCAGATGAATGCGGACCCTCGGCGCGATAGCCAGGGCAGACCGAGGAAATAGATGCCAGGCTCCTTCGATACGCCGCGTTGATGTTTCGGCTTGCCCTTTTCATCGAAGGCGTTCACGTTCAACCAACTGAAGTCGACTGCATATCCGGTCGCCCAGACAATCGACGTCACGCCGGCTTTCGCCAGATCGAGATCGTGCAACGGGTGCGTCACGCATTCCGGATCAGCGGGAATGACGCGGGCCTCAGGCTCTTCGGGAAGATCGAGGCCGTTACGCTCGGCGTACGCGTCGGCCGCGTCCAGCAGCGACAGATAGTTTTCGTCGCCACGCGCGATGTTCTCCGCGAGATCTGCTTCGAAGGTCACCACGCCGTCATTGAACGATTTCGTGAGGCCCACGAGCGTGATGCCCTGATTCGCGAGACGCCGGAAGTCCACCGTATGGCCGCCACGCGAACCGCTTACTGCAATGGTGACGTGCTCCCTGCCGGGCTTCATGACCTCCGCATCCCATTCGCCGAGCACGCCGAGCCACCAGCAGAAGTCGCGGCCGCGATAGGCGCGTGGTGGACGATCGTGCGCCCCGACCGAGAGATAGACGCGCTTGCCCGCACGTTGCAACTCGTCCGCGATTTGCACGCCTGACGATCCGGCCCCCACCACCAATACACCCCCTTCGGGCAATTGGGCGGGATTGCGATAGTCAGCGGAATGAATCTGCGTAAGGCTCGAATCTTGCGGCGCGATTGGCGGAATGACGGGGCGCTGAAAGGGCCCCGTGGCGACTACCACGCGATTCGCCTCGATCGTGCCCTCAGAGGTTTCGATGGTGAAACCCTGACGCCCCGCATTGCGCACAACCTTCTTCACTTCCACACCGGTGCGGATCGGCGCTTCAAACTTCTCCGCATAGGCGACGAAATAGTCCGCGACCTGTTCCTTCGACGCGAAGGCGTTGGGGTCAAAGTCGGCGAACTCGAGATTGGGGAAACGATCGTGCCATGCGGGGCCATTGGCAACCAGCGAATCCCAGCGTCCCGTGCGCCAGCGCTCGGCGATACGAGCGCGTTCCAGCACGAGATGCGGCACGCCAAGCTTGCTCAAATGTTCGCTCATGGCGACGCCGGCCTGACCGGCGCCGACTACGAGCGTGTCGATTGACGTTGTTTCCACTGTCATAGCTGTGTCCTTCCGAAAAGGCGGAATGTTTCGATTCGATCGCGGCGTCACGGCATCGCGGCCTTCGAGCGCTCGCGATCGTGGCGGACCCGGTAGTGTTTCCCGACAGCGCGTTACCGCCCAGTCCGTTCGTCTTTCCTGAAAATCTACGCGTCCGTTCAGAATCTGAAAAATATATTTAAAAAATGCATAGCATCGGATTTGCCTATGCAAGCCTTTTTGACAGCTTCACAATGCCGCCAATTGAGGACTTTGAAAACGGAGCGTTGTCGATGGAGAGTCAGCCGTTGCGCTACTCGTTGCGCCAGTTGCGCTATTTCGTGGTCACCGCGGAAGCACTGTCTTTCACTGCCGCCGCGAAGCGTCTGCACATCTCGCAGCCGTCGATCTCGACGGCGCTCGCGGACCTCGAAGTGTCGTTCGGTGTACAACTCTTCATACGGCATCACGCGAGCGGCCTCTCGCTCACGCAAGCCGGTCGCGATCTGCTCGGACAAGCGCGCAATCTGCTGAAGATTGCGGAAGAATTGCAGACGACCGCGAAGGAAATGGACGGCGGCATGACGGGTGTCATCACGCTCGGTTGCCTCGTCTCGCTTGCGCCGCCGCTCATGCCGCGGCTGATCAGCCGATTCGTCGACGAGCACGCAGGTATCTCGTTTCGCACTGTCGAGGCGCATCAGGATGGCCTCTTGCGCGGCCTGCACGACGGCTCGCTCGACATTGCGCTCACCTACAGCCTCGATTTGACAGAGGAGATCGCTTTTACGCCGCTGCTCTCGCTGCCGCCCTATGCAATCCTGCCGAGGACGCATCGTCTGGCACGCGCGCGCAAGGTATCGCTCGCGGACCTCTTGCCCGAGCCCTACGTGATGCTCGACTTGCCGCACAGCCGCGAGTATTTCGCCGCGCTCTTCGATGCGGTGGGCAGCCGCCCCGTGCCTGCGTTCCGCTCGTCGCAGCCGGAAGTCGTGCGCGGCATGGTGGCCAACGGTCTCGGCTATAGCCTCCTGAACTTTCCGCTCAAATCGACTCGCACCGTGGATGGCGAAGAGTTCGTCATTAAGCGTTTCAAAGACAACGTCAACGCAACGATGCTCGGCATCGCGCAATCGCGCACAATGAAGCCGCGCCAGGTCGTCCATCGCTTCACGTCATTCTGCGAAACCTATATACGGCGCCTGCATATCGACGCATGATCAGGAAAGCGCGATCGTCTGCTTTAAGCCTGCGCGCGTTGCATAGGCAAAAGCTTTGCTTTGTATCTAAAAACAATATTTTGCCTTGCAATTTGGCTTGATAGATTGGTGTCCATGTTGAGCGCTACGCCGCAAAGCCTCGCGTTACCGCGCTCTCACCGTGACGAATCAAGGGGGACACCATGGCCAACCCGGCAAGGACGATCGCAGTGCAAGCGCTGGTCGACGAACTTCAGACGGGTTGCGAACGGCCATTCAGCGATGCGCATGCGATGCCGCCCGGTGTCTATACGTCGCCCGAATTCCTCACGCTGGAAGAGCGCGCTATCTTCGAGCGCGAATGGCAATGCGTCGGCCGCGCCAGTGCGCTCAAAGTGCCCGGCGATTACATGACGACTCGACTTGGAGCCCAACCGATTGTCGTATTGCGCGACGAGCAGATGCAGCTCAAGGCGATGTCGAACGTGTGCCTGCATCGCATGTCGGTGCTGCTCGAAGGACGCGGCAACTTGCGCCGCATCGTCTGCCCCTATCACGCCTGGAACTATTCGCTGGACGGCGCGCTGCAAGGCGCGCCGCTCATGGATCGGCAAGAGGGCTTCTGCAAGGAAAGCTACAAACTGCCCGCCGTGCGCTGCGAAGAATGGCAAGGCTGGATCTACGTGACACTCGACGAAAACGCGCCGCCCGTTCACGCGCAGCTCGCCAAACTGAACGAGCTCATCGGTGCGTACGGCATGTCGGACTACATCGAAACTTTCTATGAAGAGCACGTGTGGGACACGAACTGGAAGATCCTCGCGGAAAACTTCATGGAAAGCTATCACCTGCCCATGCTGCATCGCGCAACGGTAGGACCGCATTCGCGGCTCGATGAAATGGAATGCCCGCCGGGCTATCCAGCCTTCAACTATCATTGGATCACGAAGGAAGCGTCCTTGCCCATCGGTAACGCGCATCCGGACAATACGCGCCTCACGGGACATTGGCGCAAGACCACAGCGCTGCTCGCGATCTACCCGACGCATCTCGTCACGCTCACGCCGGGTTACTTCTGGTATCTCGTGCTGCAGCCTCAAGGGGTGGACCGCGTGCATATCCGCTTCGGCGGCGGGCTTGCGCCGGAGTTCGTCGCGGATACCGAGGCCAACGCGCACATGACGACGTTGAAGAAGCTGCTTGACGACGTGAACGCGGAAGATAAACGCGGCGTGGAAGCCGTCTTTCGCGGCGTACACGCGCCGCTCGCGAAACCCGGCCACTTGAGCTATCTCGAACGTCCCAACTACGACTTCGCACGCTACGTCGCTAGCAAAATCGTCGCGACGCAAATCGGCACGCATTGATCAAGACGCACCATCGACAGGACGCGATTACGATGTCAAACCCTTCCTTCATTTCGTTCTCGGGCGTGAGCAAGTCGTATGACGGCGCGCAATACGTCGTCGATGACTTGAACCTCGACGTGAGCAAGGGAGAATTCCTGTCGCTGCTGGGGCCGTCCGGTTCGGGCAAGACGACGACGCTCATGATGCTTGCGGGATTCGAATCGCCCACGCGCGGCGAGATACGCCTCGACGGACGGCGGCTCGACGACAAGCCTCCGCATCAGCGCGACATCGGCATGGTGTTTCAGAACTACGCGCTCTTTCCCCATCTGACGATTGCGGAGAATGTCGCGTTTCCGCTTTCCGTGCGGCGCGTAAGCCGCGCCGAGCAGAAGACGCGCGTGAAGCGCGCGCTCGAGATGGTCGAACTGCCGCATCTGGCGAACCGGCGTCCCGCGCAGCTCTCCGGCGGACAGCAGCAGCGCGTGGCGCTCGCGCGCGCGCTCGTGTTCGAGCCGAGCGTCGTGCTGATGGATGAGCCGCTCGGTGCGCTCGACAAGCGCCTGCGCGAAACCATGCAGTACGAAATCATGCGCCTGCATCGCGAGCTGTCGCTCACGATCGTCTACGTGACGCACGATCAGGCCGAAGCGCTGACCATGTCGGATCGCGTCGCCGTGTTCTCCGATGGCCGTATTCAGCAAGCCGCCACGCCTAGCGAACTCTACGAGAACGCGCAGAACGCCTTCGTCGCCAATTTCGTCGGCGAAAACAACGGGCTGACCGGGCGCGTCGTCAATGCGAACGAGGAGTGGGCGACGCTCGCGCTCTCGGACGGCAGCGTCATTCGTGGCCGTTGCGAACCCGGTCTGAGCACGGGCGACGAAGCGATGCTCGCGCTGCGCCCCGAGCGCGCACATATCCCGAGCGCCGAAGGCGTGCACGTCGATGAACACAGCAACGTGGTGCGCGCACGCGTCGAGGAACTGGTGTATTGCGGCGATCATCATCGCGTGCACCTCGCGCTCGGTTCGCGCGATTCGTTTGTCGTGAAAGTGCCCAATACGCAGCGCCATGCGCTGCCTTCGCCCGGCAGCACGATCGAGATCGCATGGCGCCACGACGACTGCAAGATTCTCGCGATGAGCGTGCCACGCAGCGCGCCCGTGATCCCCGCATCCACCCCGCTCTCACCTTCCATCATCACGACCGCACCAGCAGGAGCCAACTGACATGCGCACTCTCATCAAAGCACAAAGCGCCGCACTCGCCGTACTCGCATTCGCTACAATGACCGTCCAGGCGGCGGAGACGCTTTCCGTCGTGACCTTCGGCGGCGCGTACGAAGCGGCGGCCAAGAAGGCCTATTTCGAACCGTTCACGCAAGCCACCGGCATTGGCTTCTCGACCGAATCGTATGACGGCGGCCTCGCGAAGCTCTCCGCGATGGAGCAGGCGAAGAACACCACGTGGGACCTGATCGACCTCGAAACGAACGATGCGATCACCGCCTGCGACGAAGGACTGCTGCAGAAGTTCGACAAGAAGACGCTCGGCAAGACGAGCGACTTCATCCCCGGCACGATCAGCGATTGCGCGGTTGCGAGCATGGTCTGGTCCACGGTCTATGCGTACGACACGAGCAAGCTGAAGACCGCGCCGACCACCGTCAACGACTTTTTCGATCTGCAGAAATTCCCCGGTAAGCGCGGCCTGCGCAAGTCGCCGAAGGTAACGATGGAATGGGCGCTGATTGCGGACGGCGTCGATCCGAAGGATGTCTACAAGGTGCTCGCTACGCCCGCCGGCGTGGATCGCGCCTTCAAAAAGCTCGACACGATCAAGCAGAACATCGTGTGGTGGGAATCGGGTGCCCAGGCGCCGCAGTTGCTCGCAGACGGCGCGGTCGTGATGACGCAGGCCTACAACGGCCGCATTTCCGACGCCGCGAAGAAGGACAACAAGCCATTCAAGACCGTCTGGGACGCACAAGTTTACGACTTCGACTGGTGGGCCGTTCCGACGGGTGCGAAGCACGCCGACGCCGCCGCGAAATTCATCGTCTCCGCTTCGCAGCCGAAGGCGTATGCGGATCTGTCGAAGTACATCGCGTATGCGCCGCCGCGCAAGGATGCAATCGCGCTTGTCGACAAGCAACGCCTTGCCGATCTGCCGACCGCACCCGAGAACTTCAAGCGCGCCTTGCAGATCAACGCGAACTTCTGGGCCGACAACGCGGACCAGATCAATAAGCGCTTCCAGGTGTGGCTGACGCAGTAACACGATCGTCCAACGAGAGCCCAACGTGACTACCCACATGCCCGCTTCGGCCCGAGCCACGGCCCCGGGCTCTCCGACGAGAGCCGACGGCCGCGCGTCGTTTCAAAAGGCGCGCCGCCGTGCGTCGGTGCAGGCGCTTTTGCTCGCGCTCCCGCTGATCGTGTTTCTGCTTTCGACGTTCATCGCGCCGATCGCGCTCCTGCTCGCGCGCAGCGTGGAGAACCACGAAGTGCCCGACAGCATGCCCGCGCTCACGCGCGCGCTCGATGCATGGGACGGGCAGGGCGTGCCGGACGAGCGCACGTTCGCGCTGCTCGCTGCGGGGCTCAGGGAGGCGCAGCAAAGCGGACAGCTCGGCACTGTCGCGCGGCGGCTGAACTTCGATCAGGCCGAGTTCCGTAACCTGTTGATGCGCACCGCGCGCCAGTTGCCCCCTGATGCGCCGCCGGCGTGGAAACCGGCGCTCGTCGAACTCGACGCACGCTGGAATTCGCCGGAGATCTGGCGCTTGCTGAAGCGCGCCGCCACGTCGCCGACGCCGGACTATCTGCTCGCGGCCGTCGATGCGCAAGTGACGCCGCAAGGTTCAGTTGCGTTCGTGCCGGACAACGCTTCGATCTATCGACAAGCGTTCATGCGCACGATCTCGATCAGCGCCACGGTCACGCTGCTGTGCCTCGTGCTCGGCTATCCGGTCGCATGGCTGCTCGCGAATTTGCCCGCGAAAAGCAGCAACCGCCTGATGCTCTTTGTGATCGTACCGTTCTGGACCTCGGTGCTCGTTCGCACAACCGCCTGGTACGTTTTGCTGCAACCGGGTGGTGTCATCAACAGCCTGCTGATGGGGCTCGGTCTCACCACCCATCCACTGCCGCTCATCTTCAACCGCGCGGGTGTGCTCATCGGTATGACGCATGTGCTTTTGCCCTACATGATTCTCGCGATCTACTCGGTGATGAAGAGCGTATCGCCCGTGTATGTGCGGGCCGCTCAATCGCTAGGGGCGCACCCGTTCGTCGCGTTTGTGCGAATCTACATGCCGCAGACGCTGCCGGGCGTGGGGGCGGGCTGCTTCCTCGTGTTCGTGCTCGCGCTTGGCTACTACATCACGCCCGCGCTGCTCGGCGGCGCAGGCGACGAGATGATCAGTCAGCTCATCGCGATCCAGACCAACACGCAACTCAACTGGGGCCTTGCCGGTGCGCTCTCGGCCTATCTCGTGATCTTTACGGCGGTCTTCTATTTCCTGTTCAACCGCATTGTCGGCATCGACCGTTTGCGCTTTGGTTGAGACTCGGTTGACACACGCGGATACGACGAGGGAACGATATGCCAGATAAACGCAACACGGTGCTGACGGAACGCGTCGCCGGGCGCTGGGTGCGGCTGCATACAGCGCTTGTGCTGTTCTTCCTGATTGCGCCGATTCTCGCGATCATCCCGCTTTCGTTCAACTCGGGCTCGTACTTCTCCTACCCGTTGCAGGGCTTTTCGCTGCGCTGGTATGAGCAGGCGCTCACGAGCGCGGCCTGGCAACGATCGCTCCTGAACAGCATCGGCATCGGCGCGGCGTCGACGCTGATCGCCACGTGTCTCGGCACGCTCGCCGCGCTGGGCATTTCGCGCGCGCAGTTTCCGCTGCGCTCGCTGATCATGCCGATCATCATCTCGCCGATGATCGTGCCGATTGTCGTCGTCGCGGCTGGCTTCTATCTGATCTTCGCGCCGCTCGGCCTGGTGAACTCGTATCCCGGCGTGGTGCTGGCGCATGCGGCGCTCGGCACGCCATTCGTCGTGATCACCGTGACGGCGTCACTGCTTTCGTTCGATCAGAGTCTGTTGCGCGCCGCTTCCGGGCTCGGCGCGACGCCTTGGATCACATTCAGACGAGTAACCTTGCCGCTCATCACACCGGCGGTCGCGACCGGCAGCGTCTTCGCTTTCGCGACCTCGTTCGACGAAGTCATCGTCATTCTGTTCATCGGTGGCCCGGATCAAACAACCGTGCCTCGGCAGATGTGGAGCGGGATTCGCGACTCGATCGACCCGTCGATTCTCGCCGTGGCGACGATGCTGATCGTGTTTGCCGTGCTGCTCTTCGCGAGTATTAACTGGCTGCATGGCCGTGCGGCCGCCGCCAGTAACGCTCTTATTTGACGCATCGAGGCCACCTGGGGCATGCAACCCGTCGGTGTGCCGCAAGCCGCTGCCTGGAAGAGGGCAGGGAGAAAAACAAAAGACCGCTGTCCGTGAGGGCAGCGGTCTTTCTTACGATGGGTGGCGAACGAGGGACTCGAACTATTGGCCGGCCGGCGACACTACGCTCGGAGTCGCCAGCGTGTTGTGACTCCCAGGAAGGTTGGTGAGGGACGTCGAGCTATTGCTCGTGCTATTCGGCATGCCCGAGTTCGGCGACGCGGCGCTCATGCCGCTGTCCGAATTGGTGGCGCCAGGCGTGCCGTAGCCGCTCGTTGTATTGGCTGGCGACGCGGCGGCCGGCGACACTACACTCGGGGTTGCCAGCGTGTTGTTGGCCTGTGCATAAGCGCCTCCCGACAGCGTGAGTGCGGCGACGGCCGCGATTAATGTGCTGGTTGTCTTCTTCATGACCGGTTCCTCCTTGTTTTGGCTGGAATTCCGACGCAAACGATCCATTCGTATTTTTCCATAGCGGTCGTTGCACGCCTGGCTCGTGGCGATCAAACAAACTCGCGCGACCGTTCGCAGTGGCGCACGTGACGCGAACCACAGATCGCCGCTCAGGGCCATAGCAGGTGGTACGAAGTTTAGGAAAGCGGCCGCTGATAATTAAGCGCATTACTCGCAAGGATGAATTTCGATTTTTGGAATTGCCTCTAATGGGTCCTGCCCCTCAATCTGCTCGCTAATGCCTTACTGCCTTACGTCAGAGGGCGTGATCGTTGAGCCGTGACAGCCCGCAATCGCGCGCTTGGTACCCGAATCCGTTGAAGGCCGGCTCCCTGGCGCAACGGATCGACTTCGTTGCTGGGCGGCATGAAACTCCGCGCCTGTCCAAGTCAATACCACATACGTTTCACTGCCGCACCCAATGCTAACTCCCGTCGTGCTGCAAATATTTGTGGGCGAACGCGATCGCCATGCTGCCTTCGCCGACCGCTGAAGCGACGCGCTTGACCGGGCTCAATCTCACATCCCCACAGGCAAACACGCCAGGAACACTCGATTCGAGGAGGTAGGGATCCCGGCTATAGGACCAGCGTCCCGCCTTGACGACGTCGTCGCCAGTGAGAACGTATCCGCGCACATCGCGTGCGATTTCTTCCGGCAACCACTCCGTCTCAGCATCGGCGCCAATGAAAACGAACAATGCGCCACAGTCGTGTCGACGCACCTCTGCGCTCAACCCATCGCGTACGTCAATCGCTGTCAGATGGGTATCGCCGTGTGCACCGACTACTTCCGATCGCAGTTGCACCCCTACGTTTGATTTCCCTCGAAGCTGCTCGACGAGGTAGCGAGACATGCTCTTCTCCAGCGAATCGCCTCGCAGGACAAGCGTTACCATGCGCGCATGATTGGCAAAGTACAACGCTGCCTGGCCGGCCGAGTTTCCACCACCGATCAGATAGACGTCGAGGCCGTGAGTAGCGTTCGCTTCGCTGCGTGACGCGCCGTAGTAAATACCTTTACCGATAAACCGGTCGAAGCCGTCAATCACGAGGCGGCGCCACGTGACGCCAGTCGCGAGAATGATCGTTCGCGCCCGGATGACGTCGCCTCCGTCGAGGTGAACGCTACGGCCGGCGACATCGATTCGAGCGACCGACCGTGTCACCAGAATCTCTGCACCGAGCCGCCTTGCCTGCTGCAGTGCACGGCTCGCCAGTTCGTCGCCCGACACGCCGTTGGGGAAGCCGAGGTAATTCTCAATACGCGAGGAGGTCCCGGCCTGCCCACCTGGCGCTTCGCGCTCCAGCACCACAGTACGCAAGCCTTCCGACGCACCGTACACTGCCGCAGCGAGACCGGCCGGCCCGCCACCAATGATCATCGTGTCGTATTCGGCGAGGCGAGGCTGTGTCTGCAGACCCAGCAACTCCGCAAGCTCTCGTGTCGTAGGTCGGCTCAGCACCGTCCCGTCGACCAGTCGCAATGCCGGGCAATCCTGCTCTGGCGGACAGGTTCCAGGCCAGCGCGTGGTCACTTCGGGCGCATCCGGTGTCATCCAGTCGTAGCTGATCTGGTTGCGGGCGAGGAACTGGCGCAATGCGGTACAAGCGGTGTCCCAGCGACTTCCAATCATGGTCACGCGGATCTTGGGCGGCTCGGCGGAGAGGCCCTGCAGTCCACCAATGCGCTCGCGCGCAAGGGCGCCCATCTTGACCGCAATTTCCGGCGACGCGGCAGCGAGTGTGTAGTAACGCTGGGCGTCCACGCGCATGACACGCGACGGCTCCGCGGCCCGATAGGCACCAGGAAACGGCGAACTCAGCGCGAGCGGCACTTCGCCAAAGATGGTTCCGGGCAGACGCCAGCCCAGCGTGCGTTCGATACCGTCGAACGTCTTGATGACTTCCATCTTGCCGGACACAACGGCGTACAGTGCGCGCTCTCCACCTTCATGGACCGCGAACTCACCCGCGCACAGATGCAGGTCTGCGCACGTGTGCGCGAGATGCTCCAGTTCGTTGTCGGGGAGTGTTGAGAACAGTGGAATCGCCCGGATGTCGTCGATTGTCAGCATGGCTTCGTCCAAACAGGCAATTGAGGTGAAGCTCGGTCCACTTGGTTTCACGTCGCCTGCCTGGCCAAAAGAACATGCGCAAGCAGACGGCTCAGCCCTGGCGTTCGATCCGAGGCGGGCACAACGCCGTTAGTCTCCCGCACCGAGCGCACCAAAACCGTTCGAATAGTTATGCGAACGCATACCACAGCTACGCGATAGACAGCAGGCAGACCAAGCCAGTATATGACTTTCGGATGCGAACGTTTATTCGCTGGAGCCAGTTCCCCGGTCGCACATCTTCAACCTCGCGAGGCCTCGACCGGCAGCAGGCGACCCGTTTGAGACACCCGGACGCGATTGGCGACGGACTGCAATCGGGTCGATATGGATCATCTACCCACATCGCTTCAACTGCTGTTCGTCGACCATTGCGGCCAGCAGCCGGTGCGCTGGCCGTCGACGGTCGATGGCTGCACCAGTGAGTCAACCCGGTATTTGAATGCCCATTAACGTTACACCGGAGGCGGGAAACGACGGTGCTGGTGGCTGTGGCGGGGTCATAACAGCGGTTGTTGGCACTGGAAGAGGCTTGAGCGAGGGATCCGGCAATTAGCTGGGACACTACACGCGCCAGCGCACATACCACATCTTCATGTCAATACGATGATTGTCGTTACCGGCCGTCGAGCGCTTCGCCGCGTAGCCGGGCACTAGCGATGCTTGCGATGCGGCGGCGTGATAGCGGCTGCGGCCGAATGAAGTTATGTCGATTGCCGCACGTAGGGGAGCAAAGACAAATGAACGTCATCGATACGTGGGCCATCGCGTCCATAAATAAACTGGCCATTCATTCTCAAGGCTTCACCCATGTAGTCGAAGCAGTCGTGAACGCGTACTTGCCGAAGGGCGTCGTGTTGGTTGCACTGCTGTGGTGGGTCTGGTTCAGGCGCGAACGTGCGGAAGGAGCTGACGGCGAGGCCGTCCGGCGACGCCAGCGCGAACTCGTCGTGATCGCCATCGTGAGCGGCCTCATCGCGCTGGCGGCCGGCCGCCTGCTTGCGCACTACCTGCCGTTTCGCCTGCGGCCGATGTATGAACCGGCATTGCGCGCGTTCTTTCCTGAGGCCAACGTGGACGAGCCGGTGCTTCGCACGTGGAGTTCGTTTCCGAGCGATCACGCCATGCTCTGGTGCGCGGTCGCTATGGGTATTTTCTTGGCCTCGCGGCCCGTGGGGATCTACGCGCTGTTGCACGCGGTGGTGCTGATCGGCCTGCCGCGTATCTATCTCGGCGTGCACTACCCGACGGACGTGCTGGCCGGTGCAGCGCTCGGCATCGGCATCACATACGTGATGAGCGCCAGGGCGATACGCACGCGCATCGCAGCACCGATGCTGGCGTTCGCGCAGCGCTATCCCGGCTTGTTTTGTGGCGCCGCGTTCGTGCTTAGTTTCGAGTTGGCGACCCAGTTCCAGGAGCTGCGCGTGTTGGCGCACGGCCTGATACATGGGATGTAGTTGGTCGGAAGGTGTGGAGAGGGAGCGCTCATCGCCCCCTACTGGATACGCTCGCACGCATGGCGTGGCATCTGATCGGTGGAGGACGGCGTTCAAAGCTGGATCGCCTGCTCGCGGCTTGTAGGGCCGCAACGGCCGCCGAGCGGGTGTCCTTTTGCCGATGGAGAACGTCCGAATTGCGGTAGAACCGCGGACATTCGTTGCCAGCAAGCGAATGTCGGTAACTGGCCGAGGCCGTGTGAAAACGCCCATTTGGTTCTGCGTCTGGTCTGCGCTCCTGGTGTAGACGAACCATTCGCCCGTACGAGGATCGAGAGCGAGCAAGTTTCATCCCTGAGGTTCACAAAGGATTCTGGTTCAGGCCAATACGCATTGGTGTTTCGAGTGCGCGCGCGAACCGAGGAAATTCACGTGGCCCGTGCCGACAGATGCACCGGCATGGCACTCGGGATCATAGTGAAGGCAGTGACCTCTCGAATCGTACGTGGATTGACAGCCATTCGGATCGAGAAATTGGCCATCAGCATTGACAATACCAGGCGCATTTCCACAGCGGCCAGGTAACGTCCCGGACACACACGTGGCCCGGCGCCGAATTGCAGGTACGCACGTGAGTCGTGTGCGGTGCGCGCGCGGCTCCCGTCATGCAGCCAGCGATCAGGGTCGAACCGCAAAGGATTAGGGAAATTGCGCGCGTCGAGTGTGGCCGGCCGATTCAGGAAAAACATTTTCGTGCCAGCCGGTAGCATGATGTCGGCAAGACACACGTCTTCCAACGGCTCAAACGAATTGATCGCAACGACAGGACGCAGCCTTCCGGTTTCCGTACAAACCGCCTCGAGCAGATCCAGTTGCTTCAACGACGTAAAGTCCGGGCAAACGGGAGCTGAGCCGAGCACACCGCGTGACGAGTCAAAGAGTCGCTGTTGCAAGGCGGAATCGGCAGCAACGTATAGCAGCGTCCACGCTATCGAATTCGCCGTCGTGTCTTCGCCTGCAAGCAGTAGCGTGAGAACATTTGCAGCGACCTGGTCGTCGGTTACATCGGACTCCGGCGCGTCGCGCATGACCAGCATCGCTTCAAGGAGATGACGTGGCAACTCCGACGGGTCATCGCGCATTCGTTCACGTGCCCGGCTCATCATATTTCGCACGTATCGGTGCACTTCGATCAGAGAGCGGTCGAGTTCGCGGTTCCTTGATCGAGACGCCCGGAGCCAGGCGCTGACGATCAGTCATTCAGCATAGATCATCCTGCGCCCGCAGGACCGGAAGAATGCCGGCTTTCAAAAACGCTGAGGAGGCAATCATGGCGCGAATCGAAGCGAAGTTGGCGGAATTAGGCTTGACGTTGCCTCAGCCGCTACAGATGCCGCAAAACGTACGCATGTCCTTGCCTTTTGCATGGATTCGAGTACGAGGGGCACGAGCGTTTGTTTCGGGACACGTTCCGCTCAACCTCGACGGAACAATTGCGCAACCGGTCGGCAGAGTGGGCGTTGAAGTTTCAGTGGACGAAGGCTACGCAGCGGCACGCCTTGTGGCGCTCGCTCAGTTGGCAAGCCTGAAGAAAGAGCTTGGAGACCTGGATCGCATTACGGCATGGCTGCGCGTCTTTGCGATGATTAATGTCGCGCCTGGCTTCGATCAGATGCCAAAGATCGCGAACGGCTATTCTGACCTTATTCTTGAAGTGTTTGGACCCGACATTGGCGCGCATTCTCGCTCGGCAGTCGGCGTGGCGCTTCCTCTAAACGTGCCGGTCGAGTGCGAGGCCGAGCTCGAGATCGACGGCGGGGTGCGCAGCCTCGTGTAATGAGCCCCTGTGTTACGGGACGCACATCTATTGACAGATTTAGCTGTTCGGTCATTTGAATGACCGTGTGAGAAGAGAGAATCCAATCACACCAACAGGGTGACGCCGGCCCAGGTGATCAGCACGACGCCCAGCGCGCGGCCGACACGCTCACCGCCGGGCAGGATTTTTTCCACGAAAACGATAAGCGACAGCGCGGCGATCCAGACGAGATTCATGATGCCGCCGACAAACAACAACGCCATCAGCAGCCAACAGCAGCCCACGCAGTAAATGCCATGACGCATCCCGAGCAGGAAGCTGCCTGCGACGCCAGGACGCCAGTGCGCGGTGAGGAAATTCACTGGTGAACGGCACTGCGTCAGGCAGGCGCGCTTGAGCGGCGAGAACTGATAGACGCCCGCCGCAGCCAGAACGATCGCGGAAAGGGGCGCGCTCTTCGACCACAACATCATTTCCGAAATGAGGCCGGTCGGTTGCAGCACCTTCTGCAGCGATGCCGCGCAGATCGAGAATGCCAGCCATGCGATCAGGTAACCGGCCAGGAGAAACAACGACGGGATGGCCGACCTGGCCTCGATCGCGGAGTGGTGCCGCAATACGCGTCGATACAACAGGACGAGCGGCGCCGCGCTGGGCGTCATCATCGCGATCATCATCACCCACCACATGAGGATCACGGTGGGCAGCGACGGATCCATTCCCCCGCCGCCATCTGCCAGTCGATGCGGGAACAGTGCGACGGCCGTCATCTCGAGCGCGGACATGCCGATTCCGGCGCCCGTCCACAAGTAGGCCCACGACAACGCGACGACGGCGACGATGCCGAGCGCGGTGATGACGCGCTCGCGTCCGAGGATATTTTCGACGCTGCTCATGCGGCAGCGCGATGCCGGATCGGTCCTTTGTTATTCAAGTGCAGTCGCGCGAACTGGGCGTAAGTCCCCTTGAGATCCAGTGCGATGTTTCCGTGCGAGCGGCTGGTGCCGGAGCCGATCTCGGCAAGCTCGTATTCGAAGCCGTGAGGCAAGTCGATTCGGACACGATGCTCGTCGCCCGTTACGGGATTGCGGACCGGTTCGCCGACAACGTCGAATACGCCCTCGACATGAATCCGGCCGCGTCTGGTATCGACATCAACATCGAAATCGATCTTCGTAAAGATCGGATCGAATGCTTGCTCGAGCGTCGATGCGAATACGGAGAACATCGTGGCGAACGGCTCGGTGTCCTGCCCCGTCATGATTTTCAGAATGGCTTCGCGTTGTTCCGGGCTGGCCCGTTCGTCGACGATCGGCTGGCATTTTCCCTTGCCTTCGTGGATCGGTCCCGGCCACTGAAACACGACCGCGATGTTGAGGCCGTCGAGTCGCACGTCGCCGTAGTAACCGTTGCTGATCGAGATGGCGCCCATCGCTTCGCAGAAGCCGTTGTTCGGCAGTGCGTTGAATTGGCACGGGCAACCGTATGAGCAATTGCAGTTGATCAGTTCGGTGCCTTGGATTTCCCAGGGAGTCGTGGTTGTTCTCCTTATGCTCCGTGACGAGTAGCGTGCTTCGAATCTAGTGTATGGCAGGGGGAGGGAAGTCAAAGTTTGGGTTGACTGGGCGCGCGGGCGATTGTGATGGGCGTTACATATGATGTTTTGACGGAGGAGCCTGCGGTCAGAACGGCCGCCACCTGATCCACATCGCAGGAGAAAAGCGGCTCGTCAGCTATCACGACCGTATCTGGGAACGGTGGTGGATGCGCTCGAAAGATTGACGGAGGTGGGCGACGTTCGTTATCTCGCGCGCCGCAATTCAGGCATGGGCCACAATGATGTTGGACACCATCTCCCCGGTCACCTTTCCATCCACGACGAGGGGCGGCAATTCGCTTTTCAAACGGTAGGAGCAAGCACCAAAGTGGAGACCTTGCCGTCGTTTTCGATTTCGACAAAACCGATTCTGCTGTACCAGTCGTAGGCAGCTCGGTTGCATACGAAGACATTCAAGTACACCGGCTTTTGTAAGTCACTGGACAACGACATCACCTTGGCAATCGCTGCACTGCCGATCGACTTGTTTTGCATCTCCGGCACGATACAAAGCATTCTCAGCCATACGAGATCCGGTTCGACGTCCCAGTGCACAAATCCGCATCGGTTGCCTTCCCATGTAACTATTTGACAAGCGCCTTGGCGAAGGCTTTTGGCAAACCCCGCCTGTTGCAAGTCGTCGTCCCAGCCATACGCTGAGGCAACGAAACCTTTCATCGTTCGCCGGTACGTGTCAAATAGCCATTCCGAGTCTTCAGGTGCGGCCTGTCGAAAATCCAGATTCATTACAACCGCCGATCGCGATAAGCACGTCTTCGCCAGAATATCGGATACAGGGGATCGGCATCAATCGGTTGGGCCAGCTAATGTCGACGGACGCGGAATGCCATTCACCGGATAGCTGAGTTAGCCGATCTGCTGCTGGCGAACCTGGGCTCCCGACGAACCGCCGAAATCGACCCGGAGCCGCCGTTCGAGCCGCCAGGGCTTCAATGGCAGTTATCGGAGTGATCCGGCCGTCCGCGCCGGTCCCTCACGAGCAATGGTTCCACCTCTTTGTGGACGTTTGTCGATTGACGGCAAGGCGATCGTTCAACGGCCCAGGCTTACTGCTTAAACCCTGCGTGACGCAGCGCTTCCTCAGCGGCCTCGTGGTCTTGAACCGATGTTCCGCCAGAAACACCGATGCCACCCACCAGACGCCCTTCGTGGAAGATCGGTACGCCACCGCCGACCGGCGTCAGCCGCGGATGGTGCGCCAGTGGGGCAACGGTGGGCTCGGCCATGTACTGATTCCATTGGTGCGTGGCCATGCCGAACGACGCGGCGGTCCATGCCTTGTCGATGGCGACATCAACGGTAAGGAACGGGGCGGTATCCGCTCGCTCGAAAGCGCGCAGGTGGCCTCCTGCATCGGTAATTGCGATGGTCGCGGCGAATCCGCGCGCGGCGCACGCGCGGCGCGCTTCTGCCAGCAATGCTTGTGCAGCTTCCAGGCTGATCGTTGTCGTGCTGATGATTTGCGATGTCATGTTGATGCTCATTGTCAGAAGAGTTCAGCGGTTGGCGACGACGACCTTGCCGATCATATTGCCTGCCTCGACCAGCGCATGCGCCTCGATCAGACCTGCGGCGTTGATGCCGTCAATGCGTCGGGTCAGCGTGTGCTTGAGGCGGCCCAGATCGACCAGCTCCGCCGCGCGGCGCAGCAACGCGTATTGCCGTGCGAGGGTGTCGGTGGTGAACATCGCGCGGGTGAACATCAGCTCCCAGTGAATCGAGATGGATTTCCCCTTGAACGGCCCGATGTCCAGACCCACCGGGTCGTCGATGAGTGCGAACTGGCCTTCCGGGCGCAGCACGGAGGCGATTTGCGGCACATAGGCGGCGCTGTTGTTCAGCCCGGCAACGTGGGTAACGTGCTCGATGCCGAGCGCGGCCAACTGGGGTGCCCAGGCCTGATGATGATCGAGGACGTAATGTGCGCCATGGGCCAGCACCCACTCGCGGGTTTCCGGCCGCGAGGCCGTGCCGATGACGGTCATGCCAGTCAACTCGCGCGCCAGTTGGGTCAGAATCGAACCGACGCCGCCAGCCGCTCCAATGACGAGCAGCACGTTGTTGTCGGTCGGGTCCGCTGCGTGAACACGCAGACGGTCGAACAGCAGCTCCCACGCAGTGATCGTCGTCAGCGGCAACGACGCGGCCGCGGCGAAGTCCAGTGAGGTCGGCATAGGTCCGACGATGCGCTCGTCCACGGCGTGCAGTTCGCTGTTGCTGCCGGGCCGCTTGATGTCACCCGCGTACCAGACACGGTCGCCTGCCTTGAAGCGGGTTGCCAGCGGACCGGTCGCGCGGACGATTCCCGCCGCGTCCCAGCCGGCGATGCGCGCACCGCCTTCCGGAATATCTCCACCGCGCCGGATTTTGGTATCGACCGGGTTGACCGATACCGCTTTCACTTCCACCAGCAGATCGTGGTCGCGCAGCTCCGGCGTCGGCAGCTCGATATCCTGCAGCGCCTGCGGGTGGCTGATGGGATGGTTCTGATAGAAGCCAATTGCTTTCATACACATGGTCTCCAAGGGTGATTGAGACCATGTTATCTTTCGTCGATATGCGGATAAATACCCGCCGAGCCCAAACAATTTCGGCATTTCGATGAAAATGATCCGACTCGATGACGTTCAGATCTTCGTACACACGGTGGACTACGGCAGCTTCTCGGAGGCGGCGCGCCAGTTGAATATCGCGCCCGCACATGCGAGTGCGTCAGTGCAGCGACTCGAAAAGGCGCTGGACACGCGCCTGTTCACCCGTTCGACGCGAAGCATGCAACTTTCGGACGCCGGGGAGCGATACCTGCCGCATGCGCGGGTCATGATTGGCGCGCTGGAGCAAGGCCAGCATGCCCTGGCCGACGGCCGGGGGGCGCTGTCCGGGCCGCTGCGGCTGTCCGCTCCGTCTGACTTTGGTCGAAACCTGTTGTTACCGTGGCTGGATGAATTTCAGCACCGGCACCCTGGTTTGTCGCTGCACGTGAAAATAAGCGACCGTGCGGCCGACCTCATCCGCCAGCCGCTGGATGCGCTCGTGCGCTACGGAGCGCTGCCAGATTCGTCTCTTCTGGCCATGAAACTGGTCGACAACAATCGACGCGCATTGTGTGCCGCGCCGTCATACCTCGAACGGCATGGCGCACCGGCCAAAGTTGAGGATCTGCGGCGACACAACTGCCTTCGGTACGTCTGGGGCGAGCAGATACATGAACGCTGGCACTTTACCCCGCCTGGCGGCGAGCGCACCGTGGCCGTCACAGGCAATCGCATCAGCGACGATGCCGATGCAGTTCGTCGCTGGGCGATAGCCGGGGAAGGCCTTGTCTACAAGTCGCGGCTGGACCTCATTGACGATCTGAAGGCAGGTCGGCTGGTGGAGTTATTTCCCCCGGAGTATTGCGAGCTCGCGCCGCTGCACTTGATTTGTGCTCACCGTGCGCAACTGTCGCCGGCGATTAACGCGTTGCATGCTTTCTTGCGGGAGCGCTGCACTGCATTGCTTGCCAGCCATCCATCCGGAGGCACTCAGGCTGTACTCGCGATTTAATTGGCCGCCTACAGGGCGCAACGGACGTCTGAATGTCCGAACCCCGTTGCCCGCGAAGGTTGTCTGTTGGCCGAACCCGGAAGTACACGGTCAGTCCGAACATCCAGTGTCTCGGCCCGATGCCGAGCTTCCGTACCCGACCCTGAGGGGACCTTCAGATTTGTCGAAAGCGGCCGTTCACCATGTAGCCGGGTCTCGCAAACGCGCAGGACTGGCAACGCACACAATCCCGATCCGACTGGTTCATCATGTCCGACAACTGGTTGCAATATGTTCCCCTCGACCCTGAGTTCAGGCCAACCGAGCTGGCCGCTGAAACTGCACTTGCGCTGTTTTCTCGGCTGGTCCCCAATGCGGATGAGGTCGTATTCTCGTTCAAGCAGGAAATCGAATTTTTCCATCCCGGTGCGAATTGGGAAGGCGTAATTTGCCCCGTGTGCGGCACGAACGTCGAACCTTGGTGGGCAAACAGGATGGACGATTTCGCTGCTGGCCGCCTCTCTGACCTCGTTGTCGTGACCGCATGCTGCCAGTCAAGTGTTTCCTTGAACGACCTCGGATATGTGTGGCCGGCAGCATTCGGACGATTCGTACTTGAGGCGATGAATCCGAACACACGTGGTCTATCGGTCGCCCAAGAGTCCCAGGTCGAGGACGCGCTTGGCTGCAAACTCAGAGCAATTTGGGTCCACATTTAGCGAGCTCGCCGTTCCGTCCGAGCCCAGTTTGTGTCGATAAGCGCTGTGCGCGTCCGGGACTCAATGGCGAGTGTCCGTTATGGAGCGACATCGACGACCGACCGGAATTGGCCGGTCACTGTCCAACGCGAAAGGCATAAATCAGTGGCCAGGGCGGTCGCTGGGGTACGGCCCGTAAGCCGGCCCTCAGGTAGTAACTGAGGACGTTCCTGTGCGATCAAACGTTCCACCATTTCATTCTGCTGCCGACCCTGACTGCAACGGCATCCATTCCCGCCTGAGAAGCCCATACACCCAGGTATCAGATACCTCGCCATCCACAATGCAATCTTCTCGCAGCGAGCCTTCGCGGACAAACCGGAGCTTCTCCAGCACGCGGCTCGATGCCGTGTTGCGCGTGTCGGCCTCGGCCTGAACACGGTTCAGGTCCAGCGTGTCGAAGGCCCATTGCAACAAAGCGCCTGCCGCTTCGGTGGCGAAGCCTTGGCCCCATGCCGCCTCATCGAAGCAGTAGCCCATCCTCGCGCTGCGATAGTCTGGATCCCATTTGATCAAACAGCACCAGCCGATGAACACACCGTCGGCGGCACGCTCGATGGCCAGCCGCGCGCCGGTGCCTTCCTGCTCAATTTGCCTGCAAACCGCGATAAAGCGCTCTGCTTGCGCGCGCTCCTTCCATGGCGGCGCGTCCCAGTAACGCAACACGCGTGGGTTGCTCTGCAGTGTGTAGATGGAGTCCGTATCGGCTTCCGTGAAAGGGCGCAATAGCAGGCGAGCGGTATGCAGTGTCGGGGTTGGCAAGGTCATGAGCGCATGTGTGTATTAGTCAAGCTCGGTGTGAACTGGCCGCTGGGCGGGACCGGCTGGCTGCTTTCCCAGCACCAGGACCCGTCGAAATTTCCCGAAAGGAAAAGGGCCAACTAACAGCAGAGATCTTTGCGGAGATACGCGGCGACCGCCCCTGTCAGCGCGATGCCGTGCAATTCCTCCGGCGATGCCAGATGCGTGGCGATAATCTCACGATTATCAAGCCGCAGCTCGGGTATGCAATCGAGGTGCAGCTCAAAGAAATGCACCCGGTCTCTTCGTCCGTCCCAAGTGCCACAGGCGCTGCCCGCGGGGAGTAATGTGTACGACGACAGACCAATCTCCTCCTCCATTTCGCGCTGCGCCGCTGCATCAGGGGTCTCACCGGGCCGGAGACTACCGCCAGGAAAATTCCACTCGGTCCGGTACGATGACTTCACAAGCAACAGTGCCCGCCCGACGTAGATTGCTACTAGCGCGCCCTCATGGCGAGGCCGTCGAAGATGCCACCATGCGCGAGCGAGCCGGAAGCCGAGGCGAAGCACCATGCGCCAGGCAGAGTCGATAAGCGTAGCCGGTCGCACCCATTCAAGGCTCGGCATGAGTTCTCTCCTTTCCTTTCATGGTCAGAGGATCTTCCGGGTCGCCGCGTTAGTGCGGCTTAGGTCATTCAGCGTCTGTCACACCACTGCTTGGAAACCGTAGTTTAGCGAGTAGCTGCTCTCGCTCGGGATAGCGATTGTCAACAATTCAAGGGCGTATGTCGATCGGTCGTTCATGGCCGCGTGGAGTCTCATGGGACCGGCATAACCTGACTCGAAACGGCCGGCCGTTTGAGGGCTGCCGTTGCCGCCTATATCCAGGCAGCAAGCTTGCCTGCTAGGAACCTATACTGGTAGCGGCTTGTATTCCACCCTGGCCGTGCTCGCAATCAACGAATTTTCCACCTCACATTAGTTGCGACTGACGGACTCCGCCGGCTCACATGGGTTGCGACTGAGCTTCCAATGAGCGAGCAAGCCGGAGCGTTCCCGATTGCAAACCCTTACGTTCAGTGGAGCATTCTGATGCAACAGAAATTACGTGCTGCGGTAGTGCAATCGGGATCCGTCGTCTTCGATGCGGACAGAACCCTCGATAAAGTCGCGACGTTTACCGCAGACGCCGCGCGACAAGGAACTCAACTTGTCGTATTTCCTGAAGCATTCGTCTCAGCCTATCCAAAGGGGCTCGATTTCGGCTCGACAATTGGTGGAAGGACCGCTGCCGGCCGCAACGACTATCGTCGTTACTATGACAGCGCGATAGAAGTGCCAGGTCCCGGCACCCGCCGGTTGGGCGAGGTTGCTGCCGACCACAAACAATACATCGTGATCGGCGTAATCGAGCGGGACCATGGCACGTTGTATTGCACGGCGTTGTTTTTTGGCCCGGACGGTACGATGCTCGGCAAGCATCGCAAGCTGATGCCAACCGCCGGCGAGAGGCTGATCTGGGGCTATGGCGATGGGTCGACCCTCCCGGTTTTCGACACGCCGTTCGGCAGGCTCGGCGCAGTCATTTGCTGGGAAAACTACATGCCATTGATGCGTATGGCGATGTACGCCAAGGGTGTCCAGATTTACTGCGCCCCCACCGCTGACAGCCGGCCAACATGGGCTTCCTCCATGCAGCATGTTGCCTTGGAGGGGCGTTGCTTTGTATTGTCAGCCTGCCAGCACCTGCGCCGATCGGATTGCCCAACCGACTATGCGGCAATCCAGGGTAACGATCCGTCCACTGTGCTGATGAGCGGCGGAAGCTGCATCGTCAGCCCGCTTGGCGAGCTGATTGCCGGTCCGATCTTTGAGCAGGATGCATTGCTCGTGGCCGATCTTGACCTCAACGACCTTGCCCGGGCGAAATATGACTTTGACGTCACGGGTCACTACTCGCGTCCGGACGTCTTCCGTTTGCATGTCAACGAAGCGGCAACGCCTCCGGTCGTGTTTGAGAAAAATGGATTCGGCAGTGGCTCCTGAAGGTCAGCGCGGAAGCCGTCATTTGCAATGTGATGCGACAGAATGCGGGCCGGAAACTGCGCAACTCATTTCATTGGTTTGCATACCTTGCGGTCCTATGCGACGACCCAGTCGTGGCCGGCAATCGGACCACCCGCTTGCTGCATGCGACCGCCCGAAACCAGACCGCCAAGATCCACCGGTGCGTAGCCAAAATCGTTGACGAGTCCGATCACCACCGCCTTTGCGTCCTTGTCGTCACCGGAGACGAAGATGACGCGCTTTCCGTCATGAAACTTCGGGCCCTTGTCGTAGTGCTCCATGCGGATAGCATTGAACGCCTTGACGACGCGAGCCTCTGGCGCGTGTGCCGCGACGATCTCGCTGGCGCCCGTGCCCCCCAGGTCCGCCAGAACGAGCTCAGGCTCGAGTTGCGTAAAAGGATTGGTGGTATCCACCAGAATGCGACCTGCCCAATTGGGCAGCCCATCCAGGGCCGACGGGACTTGAAGCCATGGAACGGCGAGCATGACCAGCTCGAGCCGGGCCACCTCCTGGACCGTATCTGCCGACGCGTTCGGACCGAGTCCGGCCACGATATCGCCCAAAGCCTGCGGCCCGCGACGAGCGCTCAAGACAACCTCATGTCCTGCTTGAATGGCACTCCTGGCGATGGACTGCGCTACAGCACCGGCTCCAATAAAACCAATCTTCATTTCGACACCTCAGCGGCAACGTAAGTTAGCGAAGCCATGCTCGTCCAGGAGCACGGCACGTGGGAGAACAGCCTGGTCAGTTCGATGAACGCAAGTCGAGCAGCACCTTGCCACCCCTGATTGCGTGAGCGACGGCCTTTGGGTAGTCCGCAAGCGGATAGACGGCGGCCACAGGCAGGTCAAGCTCGCCGCGAGCCATCAGTTCGGCAGACTCGTTGATTGCGTCCACGATGTGCGGCAGGTATTCGGGAAGGTCGATGTATATGCCGCGCACGACGATGCCGCGCAGATGCAGATCCACGACCTTAAGCGGCATGACCAGCTCGCCGCTTGTGAACGCATAGCTCACCAGCGTACCGTTTTGCGACAGCACGTCGATCAGGCGCACCGCAGCCGAACCGCTCAGGCCGTCGATGGCCAGACGGACGTTGCCCGGACCGACTGCGGCCTTGGCTTTGTCGATGGCGCCCGGCTCATCGACGAGAACGACGTCTCCACCAGCTTCCTCCAGTTCCTTGACCAGTTCCGGACGACGTACGAAGTTGATGGTCCGCAGGCCACGCTTCTTCGCCAACGCGATCACCGTGCGGCCGATGCCGGAGTTGGCCGCGTTTTGCACGATCCAGTCGCCTTCCTTGAGGTCAACGAAGCGCCCGAGCAGTAGTACGGCCGTGGGAGGATTGATGCGCAGCATGGCCAGTTGACGTGGATCGACGTTTGCAGGCAGCGCAATCAGCCCCTTGGCGGGGACCACCAGGCGCTCGCGCCAGGTCAACGCATAAAGCGGCGGTAACACGCGGTCGCCGACCTTCACGTTGGAGACATTCGAGCCTGCCTGCAGAACTCGCCCGACGCCTTCGTTGCCCACGACAGAGGGCAGTGGAGTCGAGTAGGCGAAGCGATTGGTGATGACGGCCAGGTCATTGCCGTTGATGGGGGCATACTCCATCTCGATCAGGACTTCATCCGGGCCGGGGTTGGCCGGCTCCGGAAGGTCAACGAGTTTCAGAGTCTCGACGGGGTCGCCGAAAGCGGTGTTGTGGATAGCACGCATGGCTTACGTCCTTTCATAAGATGCTTGGCTGGAAAGCCGGGAGGCAATACTTCGGCACTCGGGGTTCATTTCGAAATCGTGCAAAGACCGGGGTGAACGCTATCAAGCCGCCCCTCATGACGAGGAGTGCTTCACATTGCTCAGGACGCGTAGCGCTAGAACGCGAGCAGCACCATGCCGGTCCTTCCCCTGCGGTACGTATGTTCGAGCGCTCCCTGGTAGTCGCTCGCCTGATATCGTTCCGCTACGGGAAAAAGGCTCGGGAAGTTGCGTGCGAGCTCGAGCGCCTTGGCCACGTCTGCATCGTGCACCGCCGCAGCTTCGAATTGCCAACTGAACAACGACACCCCCTTAATGGTCAGCGCTCGAGGGGCGATGGAACGAATGTCCGCCGCAGCGCCGCCGAGGGAGCCGTAGCTAACGATCGTTCCACCGCGAGCGAGGAAGCTCGCTACGTCGGGCAATAGCGCGCCGCCGACGCCATCGAACGCCACGTAGACGGGCTTGTTCGCAAGCGCATCGCGAAGCTCGTCCTTCCAGCCCTGGTTCTCCGTGCCGATGACAGAAAGGTTGGGGCGAGCAGCTTTAAGTGCTTGCGCGCTCGCCGCGGAGCCGACGAGCAGGATCGGATTGACGCCCACTTCGACGAGCAGATGAGTGAGCAGCTTTCCGACGGCGGAATTGGCAGCCGTCTGAATAACGGTGACATCTTCGCGCTTGTCTTCGGGCAACGCGTTGTGACCAGCTCGCATCGCAAGGCGTGCAGTCAACGTGTTGACCAACATCTGCGCTGCGACCTCGTCGCTCACTTCATCGGGCACGGGTATCAGCGACTGGACAGGCGCGGCGATCCTGGAGCTCCAGGCGCCGTTGACGGGAAAGAAGGCCACACGTGTGCCGACCTGAATCCGGTGTGAAGGGTCGATGTCAGCGGCTAGCGCTTCCACCACCCCTACACCTTCGACGCCGGGCACTCGACCTCCCCTCGGGATGAGGGGAGCCGCCCCGAAGGCGGGGGAAGCGGAGACGCCCAGCAAGTCGCCCGGATGAACCGGTGTGGCGGACACACGCACAAGCGCCGCTCCGCTCGCAAGAGAAGGGACATCGGAAAGCGCTTCCAGCCTGAGCACCTCGGCAGGCTCGCCGTGGCTAGTGTGAATAATTCGCTGCATCGCAGACTCCTTCTGCAAGGATTTGATTATTGGAGCGATCGCTCCGTTATGGCAGAATAGGTTCATCTCTACAGCATGTCAATTAATTTTGGAGCCATGACTACAAAAAACGATACGCAACCCCGGCGCAGCCGCGGCAGGCCCTCGACCTTTGATCGTACGGAAGCGCTGAACCGAGCCATGAAGCTCTTCTGGGAGCACGGATACGAAGGAGCCTCCTTCGACCAGTTGATCCAGGCCATGGGGATCAGCCCCTCGAGCTTCTACAACTCGTTCGGCAGCAAGGAGCAGCTCTACAAGGAAGCGACGGACGCATACCTGAGCATGTCCGAAGTCTGGTTCGCTGGCAGACTGTTCGGCACGGCCGACACGCGAGAAGCATTCAAGAAGCTTCTCGATGCTACCGTCGCGGAATTCACTCGAGACAGCCACCCATCGGGCTGCATGATCTCTCTGGCCGGCACTCACGTGCCCCCCGAACTCGCTTCTATTCGTGAGACGATGGCCGAGCACCGCGCAAACGCTGAAGAGATGATGGCGCAGCGGTTGCGCAAGGGGGTCGAAGACGGCGACTTACCGCCTGACACCGACGTGCCCGCACTTGCTGCCTTCTACAGCGCCGTGACCCGCGGAATGGCTGTCCAGGCAAGAGACGGAGGCGGCCCGCAAAAGCTGAAGGCGATCGCAGATGTCGCCATGCAAGCATGGCCGGCTCAAAGCGGTCGGGTGAGATCTGCAAGGCCCCGGGGGACGCGCGTTGTCTGACAAGGCATGGCCAACGCTTTCATCCTCGCAATGCAGGACATGATTTGCGCACTGCAGCTGAGGGAATGCCCTCAGGTCTTTCAGGTCGTCGAGGCAAGCTGTAGACGGGGAGATGGATATCCGAAATGCATTGACACATCCGTCGGGCGCAATTAATTTCCCAATGCTTGGGACTGGTCATCCGGGTGATTCCACGATGACACGGGCTAAATCAGTTGCGGCCCTTTGGGCCGCGCTGCGTACGCAGCAGAACGCATATTTGGTACCACGGCAACACTCAATGCGCAGAACGCTTTCACTTCTTGTAGTGGTTACTGCATTGGCGGGGGCAGTGCAGGCGGCGCCTGCCACCCAGATCGGTGTGGTGCTCGCTGGCTCGGCCCTGGATTTCTGGGCGACGATGAGCAAGGGTATGCACCGTGCGGCTGACGATCTCCATGTCGAACTGGTAATGCGCAGTCCTTCCGATGGAATGTCACTTGGCCCACAACCCAATGTCCAGTTGAGAATGATCGACTACCTGGTGAAGAGCGGCGTAACGGGTATCGTGTTGGCGCCCGAGTCACTGCAAGGTGTAGCGACGCCGATTTCGATCGCAGTTCCCACGGTACTCGTCGACCGGAGCAGCAGGGATTACAACGCGATTTCCACAGTAAGCACCGACAATTTCGCGGCAGGTAGAACTGCGGCCCTGAGTCTGGTACCCGTTCTGCACCAGGGCGCCAGAATTGCAGTACTGAGACTCGCGCCGAATATCAGTTCGACGACTGCGCGCGAGGAGGGGTTTTTGACCGTCGCACGTGAAAAGGGGTGGCGTGTGGTCATCGCCCCCTATGTCGGGTATCAGTTTCGCGAGACGGAGGCACAGGTGCGCAAGGTCCTGTCCGGTGACGTAGGGCGCCTCGACGCGGTCTTCGCTCCGAACGAGACGACGGCCTATGGGGCCTTGCACGTCGTCGAAGAGATGCCGGTCAGCACTCGTCCTCGCCTGGTCGTGTTCGATTGGCGCCCGGAATTTCTGGATGCGCTTGAACACGGCATGATATACGCGGACGTTGTGCAGGATTCCTACCGTATGGGTTATCAGTCGATCGAGACGCTGGTCGCTGCCTTGCAGGGCCATCCGCCTCGGCCAACGATATTTGTCGACGTGGTGACGGTGACACGCGCAAACAGGAATGACCCGGCGGTACGCGCCGTGATAGCCAACTACAGTCGATAGCGACGCGGGAATGAGCGTGCGCCTCACCGCCTCGACGGTCGCTATGTGGGTGCAGCGGTCATTCATCCCTTCAGGTCGGTCGACAAGTCATCGGCCAGAGCGAACGGACGCGTCTCATCGTTATCACCCGCGGGCGAGCAGAAGCAAAGTCTTGACCGCCTGCCCGCGTGCGAATTTTCTGCCTCCAGACCGCGTACAACCTCAGCGAGCGCCGCGCGAAGCGGCTGTCGCGCAGACATCTGGACATGCTGATCGCCCTATCTCACTTGGACGGTGAATTGCGCCAACAAGGCCGCCACCCATAACCAATCGACTATGGAATTCAAAAAAATCTTTAATTATCGTGAATACATCTTCGGTTCTATGCTTGGCTCATGCAGGTTGCAGTTGGGAGTCGAATCATGGGACACGCCACTATCGCGTCGCGCACCAGTGCGACGATACAGATGCTGTGGCATCTCGGAGTTGGAAGCGAACCGGCTCTCGGCGCACATCTCGTGACACCTCGCGGCGCGTACCGCCACCACGGCATCTATGTGGGCGAAGGCAAGGTAGTGCACTATGCGGGTCTTGCCCGGTCGTTGCATCGCGGACCTGTCGAGGAGGTGACGATTGCATGCTTCGCTGCCGGAAGCGAAGTGTGGATAAAGCCGGGCAATCGTCCAGGTTACGCCGACCGGCAAGTTGTAGAACGGGCGCGCTCGCGCCTTGGCGAGAATCGATACAGGCTGCTGACCAATAACTGCGAGCACTTCTGTACGTGGTGCCTGTATGGCGAAAGCCGCAGCGAGCAAGTGCGCGCGTGCCTGACTTATCCGCGTGCGGCAATGGGCGCAGCGGCCGGCCTGTTCAAGATGTCGATCAATTACTTCGCTCGGATGGTCAGCAACCGCAGGGGTGCGTTGCTCGACGTAAAGAGCGACTGCGTCGGCGCTACCGCCAAAGAGCGCTTGATGGGTCCGATAATGTCCGGCCCCGCGTAAGCGTGCCCATGTATGGCGATTAGTTCAGCCCGAGGTCCGGCAAGCATACGTAAACATTGCGGCCGACGGTCTGCGTAAGCGAACGTTCCTGTTTTTTGCCATGCACAGAGCCACGAGCCACCGAAGCGGGCCGGCACTCAGCATTCGATTTTCTCCAAAGCGGCCGTTCGCAACCAAGGTGATATGCGAGTGTGCAAACGGCGGCGGTGGTCGTTGACCAGACGAGCGTGACCGTTGTCCGGCGGAGCGGCCGTTCGCCCACGCTTTCACACGGACGTTCGAGCGGCGGCTCCGCCGAGACTGCGGACCGTCGCACGCCGACAGTCACCAGCGCATCGTTCGCCATACGCTTTCTCGGAAGTAGTCCTTTCGCAATGACCGCTCCCGAGCAAAGCGAACAGGCGCTATCGACTCGACGGGCACTGGCGCTGCAGTCGAGGGAATATTCGAAGTGCAGGCTCAGACTTACAGTCAGCCACCATCTTGGCGACGCCCGCAAGTCGACTTAATAGGGCACTCCATGAAGCAACGGCTGGGTTTTCTACGGAACCGGAGTCAGAATTCACCTCGCTTTTGTCCGATATTTCTCTAGATGCAGCCTATGATCATTGTCGCGACGCAATCTTAATGCGCGGCTGACTCACAAAGTCGCCAATGCGCTGGCTTTCGTGAGGCTCGTCGGCACGCGTCTGCCGAGACCAGTCGGAAAATGATCGTTGGTGGAGCAATTCACTATCACAACGTCGGTCGCTGTCGCGACTGTGTTGCCTCGATCGAGTCACCGACGATATTGACTTGCATTCCCGAATAGACGGCCGTGTTGGTGGCCTCCGTCCTTTAATCGCTGCCTGCGCAAACGGCGAGCCAGACATACGCAGGGCATCGTCGGCGTGCTGTCGCTCGACGACGTAATCGACGAACTCGGCTGCGACCAGGCGCTGCTCGCGAGCATTGGCCACTTCCATCAGAACCGCGAGAGTCCGGACAGCGTACAGTCATCGCCGCATGCGCGACACTGGAGCGAGCGGCCGTTTGTTGAGCACTGGATTCAGGCGCCTCAGCACCGCGCGGCCCGCCGCCGGTGCGTCTGCCGAAATCGCACGACGGGTGCAACAGATGGGGACCCGTCGCGACACGCTGAGGGAGCGACCATGCGCGCACTCGACATCATGACGCCGTCCGTCGTCACCGCCACACCGGACATGACGATCCACGACGCGGCAAGACTGTTCGTCGATAATCGTATCAGCGGCATGCCGGTCGTCGACGCGAACGGACAGGTCGTCGGCATCGTCAGCCAGGGCGACCTGCTGCATCGCGTGGAGACCGGCACCTGCCGCGGAAAGCGCGCGTGGTGGCTCGAACTCCTTTTGTCGTCGCCCCGCGAGCAGGCTGCGAGGTATGTGAAGGAGCACGGGCATGTCGTCGGCGACGTAATGTGCGACCAGGTGATTTCGATTTCCGAGGACATGCTGCTCCAGCAGATCGCGGACCTCATGGAGCGCCGGCATCTCAAACGCGTGCCGGTGCTGAAGGACGGCAAGCTGGTCGGAATCGTGAGCCGCTCGAACCTGATCCGCGCACTCGCGAGCGTCGCGCTGGCCGCGGACTCGGCTTCGCACGACGATGTGAGCCTGCGCGACGCGATAGTCCTGGAAATGCACGGGCAGCCCTGGGGGTTGCCGAAACAAGGCGTCCTCGTCAAGGACGGCGTCGCGCATCTATGGGGCGTGATCGAGTCCGAGGAGGAAAAGCGCGCGATCCGCATCGCGGCCGAGGGCGTGCCCGGCGTCAAGCACGTGGAGAGTCACTTGGTGTTTCCGAGCGTGATGCCGTCGCTATAGTCCGCAGGTGGTCGCAAGACGCGTGCAGGGCCGTTCGACCAGGAGCTGCGCCGGCTCGTCGACGCCGAAGGCGTGTGGGCCCATTGCATCGGGATGGCCGACGCGATGAACGGTGCGAGTTGGCCGGCCGCTTGCGACATAGGCTCAATGGCGCGTGGCGGTGCTCGAGATCGCGCGTGCCGGACGCGAGCAACGAATGCGGCGAGCGGCTCGCGCGATCACGCAAAAACAGCGCGACCGCCTGTACATCGTCACCGACAGCGAATGTGTTCGTCGCGCTCGCGACGAACTGGCCCCGCCATGTTCGGCAGACACAGGCCTGTTTCGGTCATTCATCGGAACGCGCTAAGATAGCCGCTCATTTACTGCATGCGTTAGACCAGTATGGACGATGAAGGGAACGTCCGTTGTACTCCGAGAGCCGTCGTAATTCTGTTCCCGTTTGGAACGGCAGCTCCGGGTCGGCTACGGAAGTTCGGTGGAGGTCGGTGGCCAGCATCGTAGGGCGGTGGTTATTTGTTTCAGTGCGACCCGCTTCCGCCGTTAGGTCCGACGTTGTCCTGATGGCCAAAGCCTCCGTTCGAGCATCGGCTGTCGGTATGGACGGCTCGTGTAGACTGCGCCGATGTCCAAACAGATAGACTACCTCAGCTCCATCCTTCCTCTTAGGCTCCGGCGCGTGTCAATCCCTGTGGTCGACGCGCCTCCACCAACGCCTGATGGTTTTGGCAAGCTTGTAGCAGACCCGAGCGAGGCGCGATCGGGAGAGCACGTGAAAAGGGATGAGTTTCTGGAACGACCGCTGACTGAAACGGAAATAGAGGTGCTCGCTGATTGCCTGATCCGCGACCCCGCTCCGGAAGAGGCGATGAATGTCTCGGTGAATTCTCGATCCAGCGAATTCGACATCGCGACGACTGCGCTCGCCAGCAATGGCTGGTGTGTCGTGCCGAACTTTTTGTCGCGGACCCAGACGCAGGCCTTGTCGACCGAATGCATGGACATGCACGACGCGCAGCTGTTGACGCCAGCCCGTGTAGGGGCCGATCGCGCTGCCACGCTTTTGCGCGGCGATAGCACGCGCTGGTTCCAACCTGAGGCGCTGAGCACGCGGCAGCAGGCGTTCGCCGATCGCATCGAAGCGCTACGGATCGCGCTCAACCGCGACCTGTTTCTCGGCCTGGTTGATAGCGAATCGCACTACGCGGTATATCGGCCAGGCGCCGGATATGCACGCCACCTCGACTGCCTGCGTAACAACGACAGTCGCGTGATCTCCGCCGTGTTCTACCTCAACGAAGGGTGGCGGGACACCGAGGGCGGCGCACTGCGGCTCTACCTTGCCGATCAGTCGCATCACGACATCTTTCCGCGCGCAGGAACGCTGCTGTTGTTTCTTTCGGCACAGTTTGAACACGAGGTGCTGCCCGCCACGCGCGATCGCATGAGCATCGCATGCTGGATGATGCAGCGGGTGCACGCCGAGGCGCGTGCGCAGCTGTGACTAACGTTCGTGATCGCGACCTTGCGGATCAGGTTGACAATCAGTCGTTGGATTTCGCGAGTGCCCATATCGGCACGCTGCCAATGGGGCACGCGCGAAGCCAACGCAGGGTCACGACATTGCGCAACTGTCGATAGCTACGGTGCGGGGAACCGTCTACGACGGAAACTTGCCATGTACTGATTTGCGACGACCCGATCGATCCCAAGTGTCCGCTGCAGTGGACGAGGCGACGTTCGGGTGTCCGTTGAATGCATTGGACGAATGGCTGAAGGTGGCCGTACTGCACCGGATGTTGACCGGCTCAGTTCGACCCCAAGGGGACATTTGTTCTTCTACAAAGCGGCCGTTCATCTGTTGCCATCGACGCTGCTGCAATGCCTGGCCAATTCGATCGCTTCCGATCCGAGTGCCCGGCGTAAGTGCTCGAGTCGCGGGCGACTATCACCGCACGAACTGGACGCGCTCCGCGTTTTCAATGTCTTCCATACATCGCTGGCCGAATGGCTGCATCAGGATGCCGCGCTTGAAGTCGGTCATAAAGGATTGACCTTCTTTTCGCGCTTGCGCATGTTCTTTCCACATGAATCCGTGGATCAGCCTGAACGGTTGCGTCCTGTAATACACGAACATTTCGAGTGGCACATCAAGTCCTGGTACCCAACCCTCGATCAACAAAATGTCCAATTTTGTGCCGTCGTTCTGAGTGATCGTCCCTTCGCGACCGGACGACCATCCGGAGCCGCCGACAGTCTGTTCTCGTGCTGATCGCGAATTTGCAACGGCTTCGTGCTGAGTCGCTGCGGGATAGGGGACCGGTGTGGGCGTCCCATTATCCCAGTAGGCAACGTACGGAACCGTTAGCTCGCCCGGTGCAAGAAGGTGCTGAACATTGATCCCGTGACTGAACGCGTACCCCATGTAGAGGGCCAAGTGCTTTTCATTCATGGCGGAATTCCGCCGTTTGATGCCGAAAACATCGCCGAATCTGATCACGTATACCTCGCATCATGCTCAATCGCCAGATTGAAAATCATCTAGCAGACCTCCACCGTGCCCTAGAGCGAATGGCACTTACTTAAGCCAGCATGGAGGAGAAGACGCGGGTAAGTGCTTGAAGAGAAAGGGAGGGGGCTGATCCGAGGATTGATACGATGGTTGTTACCAGGCAAACACCGTCTCATTCCAAAGAACAGCCCCCATGGATCGTAATGCACGAAGTCATCCCAGGCAAACACGAAGCAGCGTTCAAAGCCAGGCGCGCAAGGCACAGGCCGTCGACTACTTCAACATACTGACGAGCCCGGAGCTGTTGGACATAACGGAAGCGTATTTGCCAGAACATCGGGAACGGCTGTATCCGCCGACGGTGACACTGTCGATGTTCATGCGCCAGGCGCTGGAAGAGGACGCCTCCTGTCAGAAGGCGGTCAACGGGTGGGCCGCGCAGCGAGCTGCCGACGGGCTGCGACCCATGAGTGTGCGTACGGGAGGCTACTGTCGCGCTCGCCAGAGACTGCCGCTGACGATGGTGCGGGAGTTGGCGCGCGAGACGGGGCGTCAACTGCATGAGCAGGCCAGGCCGGCCTGGAAGTGGCGCGGGCGGCCGGTCAAGCTGGTTGACGGCACAGGAATCTCGATGCCCGATACGCCGTCGAACCAGGCCCGCTTCCCGCAGTCCAGTTCTCAGGCCGAAGGAGTGGGATTTCCGTTAGCCTATCTGGTTGCGGTGATCTGTCTGGCAAGCGGCGCAGTGCTGGAGGCAGGTGTCGGAACGTACGCGGGCAAAGGCAGCGGGGAGCTGACGGCGTTTCGCATGCTGCAAGATACGTTTTGTAAAGGTGATGTGATCGTCGCCGATGCCTTGTACTGCCACTACTTTCTGATGGCCTCAATGATCGCCGCCGGAGTGGATGTCGTGATGGAACAGCATGGGGCGCGCCGCACGGACTTCCGGCGAGGCAAGTCGCTGGGCATGCGCGATCACATTGTGACGTGGCCCAAACCCCGGCAGCGTCCCGACTGGATGACGCGTGAGCAGTACCAGGCCTTCCCCGATGAACTGATGGTGCGCGAGTCCAGGCTGCATCACCGGGTGCTGGTCACCACAATGCTTGATGCACGCAAGACCAGCAAACAGGACCTCTCGCAGTTGTACGCCAGGCGCTGGAACGTGGAACTGGATCTACGTAACATCAAGACGACGATGGGTATGGACGTACTGCATTGCCAGACAGCCCACATGAACGAGAAGGAGATCTGGGTCCATCTGCTGGCCTATAACGTGATTCGGTTGCTGATGGCGCAGGCCGCGAGCCACTATGCCACCGATCCGAGAACACTGAGTTTCAAACACACCGTGCAGTTATGGACTGAATGGCTGGCCCGAGGTCTGACAGCAACCCACGACCAGAGTCTCCTGTTCAGCCTGATCGCACAGTCTTGCGTTGGGAATCGCCCCAGTCGCATCGAACCACGAATGCGGAAACGAAGACCGAAGTCTTACCCATGGCTGAAAGAGCCTCGTCACATCGCACGCGAGTGCGTCCGAAAATATGGACACGCTCCACGGGCTTAAGTAAGTGCCATTCGCCCTAGAGCGCCTCTGCGCGCTTTCCGCCGATATGCAAGGCGATCACGCCGACCGCCATCGCGACGAGGGCGCGCGAGAACCAGATCTTGAACGGGGTCGGAAGATCGAAAACGTCGAATGCTTGAATCAGGCTGTAAAGTCCGAAGCAGATCGACACGATGCCGAGCGCGAGAAGGGAGACGACGAGCATCTCTGGCGCCGACCGACGACGCACATCATTTACTTCTTCTGGAGGCTTTGCTGTCGCAGATGGCTCGTGACGCCGCTTACAACCCGGCCTCATATACTTAGCTTCCGCAACTGCGGGCCGCGACTGAAAGCTGAACCGCTCGTGTCATCCGCAAGCTTGCCGACTTGAACAAACTGTGCCATGAGGCACAGCACAAAGCAGAGAATCATGACGCACCGGACCGTCGAGAAGAATGCACTTTTCCCTGGCACGACGATGTTCACGACGGCCACCCTGTTGTGGGCGACAACGCCTTGTGCGACGGTGGATCGTGAACTCGGCCCCTGCAGTGCGGCGGGAATGCCCTGAATGAAACGAGTGATGGCGAGCGAGCCGACGAATGCGCAAGCCACATGTAAAGAGATCAACCAAGGTGGCTGCGGATATTCCGGACTGTCGAGTGCCAGGTTCAGGCACGCCACGATACCGGCACACGCTGCGCTCAAGGCGAACGCCAGCAGCCATGATTTGAATCGCAGGGTCATGAGTTTCGGCTTCAATGAAAGGAGGCTCGACTTCCATATCGGCAAACAGTGGAAATTCTTGAGTGATCCGCACGCTGCACGCGACGCTTCCGGCCGATGCACGACTAGTAGTTCAATCGTCGGGGGTGAAGCGCGCGATCAAAAAAAGCGTGCAAATGTCGCGCAATTTCAACTGGTGGTTAGCGATTTAGACCGCGAAGTCGAGCGTCCCAAATTGGCCGAACGTCGCATGGCCGCGATCGGCAGCATGTGGCTAGTTGGTGACGTTTTCGCGTATCGATTTTGGGTCTGTCGGTTCCCAGTATCCGCCACTGCCGTGATACGTTTCTGCGTGTAACCAGAACTTCTCCTCGCAATGCAGGCAGCGAAAATGGTACTCGACGTAGTCGTCCCATGCTGCGCCTTTCGCGAGTTCGATAAATGAGACGGAGACCCAAGGGCTGTCGGGCAGCACCTCTACAAGTGTTTTATCGGCGATGTTCTCCGCGGCGATTTGTATCGCTTTGCGTAGCTCGCGAGGATGTCTGATTGCGTAGCGAACGCAAAGGTCCGCACATCGATCACATGCCACAGAAGAAGGCTCCGTCGGGATTTTGCTACGTTTAGCGGGGTAGTCTGTCGGTATCGGTGAAGGCGATGAACGGGATTGTCGGCGATCTGGGTGACCATGTCGAATGACCGTTCGTGGCCGAACCCGGTCTAGCGCGCTGCGCCGCGCTAGACTAGCTGTTTGCACATATGCTCCTCGTCATAAAAACGATCTCCAACCTTCATCGCGCGTGGCTCCAAGCCGAACGTCTGAAAGCCATGCGACGCGTAAAGCCTCTTTGCTGGCAGGTTTTCCGCATTGACGCAAAGCAACAACTGGATTGTCTCCCACTCGTTGGACGCGTGAACTGTCGCTGCCGACAAAAGCGTTTGTGCGATTCCTCGTCCACGGTATGAAGGGCTGACGAACACGCCCCAAATCGTGGCCTTGTGGTTCACCTGGCACAGCGGTTCTCGACGGACGCCCGTGATGGCGACCAGCGTCCCGCCGTCAAATGCACCGAAGACAGCCTGTGTTGGTGTTGGACGAATGCGGGCCGCGATCTCCTCTATCGAGCGCGCCATTTCCTCCTGCCGGGTGGGCCATATGGATGTGGGGGAATTGTCGACGGCGAGAAGACGCAATGCTTTGAATCGCTCGGCGTCGTGGGGATCCAGGAGGCGGACAGTGACCATGCGAACTAAGGGGATGACCAAAGAATGCTTACCGTAATCGAAATCAACAACGCCGCGCAAGTTTTGACTCTCGGGTGCCTTTAGCCCACGCCCATTATTTAAGTCGTCGACAATCTGGACGCGCATGACCGAGGTTCGCTTTTGGCCGAACACGCTCCGAACCGGAACCAAAAAAACTGGGCCCGCAGCAGCGAACCGCATTCGGCATGTCTACACCGTACAGACTCTCATAGCCGCCAGGTTCGGCCGCTCAACACCACCTCAAATTAATTTGAACCGGATAGACTCTCGTAGCGCTTTTGCCGCCGTAAGCCCTTTTTAGGAGTGCATGCATGGTTACCGGCGAAATCCAGTCGGTCATCCAGCGGACCGAGGAGTACGTGGCACTGTGGAAGCACCTCGCAGAGCTGGCCAGATTGCAGCAAAAGGCGGGTGGACACTGGCAGGCCATGCTTGGTTGGCCGGGCTTCTTTCCCTTTCATTCCCAGTTCGCACCGGCAAGTTTGAGCCAGAACATCAACCCATGGAATATTTCGCTTTTTCAGGTAATCAGCGGGACGCGGGGCAACCCGCAAACCGAGGTTGAAATCCTGACCAAGGTTGCAAGCTACGGCAGCCAGTTGGGAACGGTTATCGATGCCTTGATGGTTGTCATGCCTGACCAGGAAAAGCGCAAGGCGCTCAACGATGAAGATCGCGACGCGGTAGTGAAGCTGGAGCATCTGGCCGGCGAGATCAAGGGTATCAAAAAGGGTTGAGGCCTGGCGGGAGCATGGAACTATCTCAGCTCATCAGCCAGTTACCTGGAATACTGCGGGCACACCCCGGGTGTTATTTGAATCTGAAGGGTTGCTCTTGAAGCAGGTAATCGGCGGTAGTCGACCCTGAGCCGTCACCGGCATGGCAGTGCGACAACCGCTCTAACTCGCGCATCCTAACGTGAGTCATTTCCCAGGAACAATCTACGGAGATTCGCGGAGATGCGTGCCTGTCACGGGTGATAGACTCGGTTGCGCACCTCGGTGCGTTGCTAACCGAACAACAACGTCGCTATCTATCCGGAGCCATCGCATGATCAATGAACGACATACGGTCACCCGCGCCAACCCCTTGTCCGCAGACGGGCTGTGGATTCCAGAGGGGCCGGGTAAGTGGTCGCGGCCGCTGCGTTTCCTGAAAGATGATCGCGGCTGGGTGGAACTGATGCGTCTGGCGCCAGGTATCAAGCTTGGCCTGCACCGTCATACCGGCGAAGTGCACGCCTTCAACCTTGAAGGGCAGCGCCGCCTCTGTACTGGCGAAACTGTCGAACCCGGTGACTACGTGCACGAGTCTACCGGCAACGTCGACTGGTGGGAGGCGGTCGGTGACGAACCGCTGGTCGTGATGGTGGTGGTGATGGGCACGGTCGAGTATCTTGGTCACGATGGTGAGGTCAAACGCCGCATCACAACCGCCGATCGCCTTGCCGACTATCAGCGGTATTGCAGCGAGGCGGGCATCGAGCCGCAGGATCTGCTCGAGCGCTGAGCGCGGCGCCCCAGCCTGCAGATGCAGGCGCTCATGCCCTCCCTGGATGAGATGGCGCTGAGCGTTGACTCGGACACCGCTTCATTATCAAGGGGCTCAAAAGATGACGGAGTGCATCGCGGTCAATCCGCAAACAGTCCCGATCAACCCCTAATGTTCCCGCTGTGACTCGACGAACAATCAACGTACCGGCGTCACACTTTTCGGAGGGTTGCCGGTGCGTCTGGTGCGCCGGACTCGGGGCGGCATGTTGCTCTGGCAGTGGCGCGTTGAACCGCAGGCTTCGTGGTTAGTTCACATATTGCAATGAAGAACTCGAAGCCTTTGTCGTTCTCACGCGTTACTTGGAATCCAAGCTTGCGATGGAAAGCGATAGACAATCGGTTGGTCTTGTAGACATGACTTCTTAGCTCACCGATCCCTTGTTCGCTCGCCAGCGTCGCCATCTTTGCGAGTAGCTCAGTTATAACGGCATACGTTCGATACAAAGGATGCGTACCAAATGCGCCGACGAACCAGCAAGCTCCTGAATGCGGTCGAAGCATTGCATACGCAACGAGTTTGCCTTCCCGTCGCACTGAGCACACCTCGCTGACCTCCAGGGACTTTCGCAACTGTACTCGGTGCTCGTCAACATCGAAGGCATCACCAGCCTGCTCTGTGTGTTCGCGTAAGGTCAGCGCGTCAAGCGCGAAGAGTTCGTCGATGGACGGCAACATAACAGGGATCAGGGCGATATAGAGACAATCCGCAAGAGTACTTCGAATCAAAATTGTCGCCAATTCGCTTCGCCTTTCTGGTTGACCGTTCTAGGCCGAACACTGACAGGCTCAGTTCGGCCGGGAAGGGACCTTTGCGCACTTTGGCAGCGGAAATTCGCTGGACGCTTTCATGACCTCGATCGCAGTTTTATTCGAATCGTGGCGACTGACGTTCGTCCCGCCTCAGGGCAACTACGCCCGCATGTTTCACGCCTTACGCAGTGCCTTACGCGCCATCCACAGGTTACCCAGCGCGAACAGCGTCGTGATCTGCACAGTATTCTTCATCAATCCCCGGTATCGTGTCTTCGTATAGCCGCACTGACACATTCTCCGATCCGCGTTGCCGGCCCCAGACAAGATCGTCAGAAGCCGCTCCCGGTCACACCGCAGCAAGTCGCTGTCAGACTAGCGATAGTTAATAAAGTTGATGATGTCATTGAGGAACCAAGGCAGAATCAGTTGCGTATCGGGATAGCTGACACCGACGCTGAGCCTCGGTGGCTTTGACGTGGAGCCGCCAGGCGTCGCACCGTCGGTAGTATGCAGAATGTAGGTATCCGTGTCGGCCGGACTTGGCCGGGCGGTCTGATTATTCGCGGGCGACCATGTCGAGGCGCAGCCGGCGGTCAGCACGACGAGGGCCGCTGCGAAGCAAAAGGGTCTCATGATGGCGTGAACTCCAGCAACGTGGCTTTGACACTCTGGCCGATGACGATTTGGGATGCGATGTCGAACGACCGAAACTGGTCGGACAGGGTCCAACGCGCACCTCAGCCTTCCAGCTCAATACGATATCGCAGGGTCTCAGCGGATCCATACGCCGCCGTCTTTCTGAAACGCTCGACCAGGACACCGTTGCAAGCTGCGACGACCTTCTGCGAGGCTATGTTGTCAGGATCAACGGTTGGCTCGACGTAGGCCAAGCCTTGTCGTCTCGCTTCGCCCAGCATTAAATCGAGCGCCTGTCTGGCGTAGCCGTTGCCTCTCTTCCACGGCACGATTGAGAAGCCGATATGGCCGAGCACATATGGCGGCAATTCGGCCGTTCCAGCTTGCCAGCGAAATCCGATCGCGCCACTAATGTCGCCGTCCCAAATCCATCGAACGATGCCAGGTAGGCGGGCGACGGTCGAGCCATCGGGTAAAGGAATCGGTCCACCCGACGCGGTCGGATCATCCAGGCCGTCGACAAACGCATCCGCGTTCATTTCGATAGCGTGTAATTGTTCGCGCGCAGCTACCTCCTTGCGAACGTTGTCAGGCGACCATCCGGCCTTCAGGGCCGCAACGTAGCTCGGCAGCAACGCGGTCGTTGGCTTCAGCAGTTCAATTTTGCTCATTTGAATCGATACCTGTCAGAGAGCAATGATTGTCGAAGGTTTAAACGATGCCGTCGAATGTTTCAAAATGGCCGCGCGCCGTCCCACACAAACGGCATACGCAATCTGAACTTCGTAAATTGCTTCGGCAGCATGTGGCCCACTGCGAACAGTTGAGATCGCCGGAAGCCGACATTCGTCCGGCGCGAAGCCGGCAAGCCAGGCTTCAGCCAATGAGACCGGCACCGGTCGTAAGGACAATCTTCCCAAAGTGTGTGCCGGAATCGATCAGCTCGTGAGCGCCGCGAGCGTCGGCAAGCGCAAAGGTCTTGTAGACAACCGGTTTGATCTTGCCGCTCTCGATGTGCGGCCAGACATGCTGCTCGAGTTCATTGACGATGGTCGCCTTGTCCGCGGATGTGCGCGATCGCAATGTTGAACCCATATGCGTCAGACGTTTCGTCAGCATCGGCACGAGGTTAAGATCCTTCGCCGGCCCCTTGATCACGCCCACCTGGAGGATCCGTCCGTCCATGGCTGCGGCCTCATAGTTTCTAGCCACGTAGTCGCCGGCAATGATGTCGAGGATCACGTCGACGCCTTTTCCATCGGTAGACCGCTTCGTTTCGGCCACGAAATCTTCCTCGCGGTAATCGATCGCGAGGTCTGCGCCTAGCGCCAGGCTGGCCTCCCGATGCGCCTGCGAGCCCACTGTCGTGATGATTTTCGCAGCGCCGAATGCCTTCGCCAGCATGGTCGCCGTGGTACCGATACCTGACGCGCCGCCGTGGATCAACACCGATTCGCCGGCAACCAGCTTGCCGCGCTGGAACAGGTTCAGCCATACCGTCATAAACGTTTCGGGCATAGCCCCAGCTTCGACCAACGTCAGGCCTTTGGGGATATGCATCGTGTTGCAGGCGTGCGCGACGGCATATTCCGCGTAGCCACCGCCGGGAATCAATGCGCACACCAGTTCGCCGATCCGGAATTGGGACACGTCCGCACCGACGGCAACCACTTGACCTGCCACTTCCAGCCCCGGAATGTCCGAAGCGCCGGGGGGCGGATCATACAGCCCTTTGCGCTGGAAAACGTCTGGGCCGTTCACCGCGGCCGCGTGGATGCGGATCAGAACCTGATCGGCGGCCGGCGTCGGTACAGGGCGCGTAGTCGGCACCAGAACCTCAGGACCGCCGGGCTGTTTGATCTCAATGGCCGTCATGGACGGCGGCACGCGATAAGTTGAAGCAGACATGGATACCACTCCTTCGATTGATGAGGCTCGATTGATCCGGTCGGATCACTTGGCGAGGAACTCTTGCGTTCAGTATAGGCATCGACATTGATGAATAAACGCAGCATTATTCATGCGGTGGGATGCAAATTTGCATCAGGAGGGTGGCACGATGAACTGGGACGACGCGCGTGTGTTTCTCGCGGTGGAGCGCGAAAAAACGCTCCGTGGGGCGGCGAGGACGCTCAATCTCGATCAGGCGACGGTCGGCAGGCGGATTGCGGCGCTGGAGCACGCCCTGCGGGCAACGCTCTTCCTGCGCACCTCGGAGGGTTACGCGTTGACGGCGGCAGGGGAGGCCGCGCTGAGATCGGCGGAGAAAATGGAACACTCCGCGCACGAACTCGTCAGACGAACTCAAGGCACGGATACACGGCTTGCGGGGGACGTAAGAGTCACCAGCACCGACTCGATCGCGCTCGACTTCCTGCTTCCCGCCATCGAACGCCTGCATGCTGCGCATCCCGAAGTGCGCGTCCTGCTGGACACGTCGACGCGCATGCTGAATCTGGCAAAGCGTGAAGCGGATATCGCGGTCCGCTCAGTCAGGCCGGATAATCCCGATCTTGTCGCGCGGCGCCTGGCTCGCTGGCCCATGGCGCTCTTTGCATCGAATGCTTATCTCGAGCAGCACGGCAAGCTCGCCGCTGGCTCCGCGTTCGCGGGCCACGATCTAGTCGTCTATCAGGGAAGCTGGACCGGGAGTCGATCACTCACTCTCTCTGGCGAACCGGTACACGCGGGGCGCATCGTATCGACCTTCAATTCCAGCCTCATGCTGCGTACCGCGGTAAAGGCCGGTATCGGCATCGGTGAGCTTCCGATACATCTGGCTGAACATGACGGCCTCGTGCAGATATGGCCGGAACCCGCACGTGGGGCGGTCTACGAAATCTGGCTCGTCACGCATCAAGACCTTCGGCATACCGCGCGCATCGCAGCCATGATTGACGGCATCGTCTCCGCGTTCGAAGATCACGCAGCCCCCACAAAATAATCACGCACGACTTGGTTGTTGCCCCTATGGTTTCCGCGACATCTGGGCTTCAACGGCCGCTTCGAAGGTACAACGCTCGCACCTACGCTTCCGGGATTTCGATTGTCCCTTCAAGATATTGAACAGCCTGACCAGAGATATACACCCTGTCGTCTTGTACGCGACAATGAAGTAGGCCGCTCCGGCGTGACACCTGCATGGCCACGAGTTCTGCCTTGCCCAAACGGTCAGACCATAATGGCGCAAGCGCCGCGTGAATAGATCCGGTCACCGGATCTTCATCTCCGCCATTGGCAGGCCAAAAGTAGCGGGACACAAAATCATGCTTATCTCCGCGCGCTGTCACGACGACATCGAGCGGACCAAGTGCCGACAGCAGATCGAGTTCGGGTACGACGGATCGTACCTCGTGTTCTGTTCCGTAGATGGCAACATAGGCTTGCTGGTTTATCAGCACTTCTTGAGGCCGTATCGAAAGCCCCTGGATCAGGTTTGCGGGTATTTCGTTCAGTTTCTCAGGCCGGCGCTGCGGGAAGCTCATTTCGATCAGACCGTCATGCGTATGGCAAACGGCAAGCCGACCGACCGCTTTCGCAACAAATTCGATGACTTCCAAATCATCACATCGCTTGAAGATCACATATGCGCTTGCCAGTGTGGCATGCCCACAAAAAGCGATTTCTGTAAGTGGAGAGAACCAGCGGATGTCGAACGCGCCGTCGGCATTTTTCACGAAGAATGCTGTTTCGGACAGGTTGTTCTCAGCGGCGATTGCCTGCATCAAACTATCGGGTAACCAGCGTTCGAGTGGCACTACCGCAGCGTAGTTGCCCTTAAATACCTTATCCGTAAATGCGTCAATCTGATAGATCGGCAGTTTCATGAGATGTGCCTGTTCAAAGCGGGAAGTTAGTCAGCGATTTGCAGTGTTATTCGCAGACAACGATATCAGCCCGCTAAGCTGGCGAACATGTACAGATTGCGATGCTCAGTACAAAAAGCGACCGTTCACCTCAAAAAGGAGGACCGTGTCGCGGGTTCACTCGCCGTGAAGGCGACATGATCCTCCCGGATGTCACGTACTTTTCAGTCCGTCTCGCCAGGCGATCGCTTCGAGTTCGACCCGGACCGCGTCCTCGACGGCAACTACGGGGTGCGCCCGAAATTCAAATGCAGGGAATGTCGAGCAGACTTTGTGAACCGCCAACGGATCATCGCAGTCAACCAACATGTGCCCACCCCAATCTCCCACACGCACCACGAAAAACTCGATCTTGAAGTTGTCTGGCGCCTTCCACTGACTAAACACTTCAAGGATTCGCTTCTGGGCATTCTCGTACTCGACAGGCGAACCTTGTGTGCGTTCGAACCAGCTAATCATGTACTTCATCGCCGTCCTCCTTTTAAACATTGATGTCGCCAGAACGCTTGCCGTTTGGACGGGCTAGCGAATCAGCAAGCTACAACTGGAGCAGCGGCGACGAATGCCCATTGCTTTTGGCCCTTCTTATGCACCGCTTCAAAGCGGGCAATGGGGGTCGTTTTACGTGTTCAGAACCGGACGCCAACGCACGACGATGACCAGCGACGGCGGCCCCGAAACCGTGCTTAAAACAACGACGGCGGTGGTCCGGTCGCCATCAATTCAACTATATTAAAACGATAGCGGAGGCCCATGTGACAGTATCTCGCCTAAGAAATATTCCTGGCATTGGAGTCGACCGAATCGGCGACGCCGCGGATTCTCTGCGCGACGCGGACATTCTAAGGCTTGAAAATCTCGATACTGACCTGCGACCGCCGGCGCAGGCGCTGGCTCGCACGCACGAGGCCATCGACGACGACGCGGCAAATAGCTACCTGCCTTTTACCGGCCAGCGTGCGTTGCGCGAGGCGGCTGCCGAGCGGGTCGGCCGCGCCGCGGGCGTCGCTTACGACGCCGCGAGCGAATGCATCGTGTCGGCCGGCGGTCTTGCGGGGATTCTCAACGTGCTGTTGTCGATCCTTGAGCCGGGCGACGAAGTCGTGCTGACGGATCCCACCTACGCTGGGCTGATCAACCGCGTGCATCTGGCCGCAGGCGTGCCGAGGTTCGCGCGGCTGCAGCCGGGTGCCGACGGCTGGCGGCTCGATCTCGACAGTCTTGCCGCGGCGATCGGGCCGCGAACGAAAGCGCTGCTGATCATGTCGCCTTCGATGCCAAGCGGCTACGTCGCATCGCGGGACGAATGGCTTGCGATTGCGGGACATTGCCCGCGCCATGGCATCTGGCTGGTCTATGACGCGGCGATGGAGCGCATCCTGTTCGACGGGCGCGACGTCATTCATCCCGCCGGTTTGCCGGACATGCGCGAACGCACCATCACCATCGGCGCGGTTTCGAAGGAGTATCGGATGATCGGATGGCGCGTCGGCTGGATCGTCGGGCCCGCATCGATCATGAACGACGTACGTCTCGTGAGCCTGTCGAACGTGGTGTGTCAGGTTGGAATCGCGATGCCCGGCGCCACTGCCGCGCTGACGGCAACCGACGACGGCGTGGCTGCTGCGGTCGCCGAATGGGAGCGCCGTCGCGACTTCCTGATAAGCGCGCTTGCTGACCTGCCGGTGATCCGTCCGCATGGCGGCTGGTCGATGCTCATCGATACCCGTGAGCTGGGTCTGGAGCCACCCGAGGCGTCGAAGCTGCTGCTCGAACGCGGCAAGGTCGCGGCTACGCCGATGACGAACTGGGGACCCGGCGCCGACCGCTATCTGCGTTTCGTTTTCTCCAACGAATCCGTTTCGCGTCTGCATGACATTCGCGAGCGCATACGCCGGTCATGGCAGATATGACGCAACGAAAAATTCGATGTCAGTCGACCGTCCCGCTTCGAAGCGTCTGTCCCGACTCCTGGCGGGCGCTCGACACGCCCAGCAGACCGCCGAATAACGGACGCTCAACGTTTGACATGAGAGGCGGCCTGGCCTCGCGAGTCCGCTCGATGGAAGGGTTAGGCCTCGGGTTGGTGGCAAACCACTTCGATGTTGTGCCCGTCCGGACCAATGACAAAAGCTGCATAGTAGTTCGCGTGGTAGTGCGGGCGCAGACCAGGCGCACCATTGTCTTTGCCACCCGCCTCCAGCGCCGCGCGATAGAAAGCTTCGACTTGCTGGCGATTCTCGGCCGTGAACGCCAGGTGAAGATGCGCCGGCTTCTCCTCGGTTTGGTACAGGCACAATGAAGCCTTACCCTGTGGGCTAAGCTCGACACCGTACGCCGGCGGCCCCTCCGAGACAACAGCTACGCCGAGCGGTGCGAGTGCCTCGAGGAAGAACGCTTTGCTCGCTGCATAGTTGCTGACTCCGAATTTGACGTGGTCGAACATGAACTCTCCTGAAGTGTGTGGGCCTGCGCGAGGCCCAACGTGATTTAGAGATCACCGCGATGTTGTCACACGTGGCCACAAGTAGCCACCGGTGGCAGTCTGAACCTTTTTTAGCACCGGAATCATCCTTGCGGACGTTCTCTTAGTCAGCAATCGAACGAATGATCCTCGCCGGATTTCCACCGACGAGCGTATTCGGGGGAACGTCCCTGGTGACGACCGACCCTGCCGCGACAACCGAATTCTCGCCTACCGTGACGCCACCGATGATGGTCGCACCAGCCGCAATCCAGACGTTTCTCTTAATCACGATGGGCTTTGCGATTACGAAGGCGCGCCGCTGAGAAGGTTCAATGGGATGGCCAGACGTGATGATGCTGACGTTCGGCCCGATCATCACATCGTCGGCAATGTCGAGTCCGCCAAGGTCGTAGAAAGTGCAATTCTGATTGATGAAGACATTGCGCCCGACACTGATATCGACCCCGCCGGTTGTGTAGAACGGTGGTATCAATAGAAAGCTGTCGTCCACCTTCTTGCTGATAAGATCGCTGAACAAGGCCCGGACTTCGTCCGCATCGTTGAACGTCAACCGGTTGAGCGTGGCAGTGATCGCCATCGCGCGTTTGATGTTCTCTGACATGGCCGCTGATTCCGGCGTTCTCCTGGGAATTATCTTGGTGCGATCGTCATTCGCCATTCGTCGGTCTCCTCCGGTTGCGATCGAGCGAGCGCTCGGCGCGTGAGCCGGAGTGCGCGGGCGGTGAAGAAAGGGGGGAGGGTGCCGGGGCAATGACCCGGCGCCCGTCCGTCTCTACAGGTAGCTGCAGATGTAGTCGAGCGTTTCGATCACATCGATATCGAAGCGACTCTTGCCAGGCACCGAGAACGACTCGCCCGCGCCATACGTCTTCCACTCCGCGCTCCCTTCGAGGCGGATGCGGCATTGGCCGGCCTGCACTTCCATGAGTTCCGGCGCGTCGGTGCCGAAGTTGAGCGCGCCGGGCAGGATCACGCCGAGCGTCTTGCGCGTGCCGTCGGCGAAGAGAACGGTGTGCGAGACACACTTGCCGTCGAAGTAGACGTTGGCGCGTTTGATAACGGAAACCTGATCGAATTGCGTTGTGGCCGTCATGGCGGTCTTCCTTTGGGTCATCGTGAATGGATGCATTAGCGCCACGTGGCGGCAGCGGGCGGTGCGCGATCTGCGCGGACCGCTAGCGCGGGCTTTCGTCGGACGCAAGCCCGCCATCATACAGGCGGGCGGCGGCGCCAGCCGGTAACCCTCGTGCCTGTCAGGGCAACGCCGCGGTGTGATCCTGACGGCTAGTCAGCCCGTGACCAACGACCCGAATCCGGGCACACAATCACCTGTTCGCCGTTTAGCTGGACTTGCTCGGTATCCGGTTGCGACGAGGTCGAAGGCGTAACGTCGAAGACCACCTTCAGCGCGTGTCCAACGTGGGCATTTTCGATGGAAAGCTCCCAGGTCAGGAAGATCTGGATGCAATCCTGATCCGGCGCGAAATCGGCCGCATCAAAACCACTGCTGCCGCGCTGGATGACGCCATGAGGCTGGCCAGTATCGAATATCACAACCGTTCCCCGGCTCAGCGGAATACGCCGGCCCAAAGCGGGGAAATGCAAGTCCAGACCTCGGTCCTCGCTCATGAACAGATTGCAAAAAGCCGCATCGCCATATTGCGCACCGTCGTGGTGGTACCTCGCGCCGCGGCAGGCCATGAGGGCTACGTCACTGGCGGCAAGCACCTCAGGCAGTCCAAGCGTACGCGTCCAATCGGACACGGCCTGCACGCAGCGCGTGTAATCCGGCCAGCGCGCCCGCGCTCTCGGCAAAGGCATTGGCTCGACGTCTCCAGGTTCCAGAACCATATGCGACGATATCTCTCTTTCCCAATCCGCAAGCAGACGTGCAGGAGGCATAGGGACGTCGACCGTGCCTGATAACACGATGTCGCTCACGCTTCGGCTGCGGATGGCGTCGTCACTCCAGTAATAGGAGGTCAGCATGTCTCGCATTCGATTCAGTTGAGGGGGGATTCATGCGGGCATTGTAACGATTCCACGGGACCGCTTCGGCGCGAGCCGGTCACGTGCTGTGGCGTTCGCGAAGCTGTGCGGGGCTGACCGGGCCCGACTTCATGGAGATTGTCTCGCGTAGCCGGCCGCCGGCTGCCGGCTGCCGGCTGCCGGCTGCCGGCAGATGCAGCGTGTGACGTATCGTGCGTGTAGGCTCGTGTGCGTGTGCCGGGCCTGACGTTGTGAAGCCGTGATGCCAGTCAGGTCCGGCCGTCCTTTCTGTTGCACCCGCGAGGTCGCGCGGGAGGTGCCCCCGGGGCACCTCGCATTGCGGGCTAATGCTTGGGTGTGGACGGCGTGCCGCCGCCGCCGAGTCCACCTGTGAGGCCGCCGAGCAGGTTCGTCAACGGGGCGAGCGGAGACGAGCCGCCGCTTGCGCCGCCGAGTACGCCGGTCAGTGTGCCGACCAGGTTGGTCAACGGTGCGACCGGATTGGACGCCGAGTTCGTCGACGATCCGTGCGAGGTGCCGCCGCCCTGGCCTCCGGTTAGTCCGCCGAGCAAGGTGGTAACCGGTGCGAGGGGGCCGCTGCTGCCTTGCGAGCCGCCGTTCACCGAGGCCACCGACAGTCCGCCGAGCAACGCCGTCACAGGTGCCAGCAGGCCACCGGTGCCATGTCCGCTCGATCCGCCTGTAACGCCATGTGAACCGCCGGTTGTGCCGTTGGCCACGCCGTTGCCGTTGCCGCTACCGCTGTTGTTGCCCACGGTGATCGGCACGATAGGCACGCTGATCGCGCCGACGCTGACGACCAGGTTCACGATCGGATCAAGCAGGCCGCCGGTGGTCTGGCTGCCGCTGCTGGAGCCAACGCCAGTGTTGGAGCCGCCGTGACCACCGTTTCCGGAGCCGCCGCCGTATCCGCCGCCCGAGCCGCCGTGGCCACCGTCTCCAGAGCCGCCGCCGTTCCCACCGCCGGAGCCACCGGAGCCACCGGAGCCACCGGAGCCACCGCCGTAACCGCCACCCGAGCCACCATGGCCGCCGTCTCCGGAACCGCCACCGTACCCGCCACCTGAGCCACCATGGCCGCCGTCTCCGGAACCGCCGCCGTACCCGCCACCTGAGCCGCCGTGGCCACCGTCTCCAGAGCCGCCGCCGTTCCCACCACCCGAGCCACCTTGGCCACCGTCGCCGGAACCTCCACCGTAGCCACCACCCGAACCGCCGTGGCCACCGTCTCCAGAGCCACCGCCGTTCCCGTCACCCGAATCGCCGGAGCCTCCCGAGCCGCCATAACCGCCGTCTCCAGAGCCACCGCCGTACCCGCCGCCCGAGCCGGAAACCGGACCGCCGCCCCAGGCCGAGCCGCCGGCCCAAACCGAGCCACTACCCGCACCGCTGCCGGCCCATGCGCCAGATGTGTTACCGCCTCCTGCCCACGCGAATCCCGATCCTGGTTGCCCGGTTGTCGTCCATCCGCTGCCTTGCGCAAACGAGGGAGGCGGTGTGGTCGTGACGTCTCCGGCCTGACACGAAGTGGCTAGCGACCACCATAGGAGTGCGCTCGCCGATGCAACAAGAGTGTGTTTGAAGGGAGCCATGATTAGTCCTTTCGCGATGAAATCGCGTCCTGATTGGAAGGTGTAATCAGTGCCCCCGGAAAACCGCTGATCGGTCTTGCAGAAACGGTTGCTTTTCTAGCCCGAGACCGCGTTTGTGCGCGTCGCCTTCGTTTAATTCTGGAGCCGGTGCGGTAGCGCCATGCTCGGATTTGGCTTCCTCGGGCAATTGGTCGCCGCAAGTTCTGAGCCAATGCTGCGGTTACGGAGCGCGGCACGTTCCGCGCACGGGCGGTGCTGAAATTGAGTGGCGTGCGGCGACGAAGGTCTTGCTGGACGGGGCAGATCGGGTGAGATGGAGAGTGCAGTGACGGCATCGTGTGGCGCGTGTTACGTCCCAGGTGTTACGTGTTCCCATCACATCGAACGTAACCTCGCCGTTACACGTCGTGCTGCGCAAATAGTTCAGACAAAAGGCGGCGTTGTCATCATATGGAGTCCGATATATTGAGGCGCGCGTTGGAAACGCGCGTTTAGATCCGTGCCGGCGCAAAGACTTCCATGCCGCGTGCTTCGAGGGTGCCTCGGGCTCACTTCGCTGCGACTGCCTGCTTGTCTTCGATCAGGGATCTGATCCGCTCCTGATCGACCGGTGTCGCCGGGTTATAGACGATCATCTGAAGATCCGGCCGCCCGTCGACTGCGAAGGATGAGTACTCCAGCGAGATCGGCCCCAGCACGGGGTGGCGCAGGCGCTTGACCCCCTCGCCGTGGGTCCGCACTTCATTGTCCCGCCACATGGCGGCGAACTCGGGACTCGAGCGGCACAGTTCGTCGACGAGCGGCGCCACCTCGGCGTCGGCGCCTGCGCGCGCGGCATCGATCCGGAAGGCGCCCACCACGAAGCGGGCCACGCTTGTCCAATCGAACTGAGCGGCACGGACGCGGGGATCGCAGAAGATCATGCGCAGGACGTTGCGTTGTTCGGGGGGCAGGGAGCCGTAGTCGGTGAGCACGGTCGCGGCGGCGCGGTTCCAGGCAACCACATCCCACGTCGCAGTCCTGACGATTGCCGGACTGTAGGGCAGTGCATCGAGCAGGCGCTGCAGTCGTGGCGTTATCGCGTCACCGCCGCGATAACGGACTTCGGGCGGATGGCCGAGGCCGAGCAGGAACACGTGTTCGCGCTCGACTTCGGTCAGCATGAGTGCCTTCGCAATGCGGTCCAGCACATCCGCTGACGGATTGCCGCCGCGCCCCTGTTCCAGCCACGTGTACCAGGCCGCGCTGATATTGGCGCGCTGCGCCACCTCTTCGCGGCGTAGTCCGGCCGTGCGCCGCCGGCCACCGGAAATGCCGAAGGACGCGGGATCGAGCTTGGTCCGCCGGTTCTTCAGATAGTTGCCGAGCCGGTTGCTGCTTTCGTCGTCGTTCACTTGGGCCATGCTTAATCTGTTAAGACGTATACCCGGATAGTGTCACCAATTTAACAGGATGATTTTGCCTCGTACGTTGCTCGCAATCAATCGGATTTGGGGGAGTTTCACATCGGCATCGCGCGCGAGAAGGGCGTCTCGGCTTACGTGGGGGACGGCCTCAACTGCCTCGGAGAATCAGGGCGACCTCGGCTGATACCATGACGCTCGCCCTGTTCAAGCGAGAGAACGACATGAGACTGAAAGACCGCGTCGCCTTGATTACGGGTGCCCAACGGGGCATCGGATATGCAATAGCGGAAAGGTTCGTGGCCGAGGGAGCGAAGGTGGTGCTTGCCGACGTAACAGACGCGACCGCAGAGGCAGACGCGCTCTGCGCCCCGGGCGGCGAAGCCTGCTCCGCGCGGTAAATCCGGATCCCGCGCATCGGAGCGGGGCGCGGCATCCGCGTGGCCAGGCCGGTTCCATCGGGTCGCGGCGACTCGCAACGGATTTTTATATCACAACAAGATATAATGCTGGCGATACGTTCTTTCATTTCGTGAGGATTTGCACCTTGAGGTGCAGTTCCGTCCCACGTGATACTCGCCAACTTTCCCATCTAAACCTTGTCCCGCTACGCTCTCATCCGCTGGCTTTCCAGCTTCGCTCCCCATCCCATCGCCGTCCGGTGGCCGGAACGCCTGAGATCGTGTCTCGGCGCATTGCTGGGGATTGCGTTCACCGGCGGGACAATGCACGTTCTTCTCGGACCGGCAGCAAACATTCCACTCCTGGTTGCGCCAATGGGCGCTTCGGCCGTGCTGCTGTTCGCGGTGCCCGCCAGTCCGCTTGCGCAACCGTGGTCCATCATCGGCGGCAATATCGTCTCCGCGACGGTCGGCGTTGCCTGCGCAAGCTGGATCACCGATCCGGTCGGCGCCGCCGCCTTGGCCGTCTCGCTGGCGATCTGTGCGATGTTTGCGTTGCGGTGTGTTCATCCCCCGTCGGGCGCGGTCGCCTTGACCGCGGTCCTCGGTGGTCCGGCCGTGCATGCGCTGGGCTACCGCTTTGTGGCAGAACCGATTGCGATCCAGACGGTGATGCTGCTGTGCGCGGCTATCGTCTACCACGCTGCAACCGGGCATCGATACCCGCACGTCGCGCAGAGTTCCGGCAAAGGTGCGGCCGCATCGGCTGCGGCTGCGAACGAAGGTTTCACGCGCGCGGACCTCGAGGCGGTGCTGAACCGCCGCGGGGAATTGCTCGACATCGATACGGACGATCTGGAATCCCTCCTGCGCGACGTTCAGTTGCAGGCCTACGCCCGCACGTTCAATGAGCTGACCTGCGAGGACATCATGTCGCGTTCGCTGGTCGCCGTGTCGGCGAACACGAGAGCGTCGGCCGCATGGAGTCTGCTGAAACAGCGCCATATCAAAGCACTTCCGGTCACTGACGAGAGGCAGCACGTAATCGGCATCGTGACCCGTGCCGACCTTGTCGACAAACGGGCGGTCAGCAAAGGGATCGGTTTGTCGTCCCCCATGCAACGCTGGTTCCGGCGCAGCATCACCCCGGCGCCGCTCGTCGGTGCGTTGATGAACGTTGACGTTCACACAGTCGACGCGGCGACACCGATCGTCGAACTGGTGCCGGTGTTCGCGAACTATGGGCACCACCACATCCCGGTTCTGGACTCGAATCAGCGGCTTGCGGGAATGATCACGCAGGCCGGCCTCATCGCGGGACTCTATCGCCAGGCTTACGCCAGGCAGCGGCACGCGGCATAGCAATAGCACTATCGCAGGCACTTGCGCATGAGTACATGCATAAATATCACGACATGATATAATTCGCGCTTCACCTATTTCTCGACGGCACTCCGATGAAAACACTCACTCGCGGCTTGACCAAGGCGAACTTCGAGCAACTGTCCGAGTTTCGCTACCAGATGCGCCGCTTCGAGCGTTTTTCTGAGCAGGCCGCCCAGGGTGAAGGCATCACACCGTTGCAATATCTGTTGCTCCTGCATATCAAGGGTTATCCGGAGCGTGACTGGGCGACCGTCGGCGAGCTTGCGGAACGGCTTCAGGCGCAGCATCACGGCGTGGTCGCGCTCGTGTCGCGCTGTGAGGCGCTCGAACTGGTTCGCAGAAAGGTCAGTGAGACGGACCGTCGCCAGGTCGAGGTTCATTTGTTGAAAGCGGGCGAGCAGGTGCTGGCCCGTCTCGCCGAGATGCACCGTGCCGAACTGAAGTCGCTCAAAGGCACGTTCAATGTTCCCCAGATCGATGTTTGAGTCAGCATGAGCCTCGATACCCATAAGCGTGACTTTTCCACCAACGCGCGGCTTCCCGGCGTTTCCGCGCTCGCCGCGGGAATTGGTGCGCTCAGCACGCTTGCAGCGTTCGTGCTGCTGAGCCTGATTCATCTGTTCACCAATCTGTTTTTCTTTCAGGAATTTTCGTTTGCGGACCGCCCCCCGGCCCTCAACACGCTGGGTATCTGGGTGGTGATCATCCCGGTGATCGGCGGTCTCATCGTCGGTTTCATGGCCCGTTACGGTTCGGAAAAGATCCGTGGGCATGGCATTCCCGAAGCGATCGAAGCCATCCTGTTCGGCAAGAGCCGCATGTCGCCGAAAGTGGCGATTCTCAAACCGCTGTCGTCCGGCATTGTGATCGGCAGTGGCGGGCCGTTCGGTGCGGAAGGCCCAATCATCATGACAGGCGGCGCGTTGGGGTCGCTGATCGCGCAGTGCGTGAAGGTCACGTCCGCGGAACGCAAGACGCTGCTGGTTGCCGGCGCAGCGGCGGGCATGACGGCGGTCTTCGGCACACCGGTGGCGGCCGTGCTGCTGGCGGTCGAACTGCTGCTGTTCGAATGGCGTCCGCGCAGTTTTCTGCCGGTCGCCCTTGCGTGTGCAGTCGCGGGTTTTGCGCGCGCGGTGTTCTTCGGCACGGGGCCGCTGTTTCCGCTTGAGACTGCGCCTCCCGGCGCGCTGTCGTTGGTTTCGTGCGTCATTGCAGGCCTGCTGTCCGGTGCGCTCGCGTCGGGTCTGTCAGCCGCGTTGTACAAGACCGAAGACCTGTTCGGCAAGCTGCCCATCCATTGGATGTGGTGGCCCGCGCTCGGCGGTCTCGTCGTCGGCATCGGCGGCTTTCTCGAACCTCGCGCGCTGGGCGTCGGCTACGACGTGATCGGCGACCTGTTGCGTCAGCACATTGCAATCCAGCTCGCGCTGGCGATCCTGATCGTGAAGGCGATCATCTGGGTCGTGGCGTTGGGCTCGGGCACCTCAGGCGGCGTCCTGGCGCCGTTGCTCATGCTGGGTGCGGGGCTCGGTGTCGTGCTCGGTCACGTGTTGCCGGGCGGCGAACCTGCCCTGTGGCCGCTCGTCTGCATGGCGGCCACGCTCGGCGCCACGCTGGGCGCGCCGTTGACCGCAATCGTGTTCGCGTTCGGCCTCACGCACGACAGCAACGCATTGCTGCCGCTGCTCGCCGCGACGCTGATCGCGCACGGGTTTGCAACGGTCGTCATGAAGCGCTCCATCATGACCGAGAAGATTGCCCGGCGCGGTTATCACATTTACCGGGAATACGGCGTCGATCCGCTTGAGCGTCACCACGTCGACGAGGTGATGTCGCGTACTGTCGAGACAATCGATGGCGATATGTCCGTGGGCGAAGCGCTAGCAATGTTCTTCGGCACGACGCAGACACATCGTGCTTATCCGGTCGTGCGGCATGGCGTGCTGGTGGGCGTCGTCGATCGCGCGCTACTGGAAAAAATTCGCGATGACGAGCCAGTGGATGCGCTCGAGTCGCGCCTCGCTGACGTATTGCCCCACCGTTCCCCCGCATTTGCATTGCCGAGCGAAACCTGCCGGCTCGTCGCAACGCGGCTCGCGGTACACGGTCTCGAACGCTTGCCTGTAGTCACGGACTCCGAAACGTTGCAACTGGTCGGCATTGTGTCGCGCAGCGATCTGGTCAAGCCGTCTCTTGCCCACTTCGACGAAGAGCATAAGAAAGAACGCTTCCGGCGTTTGCCAATTCACGCCGGCAAGCGGCACTTCCCGCCGGTTCCTTAAGTCAACGGCCGATCAGCAGCCGCTCAACAACCGGAACAGATGCGCCGTTTGCCAAAGAGCAAACAGCGCTCCGGCTTGTCTGCCACCGCATCCCCGCGCCACACGGCTGATGCCGGAGTCGGTGCCTGACTGAGTTCAGGCATCCGCACCTTTGGCTAATCGGACGGCCTCCACGCCTCCCATCCCGCATTCCCCAACCAGCCCCCAGGGAAAACAACCAGTGGACGAGCGCCCAGGGTGGTGTACGATCCAATCGTTACATCATTCAATGTAACAATAATAAATGTCATCGTGACGGGCGGCCGCACCCCCGTCGACAGCATATTCGGGAGGCATGTATGGGTGACAAGTCCATTCCACACGTCGACGTGGAAGAACTGGCGCAGTTCCGCGAAGTCCAGCAGTTGGCCTATCGCTGCGTCGAGAGCGTCGGCGAATTGCTCCAGCCTGGCATGACGGAAAAAGACGCCGCCCGGCTGTTGACCGAATGGCTGCAGGATCACGGCGTGCGCGACTGGCTGCACAAACCCTTCGCCTGGTTTGGCGACCGTACCGCCTTTGAAGGTTTTTCCGGGCTGTCGCACATGGCCGGTTTTAACCTGGCATTCTTCCCGAGTTCGCGTCGGCTGGAAGAAAACATGCCGGTCATTCTCGACGTGGCGCCAGTGTTGAACGGTGTGATCGCCGATGTCGGCTACGCCACCTGCGTCGGCACGAATCCCACGCTCGAACAGCTGAAAGACGACCTGGCCGAACACCGCGAGTTGATCGTCAGCATGGTGAAGCAACGGCAGACGCTTGCCGATGTGGCGCGCGCGGTCGACCTGTTGTGCAGAAAACAGGGCGTCGAGCCGCGCCACAAGGCCTATCCGTTCAAGGTGCTCGCGCATCGTGTCGCGAAGCTGAACCAGCCCGCCAAGCCGCGTTTCGTGGCGCGTTTCGGCCTGAACGCCACGCGCAACCTCGTCCTCGACCAGGTCAGCGCGGGCAGGAAGGAGGGCTGGTCGCCGTTATGGTCGATCGATCGCCGCTCCGATCATGCGCCGACGCCTGGTCTATGGGCCGTCGAGCCGCATCTCGGCTTTCAGGGTGTGGGCGCCAAATTCGAAGAGTTGCTGGTCATCACCGATGACGACGCCTACTGGCTCGACGACGACCTGCCGCATGTGCGCCGTTGGGCGCAGCGCGGGCGGGCGTTGGCCGCGGCATGACGGAGGCGCACATGCAACTTCTAACCGAACCGATATCGCCTACGCTGTACGAGGCGCCACCCGCCACGCGCCGCACCGAATTCACGGTGAGCTCGGGCGACGTGACGCTTGCCGCCAGGGCATGGGGTGACCCCGCCCGGCCGACCGTGGTGTTAGTACATGGCTACCCCGACAACAGCGAAGTCTGGGACACTGTGGCCGGATTGCTGGCACACGATTTCCATGTGATTGCCTACGATGTTCGCGGTGCAGGGCAGTCCACCGCGCCTAAAGGGACGGCCGCTTACCGTCTGGGAAAACTCACCGACGACTTCATCGCCGTCATCGACGCCGTGAGCCCCGATCGCGCCGTCCATCTGGTCGCGCACGACTGGGGTTCGATCCAGGGCTGGGAGTTCGTCACCGAAGAGCGCTTGCGCGGGCGCATTGCGTCGTACACGTCGTGCTCGGGCCCTTGCCTCGACCACGTCGCTTACTGGATCCGAGCACGCTTGCTGCGTCCCACGCCGCGTTCGATCGGCAAGCTATTGGGTCAACTGGTGCGCTCCTGGTATGTGCTGCTGTTCCATTTGCCGGTGCTGCCAGGCTTGACCTGGCGCGTGTGGCTCGGCCGCGCGTGGCCGCGTGTATTGCGTCGTGTGGAAAAGACGCAGATCGCGCCGCGCCCGACGCAAACGCAGGACGGCGTGCGCGGCGTCTCGCTGTATCGAGCCAACTTCATCCGCTGCCTGTTCACGCCGCGCAAGCGCTACGCCCACGCGCCGGTCCAGGTGATCGTGCCGACGCTGGACAAATACGTCAGCCCGGCCTTGTCCGAAGATCTTTCGCGATGGGTGCCGCAGTATTGGCGCCGTGAGCTGACTGCGCGGCACTGGCTACCGGTCACGCACCCTGAACAGATGGCCCGGATGGTGCGTGAGCTCGTCGATCACACTGAAGGCGGCGCCGAACCGGACACGCTGCAACGCGTCCGTATGGACGCCGCACGCAAACCGCTCAGCGGCAAGCTCGCGGTCGTGACGGGCGCGGGCAGCGGCATCGGGCGATGCATTGCACTGGAATTCGCGAAGCAGGGCGCCGCAGTGGTTGCGGTCGATATCGACACTGCAAGCGCGGAGCGCACGGCTACCCTGGCCAGGTTGTCAGGCTGCCAGGCGTACGCACGCAAGGCCGACGTCGGCAGCGTCGAACAGATGGAAGCGCTGGCGGATTGGGTCGGGAGTGACCTCGGCGGCGCCGACATTGTGGTCAGCAATGCCGGCATTGGCATGGCAGGCGGCGTGCTCGACACTTCGGCACAAGACTGGGAACGCATTCTTCACGTCAACCTGTGGGGCGTGATTCACGGCTCTCGCCTGTTCGCCCGACAGATGGTGAAGCGCGGCAACGGCGGTCACATCATCAACACCGCATCAGCCGCGGCGTTCGCCCCTTCGCGCGACCTGCCGGCCTACGCGACCACCAAAGCTGCCGTGTTGATGCTTAGCGAGTGCATGCGCGGAGAACTCGGCGCGCACGGTATCGGCGTCAGCGCAATCTGCCCGGGGTTCGCCGAAACCGGAATCATGGCCTCGACCCAGTATGTCGGCGCCAACGCTCAGGAGCAGGACCGCATGCGCCAGAAAGCCACCAAGCTTTACCAGTTGCGCGGCCTGCAACCCGAGACGGTCGCGAAAGCCGCGCTCCGCGCGGTATTGCGCAACAAGCCAGTGGTCGCCATCGGCATCGAGGCGCATTCAATGCGTTTCATCTCGCGCTACATGCCTGGGCTCAGCCGCATGATCGCTCGCATCAGCATGGTGCCGCGTTGATCTCACCCACCGGATGCCGGAGACCGTCATGACCCAAGAGCACACTCAATACAAAATCAGGGCACGCCATGTGAAATTCGACTGGAGTCAAACACCGATCCAGTGGATTCCCGGTGACCCGTCGAGCACGCACATCATTAATGTGCTGAACCTGCTGTTCCCCGCCGGCGAACTATGGTTCTGCCGCGTGTACAACAAGGCGCTGCCGCTGATCGCCGACCCGGCGCTGCGCGACGACGCCGAGGGGTTTCTCAGGCAGGAAGCGGTGCATTCGCGCTCGCACGGCGGTGTGCTCACGCACTACTACAAGGCTCACGGCATCGATACGCAGCCTTTCACAAAGAAACTCGACTGGCTGTTCGGCAAGCTGCTCGGCGAGCAACCGCTCGGACTGAAGATCGGCAAAACGCGCTTCTGGCTGCGCCAGCAACTGGGCGTCATCGCCGCGCTGGAACACTTTTTCGGTTATCTCGGCAATTGGGTGCTCAATGCCAACGGCCTCGATGCCGCTCATGCCGACCCAACCATGCTCGACCTGCTGCGCTGGCACGGTGCGGAGGAAGTGGAGCATCGCACCGTAGCATTCGACATCTTCCGGCATATGGGCGGGACCTACTTCGAACGCTGTTTCCACATGCTGTCGACGGTCATGCTCCTACTGTACTTTCTCACGCACGGCGCGCGCTTCATGCACCGGCGCGATCCCGACGCCGGCGCGTACCGGGGTTTTATCCTCGCCTGGCGCGCCGGGGCGCGGCGCGGTTGCCTGCCGTCGTTCTGGAAGATGATCGCGGCAGCGTTACGCTATTTCAATCCGCGTTATACGCCGCATCACGAAGGCTCGACCGAGCAGGCGCTCGCTTATCTTGCCACCTCGCCCGCTGCGCAGGCCGCGGCGCATGGAGGCAACTGGGTGCGCGATGCGAATTGAGACGGCAGCATGAAACACTAGGTCGTTGCCGTTTTCAAAGCCTCTATGTCACGTCGGGGCGGCGCGCCAAACATGCGCGAGTATTCGCGACTGAATTGCGATGCGCTTTCGTAGCCCACCTGATAGGCCGCCGCTTCGGCATTGGCATTGCCTGCCACCATCAGGTGACGTGCTTCAAGCAGGCGAAGCTGCTTCTGGTATTGCAACGGCGTCATCGATGTCAGCGCCTTGAACTGCCTGTGGAATGCGGACGGACTCATTTGTGCCACGGCGGCCAGCTCCTCGATGCGTACGGTCTCGGTGAATTGGCCTCTTAACGCATGGATGGCAGCGACAACTTTATGCACATGGCTGGTGGCCAGCACGACCCGCGCGACCTCGTTGCCATGACGTCCCGTTAGCAACCAGTAGCAGATTTCTCGCTTGATCATGGGTGCGAGAATGGGAATAGCGTGAGGCGTATCGAGGAGACGCACCATGCGCAGCATGCAGTCAGCGAGCGGGCCGTCAATGTCGGTGACAAAGACGCCGTGCCCGAGTTCGTCTTCCGGCGCAGGCGGCGTATCGAGACATGCCATGACATCGCGCATGATGGCAAGGTCGAACTCCATGGCAATAGCGAGGTATGGCTCTGTTGGGCTGGCTTTCACAATCCTGCTGAACGCCGGCATCTCGACGTTGACGATCAGGGCTTGTCCTGCCCTGTAGTCGTACCGCCTGTCACCGAATGTCGTCCACTTGGCACCTTGAACGACGACACAGAGAGCCGGCTTCATGATCAGATGAGAGGGGTGTTTTTCATGATCCGACCGGATGATGATCAAGCCCTCGATGGCGGTCATGAACGGGCCCTCGCTCCCGGCTTGATTGTCGGTGTAGCGTTTGACACCTTCGACCAAGGCATTTGACATATGAACTTCCTCCGAGCCCGCTTTTGCTCATATTACTGCCTCGCGTGTCGAGCTGCAGAGCCCGGGCAGGATTAGGCAAGAAGAAGGACAGTTAGGGCATTCAGCCTCGCTAGCGGCCGGAATAAGCTGCGTCTACACATCTAACGTGGAGCGCAAAAATGACAGCAGGACAATCGGCAGACATCATCTCGAAGATCGCCATCGTGACAGGCGGGAGTCGCGGCCTGGGGCGCAATACGGTCCTTAACCTTGCGAAGCGCGGCGTCAGTTCACTATTCACCTATCGAGCCAATCAGGCGGAAGCCGACAAGGTTGTCCGCCTCGTGGCAGAGGAGGGGCAAAGAGCCATTGCACTGCCACTCGATACCGGAAAAGTGAGTACGTTCGACGCGTTCGTGGAGCAGGTTCGGGCGTCGCTTGCGCAGTTGGGTGCCGAGCGTTTCGACTACCTCGTCAACAACGCCGGCACTTCGAATCACACTCCGTTCGACAAGACAACCGAGGAAGAGCTGGACAGTCTTTACCATGTCCATTTCAAGGGCGTATTTTTCCTGACGCAAAAGCTTCTGCCGTTGATCAAGGACGGTGGCCGCATCGTGAATATCTCCTCGGGACTGACTCGTGTCGCCTTTCCAGGCAGTGGGTCCTATGCGTCCATGAAAGGCGCGGTCGAGGTTCTGACTCGTTATCTCGCGAAGGAGCTCGGTCCGCGTCGAATTGCAGTCAACACCGTCGCGCCAGGCGCAGTCGCCACGGACTTCAGCGGCGGCATGGTCCGCGACAATCCCGAGATCAACAAGCTGGTGGCGGACGGGACGGCGCTCGGCCGTGCGGGCTTGCCCGACGACATCGGCCCGATGATCGCGTCGCTGCTGTCCGAGGAGAACCGCTGGGTCAATGGCCAGCGCATCGAAGTCTCGGGCGGCATGTCTCTATAAACGACAGAATTACGTGGTCCATCCCGCACCGTCGATGAAAAAAGTCCTCTTGCCCTCGTCGGCATGAAATGGGTTAACGTCAACAACATTCGCCCACAGGAGGATCGAAAGTCATGACCGACAAGCAAGATGCAGCGCCAGACAGCACAGCAGCGCGAGTCGCCCTGTGGCGTGCTCTCCATGTCCAGTCCGACCCGCCGCCGCACGTGCTGGAAGACGTAATCGGCCTTAAGCTGCTGGCCCCGGAGGAGGGCTGGCGCAGCCGCGGGGATATGGATCCTCAATTCACGCGACCCTTTCGCGCTTCAATCGTGGCGCGTGCTCGCTTCATTGAAGACCTGGTCGTGGAACAGGCCGGGCGCGGGCTTGATCAGTACGTCATCCTCGGCGCCGGCCTCGACAGCTTCGCCCAGCGGCGGCCGGAGATCGCATCCCATCTCAAGGTGTTCGAGGTCGACCAGGCAGGTCCTCAGGCATGGAAGCGTCAGCGCCTGATCGAACTCGGCTTCGGCGTTCCGGACTGGTTGCGTTTCGTGCCGGTCGATTTCGAGGCGGGGGGAAGCTGGCGAGACGGGCTCGTGACAGCCGGCTTCGATGACAGCAAACCGGCAATCGTGGTCTCAACAGGCGTCAGCATGTATCTCACCAAAGATGCGAACGCCGCCACGCTGCGCGAAGTCGCGTCCCTCGCCCCGGGATCGACGCTCGCCATGACGTTCCTGCTGCCGCTGGAGATGGCGGACCCCGAGGTGCGCCCCGGGCTTGAGATGGCGGAGAAGGGCGCACGCGCGAGCGGGACTCCATTCCTCAGCTTCTTCACCCCGCCGGAGATTCTGGCGCTAGCCCGCGAAGCAGGCTTTAGAGAAGCACGGCACGTCTCGGCGGCCGATCTTACCGAGCGCTACTTCATGGGCAGGACCGATGGTCTGCGGCCGCCAAAGAATGCTGAGGAACTGCTGGTAGCGAATACCTAGCTGCTCGCTTAAAGGAACCAGCGGTATTCCCGCGCATTCACTTCGTTCATGAAATCCAGATGGTCCTGCCGTTTGTTCTCGCAGTAGACCATCACGAACTCTTCGCCCAAGCCTTTGCCTACGACCGGATGGCTCTGCATCGCGGCGACGGCCGTGAGCATGTCTTGCGGAAAGTCGACGCCGCTTTGGCGGTCTTCGTTGAGCGGCGCGATGGGTTCGCGGCCTGCATCCAGCCCGTGTTCCATGCCGGTAAGAATAGCGGCGAGTACCAGATAAGGGTTCGCATCGGCGCCCGCCAGGCGGTGTTCGATACGCAGGTTGCGGTCATCCGATTCGGGAATGCGAATGCAGGCGTCGCGGTCTTCGAAACCCCAACTGGCACGACTGGCTGCATTCGTCTTCCAGCCATAGCGGCGAAACGCGTTGTGATTGGCGGCGAAGACAGGCATGCAATGCGGCAGCAAGGCGAGGCACCCGGCCACCGCATGGCGCAGTGGGCGCTGGCCGTCGGTGGCCAGCAGATTGTTACCCGCTTCGTCGTAGAGACTTACATGCACGTGCATGCCGCTGCCCGGCGCGTGCAGGTATGGCTTGCTCATGAAGCTCGCGCGGTAGCCGTGTTTCAGCGCCACACCGCGCGTGCTGCGGCAGAACAGGGCAGCCCAGTCGGCGGCGCGCAGACTGTCGTCGTTGTGGCCAAAGTTGATCTCGAACTGTCCGGGCCCGAGCTCGGCGGTGATCACGGTAGCGTCCACGCCCTGCTCACGCGTCGCGTCGACCATCTCATTGAGCACACTGGAGAAGCGCGACAATCTCTCGATGTGCATATTGGACTGGTCGTCCGGATCGTCGCAGAACGGGTCGCGGGGGAATTGCGGAAGACCGTCCGCCAGCCTGGCGTCGAATAGGTAAAACTCCAGTTCGAAGGCGACAACCGGGCGGATGCCGCGCCGCTCGAAACGTTTCAGCACGCGCGCCAATACCTCGCGGGGCTCGAACTCAATGGGCGCCTCGGTGCCGTCCGAGCTGATCAGCATCTGTCCCAATGGCTGGCTTTCCCATCGCACGGGCTTGAGGGTGCCGGCGATCAGGCGGCGCTGCGCATCCGGGTCGCCGTCGTTGAAGCAATAGTCGCCGATCGGGAACACGCCACCCTGCGCACCGAGCAAAATGCAGTTCTGCGGTAGTTTCAGGAGACTGCCGGCAGCGACTTTCTCGAGCATGTCCACGGGATAACGCTTGCCGTAGAAGTGCCCGGGGATATCCAGGCAAATGAGGTCGACGTAACGCACCTCGGGATACGCCGCGCGGAAGGCGCGTACTTCGCTGAGCAGGTCGACGCTGGGGGAAGTCATGTTGTTGTCCTTCTCACGCAAAAGACGCGATGATTGAGGTTCAGTTAAAAGCTACCGTCGAAAAAGGTAGGCAAGTCGATGACATAACGGAACGCGATAGTCACAACGCCGTCCATTAGTCATCCGAATTGAAATTCAGAGCAGCGTTCGCTGCTGCGTCCCGTACTGCCTGAATCCTAGGTGAACACCCAAAGTACCCGCGTGGGTTCGTCGGAGAGATTGGCGTAGCGGAACCGCGCGTGCGCCGGCACCTGGAAGCCGTCGTTGGGGCCGAGCGTCGCCGGTTGCGCTTCGTCGTCCAGCCAGATGGTCAACTCGCCTTCCAGGACGAAGCCACCTTGCTCGTCGCTGTCATTCAACGGTTTGTCGCCGCTGCTGGCGCCCGGCGCCAGGTGGCTTTCCAGCATCGAAAAACCCGCTGACATGTTCGGCGACACCAGCACGTCGGTCACACCTTCGGCGTAATAAAGCGTGCGGCGTTCATCCGGCCGGGTCACCCAAGGCAGCGCGCGGGGCTTGCTCAGGCTATAAAAATAGGTGGTGGGCACACCGAGCGCCTCGCCGATGGCGGTCAGGTCGCCTACGGTCGGACGCGAGAGGCCGCGCTCGATCTGGGAAAGGAAACCCACCGAGCGACCGATCTTTTCGGCCAACGCGCCCAACGTCACCTTCTTATGCTTGCGCAGGTCCCGAATCAGTATCGCGAGACCTTCAATTTCTTCCTGCTTGTTCATCTTCTGCCTCTTCTCTCAGACTCTGTCGCGCAGACGATACCAGGTCTTGCCAATGACCTCCAGCGGCGCGGCCAGTAGCGCACCGCCCGGAAAAGGCGGATTGTCGATGGCCTGATACAGGTCCAGCAATTCGTCGTCGCCGAGGATGGCGTCGGCGACCGCCCGGCCGGCGGCGAGCGTAGGCAGCACGCCGTGCCCCGAATAGCCTTGCAACCAGTAGCGCTCACCTTGTCGACCGATATCCGGCGTGCGCTTCATGCTGATGTCGATATGCCCGCCCCACGCAAACTCGAGTTCCACTCCGCGCAGCTGCGGGAATGCGCGCTCCAGGTAAGGCCGGGTAGCCGCCGCAATATCCTTTGGAATGCCGCCCGCGTAGGTGCAGCCGCCGCCGAACAGCAGGCGGTTGTCAGGACTTAAGCGGAAGTAGTCGGGAACGAACTGGTTGTCGATCACGCAGCTATTGCGCGGCAGCAGCGAACGGGCCACCTCCGGCCGCAGCGGCGACGTGGCCACCTGGTAGGTGCCAACAGGCAACATGCGTCTGGACAGTTTGCGGTCGAGGCGGTCGATATAGGCGTTGCAGGCAAGTACCAGCACGTCCGCACGCACCTCGCCTTTCTCGGTGCGCGCGACATAACCGCCGGGCGTCTCGCGGTAGTCCAACACCTGGCTTTGCTCGAAGATGCGTCCACCGGCCCGTTCGATTGCCGCCGCCAGGCCTTGGGCGAGTTTTAGCGGATTCAGATGGCCTGCCTCGGGATCGTAGAGCGCCGCCTGGTAGCGGTCGCTTGCAATCCATTGAGGCATTTCCTCGCGAGGGATGAAGCGCATCTTGTCGTAACCCCACTTTTCCTCGGCTTCCCGTTGAGCCTGCTCGAGGAGCGCGGTGCGACGCGGCAGCACTGCCGCCCACAGACTTCCTGCACGGTAGTCCGCATCGAAACCATGCCGCGCCGGCAGCTCACGTATCTCACCGGCGGCCCAGCGCATGCTGTCCCACAGTTGACGGGCACGTTCCAGACCTAGCGCTGCCTCTAGCGGAGGCATGTCGCAGGACCAGCCGAGCAGGGCCTGGCCGCCGTTGCGCCCGGACGCTGCCCAGGCGACCCGGCTGGCTTCGAGCACCGTGACACGCTTGCCCGCGAGGGCCAGACGCAGCGCCGTGTGCAGGCCGCTGAACCCCGCGCCGACGATGAGCACTTCCGTGTCGAGGCGCTCTTCCAGCGTCGGCCGCAGGGGGATCGGGGCAGGATAGGTGCGTGCGTAGTAGCTCGCGACGTGCTCGGCTGACTGGTCGAACATGTTGGCTCTCGTGAAAAAATCGCGGTAAATTTCATGAAAAAATACCATTCATTTTTCACAAGCGCAAGCGCGCCTCAAAATGCCGACGTTCTTTTCATCGAATCACTGGAGGAGAAACGCGTATCGGGCTGTGCTCGGCCAACGCGAGACAGCTATTGCTGTTCCGCTCCTAAGGCGTGTGGATCCGCACTTCCGGCAGGACGGTGGTAACCTTCCCCCGCTTATTCATCCGGCCGGCGTGGCATCTTCCGCGCCGGCATCCAACATCGACCGAAAGAGTGATCATGACCAGTTCCATCTACAGCGCATCCGTTCCCGTCTTCAAGCAAATGCTGACTGCATTGTCCGACGTGCTGAAGAAAGCCGAAGCGCATGCCACCGAAAGGAACATCGAGCCGAACGCGCTGCTGCAGGCACGCCTGTTTCCGGATATGTTTCCCCTGGTGCGCCAGGTGCAGATCGCCGCGGATTTCAGCAAGGGCGTCAGTTCGCGCCTGGCCGGCGTAGAAGTGCCGTCGTGGCCCGACACTGAGGTGACGTTTGCCGACCTGCAAGCGCTGATCGCCAAAGCGTTGGCTCACCTCGGCACGCTCGACGCCGCCCAGTTCGAGGGTAGCGAGAACAAGGAAATCGTCCTGCGTCCGGGCACGCCGAAAGAGAAGAAGCTGGTCGGCAGCGCCTATTTGCAGAACTACGGTCTGCCCCAGTTTTTCTTCCACGTCACGACGGCCTACGCGATTCTGCGCCACAACGGCGTTGAAATCGGCAAGCGCGACTACATGGGATCGTACTGATCGTTGACGCACGGGCAGGGCGGGCCAGCGGTCGGCGGTAGTTTCAGCGGATTTTCACGTCGCCGGCTAACGACGAATTATGAGTGAGTTAGCCGCTATCATCGACCGTAGTCCCCAAAGGAGAACAATCGATGAGCCGACCCGATTTCATCAAACACTGGACCGAGCTGGAAGAACCGGATGCGCATTCCTATCGCGGCGATACCGAGAAAATGGCGCTCGACGCGCCGCTATCCGCCGCACTCGGCATCACGCGCATTGGCATTCATCACGTGAGGCTTTTGCCCGGCCGGCGCACGTCATATCCGCACGCCGAAAGTACCGAGCAGGAGTTTGTGTATGTGCTCGAAGGCAAGCCCGATGTCTGGATCGACGGCGTGCTTCATCCCATTGCTGAAGGCGATTCCGTCGCGTTTCCGTCAGGCACCGGCATCTGCCACACCTTCATCAACAATACGAAGGACGAAGTCAGGCTGATGGTGATCGGCGAACGTCCGCGCGACGACAACCGCATTCGTTATCCGCTCAACGAAGCGCACGAACGGACCCGCGCGGACCGCTGGGTGGACTGGCCTACCAGGCCAATCGGGGACCACAACGGGATGCCGGACTGAAGGGTACGCCGCGGATGACGGCCTCGGCGCATATCCGGAGCGCGGTCCTGCAAGAACTAGCGATTCAGGCTAGGCTACCGCGTGGGCCGTTTTGCGTCGCACCGCAGCGGCCGTGCCACACGGTTATTCCAGTCAGGAAAGCAATGAAACAACAGCTAACAATCGATTTTGTCTCCGATATCGCATGCCCGTGGTGTGCGATTGGCCTGTCGTCACTCCAGCTCGCACTATCGCGCTTGAGCGATACGGTCGACGCTCAAGTCATCGTGCATCCCTTTGAGCTGAATCCGGAGATGGGGCCGGACGGCGAAGCCATTGTCGATTATCTCGGCAAGAAATACGGACGTACTCCGGAGCAGATCGCGGAAACCCAGGCCATGATCCGCGAGCGCGGGGCGAGCGTCGGTTTTGCCTTCGGCCCGCGTACGCACGTCTATAACACCTTCGATGCGCACCGCCTGCTGCATTGGGCCGGTATCGAAGGCAAGCAGTTGCCGCTCAAACTGGCGCTGCTGCGGGCCTATCATGCCGAGGGCAAAGACCCGAGCAATCACGAAGTCCTGGTTGAAGCGGCTCAATCTGTAGGGCTCGACGCCGCGCAAGCAAGTGAGGTACTGCGCAGCGGAATCTATGCCGACGACGTCCGTGCGGAAGAACGGGAATTCCAGTCGAAGGGCATCCAGTCCGTGCCGGCGATCATCTTCAACGGACGCTATCTGGTGAGCGGCGGACAACCCGTGGAAACCTTCGAGCAAGTCATCCAGCAGATTCTCGCCGAAGCGTAGGGCGGCAATCGGCAATCGCGCCGGCGGCCCGTTGCATTCAACGGGCCGCAACCGAAGACTCACTTCGGTCCGCGTCCGCTTTCTCACCGGCAGACGAAAGACGGGTTCATTGCCCGCACACTGAATCCCGCCACACTTGTCACTCACACCGTTCGATGCACGGCATTAGTGTGCTCTACAAGGACGAGGCTGGTGTTGTGTTCCATAGCGCCTCGACATCGATAGGAGAGACGCCCGTGATGGATCGCATCATGGCGATGCAGACCTTCGTACGCATCGTCGACGCCAACAGCTTTACCCGCGCCGCGCAGTCGCTTGGGATTCCACGCGCAAGCGCGACAACACTCGTGCAGAACCTCGAGGCCATGCTCGGCATCCAGTTGCTCGTGCGCACCACGCGCCGGCTCAGTCTGACTGCCGAGGGGGCCGCCTATTACGAGCGCTGCGTGCAGATTCTCGCCGACCTCGACGACATCGAGGCGAGCCTGCGGCATCCCGACGACCGGCCGCGCGGGCGGCTGCGCGTTGAGATGCCGGCGGTCGTCGCGAACGCGATCGTGTTTCCGGCGCTCGACGATTTTCACGCGCGCTACGAGCACATCCTGCTCACCTTCGGCGTCAGCAACCGCCAGGTCGAACGGGCCGGCGAAGCGATCGATTGCTGCATTCTGACTGGAAAGTCGCCGGATGCGGGCCTCGCCGCTCGCCGACTGGGCGCGCTCGAGCGTGTGACCTGTGCGAGCCCGCTTTATCTCGCACGGTACGGCACGCCGCAACGGTTCGATGAGCTAAGCGGTCATATCGCGGTGAATTACATGTGTGCGCAAACGGGGCGTGCAGCGGATTTCGATTTTCAGGTCGAAGGCGACACGGTCAACGTGGCGATTGAGGGCTTCGTGCAGGTGAGCGACGAGCATGCCTATCTCGAATGCGGACTGCGCGGACTTGGACTGATCCAGCCGCCGCGGGCGCTCGCCCAGCCCTATCTCGACTCCGGGCGGCTGCGTGAAGTGCTGCCGCATTGCAGGCCCGCGGCGCTGCCGGTATCGGTCGCGTATCTGCGTCATCGGCGCGCTCCGCCTCGCGTGCTTGCCTTCGTCAACTGGCTCGCGGAACTGTTCGAAACGGCGCGGCACGTAAGCCATGAGCCGTCACCCGTGCACCGGAGTCTGCGTGGCGTGGCGGCCGCCGAACCGGCCTGAAATGAGCGACAAACCAAATAATGGGAAGCAGGCGCGAGATACCTGTGCGCACGACACTAGGGAATGCCTACGCTTGAGCCGCTGCCATCCAGCGTCGTAAAATCGTGGCACATCAGTTTGGGTGGCCCAGCAATGTGTCTGGCTTCTCGTTACGATTTCAGCCGCAATACCCGGCAACGCCCGGCGCAGCGGCTTCCCGCGCTTTTTCGACCCGCTCCCCGCATTGAGGCCAGCGGCGATCGCGGAATTGTCGTTCAATCCGCGCCATGACCCCGCTCATTTCCGTTAAAAGGCTCAACAAGCGCTTTCCCGGCGTGAGGGCGCTTCACGAAGTCCAGTTCGAGCTCATGGCCGGTGAAGTCCACGCGTTGATGGGCGAGAACGGTGCCGGCAAGTCGACGTTGATGAAAATCCTCGCCGGCGTCTACACCCGGGACACGGGCGATATTCTCTATGACGGTCAGCCGGTCGAGTTCTCGAGCCCGCGCGAGGCGCAGGCCATGGGTATCGGCATTATTCATCAGGAACTCCAGTTGATGAATCACCTGACCGTCGCCCAGAATATGTTCATCGGCCGCGAGCCGCGTGGGCGCCTCGGTCTGTTCCTCGACGAAGACAAGCTCAATGAGCAGGCGCGCGACATTCTTGCCCGCATGCATGTGAATATCGACCCGCGCGCGGTGGTCAGCACGCTCACCGTCGCAAAGCAGCAGATGATCGAGATCGCCAAGGCATTGTCCTTCGATTCGCGCGTGCTGATCATGGACGAGCCGACCTCGGCGCTCAACGACGCCGAGATCGCCGAGCTGTTCCGCATCATCCGCGAGCTGAAGAGCCGGGGCGTGGGCATCGTCTATATCTCCCACAAGATGGACGAGCTGAAGCAGATTGCTGACCGCGTCACCGTGTTGCGTGACGGGGAATATGTGGCCACCGTCACCGCGAAAGACACCAGCGTCGACGCGATCATCGGCATGATGGTCGGTCGAATCTTGACCGACGCCGCGCCTTCTGAGAGCGTCGCCGGCACGGGCGAGATCGCGCTCGAAGTCAACAATCTGAATGCCGGCCCGCTTGTCAGAGACGTCAGCTTTGCGCTGCGCAAAGGCGAGATATTGGGCTTTGCCGGCTTGATGGGCGCCGGTCGCACCGAGGTCGCCCGCGCGGTGTTCGGCGCCGATCCGATCGAATCGGGTGAAATCATCGTGAAAGGCGTGAAGGCGACGATCAGGAATCCGAGCGATGCGGTGGCGCGCGGCATCGGCTATCTCTCGGAAGACCGGAAGCGCTTCGGTCTTGCGACCGGCATGAACGTCGAATCGAACATCGTGATGTCCAACCTGCGCAAATTCCTGTCGCTCAACTTTTTCTTGCGCCGCACTGAGATCCGCCGGACAGCCACCCATTTCATCAATCTGCTCGCCATTCGTACGCCCTCCGCGACGCAGGAGGTGCGGCTTCTCTCGGGCGGCAATCAGCAGAAAATCGTCGTTGCGAAATGGCTCGAGCGCGACTGCGACGTGCTTTTCTTCGACGAGCCGACGCGCGGCATCGACGTCGGCGCCAAGAGCGAAATTTACAAACTCCTGCGCTCGCTCGCCGGGCAAGGCAAGGCGATCGTCATGATCTCGTCGGAACTGCCGGAGATCTTGCGCATGAGCGACCGCATCGTCGTGATGTGCGAGGGCCGCATTACCGGCGAACTTTCAGCCACGGAGGCGACGCAGGAGCGCATCATGCAACTGGCGACGCAGCGCGAAACCTTAAAAGCGGCGTGAGCCCGAAGAGGAGAGATCCAGTTTATGACACAGCCATCGGATACTTCGACGCTCGCTAACGAGGGGCGGTTGTCCGGCCTCAGAGCCCGCGTCTTCACGCCGACCGCTCTGCAAAAGCTGCTCGCCTTCGGGAGCCTGATCCTGTTGCTGGTCTTTTTCAGCTTCGCGTCCCCTGCGTTCATGCAGATGGACAACATGCTCGGGATTCTGCAGGCGACGGCCGTCAACGGCGTGCTGGCGATTGCCTGCACGTTCGTCATCATCACGGGCGGTATCGATTTGTCCGTCGGTACCTTGATGACTTTCACGGCGGTCATTTGCGGCGTGTTTCTGACCTATTGGCATTTGCCGATGTGGACCGGCGTCGTGGCTGCGATCGGGACGGGCGCAATCTGCGGGACCATTTCGGGCACGCTCACGGCGAAAATGAAAATACCGCCGTTCATTGCCACCTTAGGCATGATGCTGCTGCTGAAAGGTCTTTCGCTCGTCGTCTCGGCCGACAAGCCGATCTATTTCACCGACACCGAAAACTTCTACATGATTTCTCAGGATTCGCTGATCGGCTCTTTCCTGCCGAGCCTGCCGGTTCCGAACGCGGTCCTGATCCTGTTTTTCCTTGCGGTGGTAAGTTCGATCACGCTCAATCGCACGGCGCTCGGCCGGTACACGTTTGCGCTTGGCAGCAACGAAGAAGCGGTGCGCCTTTCCGGCGTGAATGTCGACCGGTGGAAGATCGCCATTTACGGCCTGGCCGGGGCAATTTGCGGCATCGCCGGGCTGCTGATTGCCTCGCGCCTGAATTCGGCGCAGCCGGCGCTAGGCCAAGGTTACGAACTCGAAGCGATCGCCGCCGTGGTCATCGGCGGGACCTCGCTCAGCGGCGGTGCGGGCACGATTCTGGGCACGATCATCGGTGCGTTCATCATGAGCGTGCTGACCAACGGCCTGCGCATCATGTCCGTTGCTCAGGAATGGCAGATCGTGGTGACCGGCCTCATCATCATTCTCGCGGTTTATGCCGATATTTTGCGGCGCAAGAAAAGCTGACGAAGGTTGACGCTACGCGAAACAAGATCAAGAAAAGGGAGCGCCCAAGGCTCCCCGAACGGCTGAAAGTGGATGGCCAACTTAGGAGGAGAAACCCCATGTTGAAAAGAAGACTAATCGGTGTCGTGGTCGGCGTTGGCGCGCTCATTGGCGGGGCGAGTGTGACGTACGCGCAAGACACCTACATCCCGTTGATCTCGAAGGGCTTCCAGCATCAGTTCTGGCAGGCGGTTAAATCCGGCGCGGAACAGTCGGCCAAGGAGCACAACGTCAGGATCACTTTCGAGGGTCCGGAAACCGAGGCCATGGTCGATAAGCAGATCGACATGCTCTCGGCGGCGCTCGCCAAGAAGCCCCAGGCGCTCGGCATCGCCGCGCTCGATAGCAAGGCAGCCATTCCGCTGTTGAAGCGGGCGCAGGCCGCCAAAATACCCGTGATCGCCTTCGACTCGGGCGTCGACAGCGACATTCCGTTGACCACGTGCGCGACCGACAATCTTGCCGCGGCCGCACTCGCCGCCGACAAGATGGCCGAGGCGATCGGCAATGCCGGAGAGGTGGGTCTGGTGGTGCATGACCAGACCAGCCGCACCGGCATCGATCGCCGCGATGGCTTCCTGAATGAGATGAAAGCGAAGCACCCGAACATCAAGATCGTCTCAGTCCAGTACGGCGGCGGCGACCACCTGAAGTCGGCGGAAATCGCCAAGACGATGATCCAGGCCAACCCCAATCTCAAGGGCATTTTCGGGGCGAATGAAGGGTCGGCGGAAGGTGCTGCGATCGGCGTCAAGGAATCGGGCAAAAAGCTCGTGCTGATCGGCTATGACTCCGGCAAGGAGCAGAAGGACGACATCAATTCGGGCTTGATGGCCGGCGCCATTACGCAGAACCCGGTCGGCATCGGCAAATGCGTCGTCGACTCTGCGGTGAAGGCGTTGAAGGGCGAGAAGCTGCCCAAGAAAGTCGACACGGGCTTCTACTGGTACGACAAGAGCAATATGAGCGATCCCAAGATCGCCGCTGTGCTCTACGATTGACCGGGGCCGCCTGACGCGAAGAGAGAGGAGGGGGCGCTGCGCTCCCTTTTCTTTTCTTGCCTCCCGTCCGCCTGGAGTGCAGATGGCTGCAAAGAGGCCAGGCGAACACGCACGGCCTCTTTGCCTATAAGCAGAAGACGATAGCTGTCGCAGAGGAGGGGTTCAGATGCCCACGATCACCAAGCTGTCCGTCCGGGACATTCGGTTCCCGACCTCGCGTTCACTCGACGGCTCCGATGCGATGAACGCCGCGCCGGATTACTCCGCTGCCTACGTGACGCTCGAAACCGATTCGCCGACGGGGCTCACAGGTCACGGTCTTACCTTCACCATCGGCCGCGGCAACGAGATCTGCGTGAGTGCGGTGAAGGCGCTTGCCCCGCTGGTCGTCGGCAAAACGCTCGAGGATATCGCAGCGAACATGGGCGCCTTCTGGCGCGCGTTGACGTCGGACAGCCAGTTGCGCTGGATCGGTCCGGACAAGGGCGCCATTCATCTGGCGACGGCGGCTGTCGTGAACGCGGCCTGGGACCTGTGGGCCAAAGCGGAAGGCAAGCCGGTGTGGAAACTGCTCGTCGACATGAGTCCCGAAGAACTCGTGCGATGCCTCGATTTCCGCTATGTGACCGATGCGATCACGCCGCAGGAAGCCATCGCCATGCTGCACCGTCATGCAAAGACGCGAGGCAAGCGCGAAAAGGACATGCTGGCGCACGGCTATCCGGCCTACACGACGTCGGCCGGCTGGCTCGGTTACGACGACGACAAGATTCGCCGGCTCGCACGTGAAGGTGTCGCGCAGGGCTGGACGCACTTCAAGCAGAAGGTGGGCGGTAATATTGAAGAAGATATGCGCCGGGCCCGCATCCTGCGCGAAGAAATCGGCGAAAACCTGAAGCTGATGATGGATGCGAACCAGGTGTGGGATGTCGACGAAGCGGTCGCGAACATGCGGCGCCTGGCGGAATTCGATCCCTGGTGGATCGAGGAACCCACGAGTCCCGACGACATTCTCGGCCACGCGGCTATCCGCGAGCGGATTCGGCCCATCGGTGTCGCGACGGGCGAGCACTGCCAAAACCGGGTGATGTTCAAGCAGTTGCTGCAGGCACAAGCAATCGACTTCTGTCAGGTCGATAGCTGCCGCCTTGGCGGTCTGAACGAGGTGATCATCGTCCTGTTGATGGCGGCGAAATTCGGTGTGCCCGTGTGTCCGCATGCGGGTGGCGTCGGCTTGTGCGAGTACGTCCAGCATATTTCGCTGTTCGACTATATCTGCGTGTCGGCGTCGCTGGACAACCGGGTGCTCGAATACGTGGATCATTTGCATGAGCATTTTGTCGATCCTGTCGTGATTCGAAACGGCCGTTATATGCCGCCGCAGCGTGCCGGCTACAGCATCGAAATGCATGCAGCGTCGCTTGATGAGTATGACTTTCCCGAGGGGCCGGCCTGGCGGGTTTGACGCGGCACGCGCGGGGCCCTCTGCGGCCATCGGCTAACTCGTACTCGTCAAAGCGACGATGAAGTCAAGGAACACCCTTGTCTTGGCCGGCGTGTGGTGCCGCGATGGATGGTACGCATAGAGAGGGAAGCGCTCATCCGGCCAGTCTGGGAACAGGTTGACGAGCCGTCCCTCCCGAATCAGGGGTTCCGCTCCGAGCAGAAGCATCTGCGCGACGCCGGAGCCGGCCAGACAAGCGTTGAAGAGTGCGCTCGGATCGTTCACCGTAAGCCGTCCATTCGTTTCGACAACCAGCTTTTTGCGCTTGCGATGAAACTCCCACGGATACGGCTTTCCGGTTTCCGGGTTACGGAATTCGAGGCACCGGTGCGTCCCGCGACCCAGATCTTGAGGCTCTGCTGGCCGCCCCCGGCGCGCGAGGTACGAGGGTGCTGCGACGGTGACAACAGCGGTGTCCAGAAGCTTTCGCGCAATCAGACTGGATGAGCGAGGTTCGCCAAATCGCAAGGCCAGATCGAAGCCGTCCACGATGAGGTCGCCAAGCTGATCTCTCGCAATGAACTCGAGTTCAAGTTCAGGATGCGCATCCATGAATTCGTCGAGCTTCGGACCCAGAACGATTCGAAAAAAAGCGGGATCAAGATTGATTCGCAGTTTCCCGCGTACTGTCGCGGTGCCGCCTGACGCGGCGGCTGCCGCTTCCTCCATTCCCCTTAAGTGCGGCATGACCTGCTCGTAGAACCGTTTGCCCTCTTCCGTGAGGGAAACGGCGCGAGTCGTGCGATTGAAGAGCCGTATTTTCAGCCGCTTCTCGAGCCTGGCGATTGCCCGGCTGACTCCGGGGGGCGACATACCCATCACTTCGGACGCGGCTGCGAACGTCCCCGCATCGACGACGGCCGCAAATACGCTGATACCGCTAGAGAGATTCTCGCTGGACGATCTCATTGGCGCTCCCCGCACAGTGCGTCAAAAACCGCACTATGGCTCATTAGTGACTGCCTGTCACTTCAGAAGTGTCATTCGTATCATTTAGTTTCTCATCGAGTTTACCCACAATGCATCCCAACGGTCCGTTTCGACCGCAACGATCCAAAGGAGCATTGCCATGAATACCGGTTATCTCGCACTTGCCGTTGCCGCCGCCATCGCCTTCCCTGTCGCTGGCTACGCTCAGGAATCCTCGACTGTCACGCGTGCACAGGTGCGCGCGGAACTCGTCCAACTGGAAAGCGTGGGCTACCAGCCCGGCCGAGCCAACGATCCGCATTACCCAGCCGACATTCAGGCAGCCGAAGCAGCAGTGGCCTCGCAGAAGGGCGCCGAGTCGAACGTCGCCAGTGGCGTGGGCGGAGTGCGCAGCGGTTCGTCCGATTCGGGCAATCGCGTCGCTGCGGCAGCCCTCGCGAATGCACCGTTCAACTCGCTTTACGCACATCGTTGATCGGCGTGTCACACCAATCATTGTTCATTCCATTTTCCAAGGAGTAGGAGATGACCGTTCAACTCACCCGCCGCGACCTGTTGAAGCGGGCATCCGGTCTCCTGGCGGTCGCCGCAGTGGGCGGATTGACCAGCATCGGAACGGAGGCCGCGGAGGGTCATCAGGAGCGTCATCGTGTTCTGGTCCGCAACCCAGCCTTTGCCTCGATTGACCTTTCCCTGCGGCAGGCCGTCGACAACGGCACCGTGGCCGGCGTGGTGGCGATGGGCGCCACGCAGCGCGGGCTCGTCTACGAGGGCGCATCTGGCCATGCCAATCCCCAGACGGGTACGGCGATGACGCCCGACACGGTGTTCTGGCTGCTATCGATGACCAAGGCGATCACTGCGACCGCCTGTATGCAACTCATCGAGCAGGGCAGGCTCTCACTCGATCAACCCGCGGGCGACATTCTCCCGGAACTGAAGTCGCCGCAAGTGCTGGACGGCTTCGATGCATCCGGACAGCCGAAACTGCGTCCTGCACGCAACACGATTACCGTGCGTCACCTGCTGACTCACACGTCCGGCTTCACGTACAGCATCTGGAGCGAAAACATGAGCCGGTACGAAAAGGTGACCGGCATGCCGGATATTGGCTATTCGATGAACGGCGCGTTCAAGGCGCCGTTGGAGTTCGAGCCCGGCGAGCGCTGGCAGTACGGCATCGGGATGGACTGGGTGGGCAAGCTGGTTGAGGCAGTCACCGATCAGTCGCTGGAGGTCTACTTCCGCGAGCACATCTTCGCGCCGCTCGGCATGAGCAATTCGGGATTTCTGATCAGCGGCGCGCAGAAGCAGCGCGTGGCGACCATGCACAACCGCCAACCCGATGGATCGCTCAAGCCCGCTCCGTTCGAGATCAACCAGCGGCCCGAGTTCTTTATGGGCGGCGGCGGGGCATTCAGCACGCCGCGCGATTACATGGCGCTCCTGCAGATGCTGGTGAACGGCGGGACGTACCGCGGCGAGCGGGTCCTGCGCGCCGACACCGTTGCGACGATGTTCCAGAATCACATCGGAGATCTTCAGGTAACCGAAATGAAGACGGCACAGCCGGCGTGGTCGAACAGCTTCGATCAATTCCCTGGGATGCCGCACAAGTGGGGGCTTTCCTTCGACATCAACACGCAGCCGGGTCCGCATGGCCGCAGCGCGGGCAGCATCAGCTGGGCGGGACTGCTGAACAGCTATTTCTGGGTCGATCCCGTCAGGAAGGTGACCGGCACGCTGTTCACGCAGATCCTGCCGTTCTACGACCCTCGCGTGGTGGATCTGTACGGACAGTTCGAGCAGGGGCTGTATCACGGCTTGCAACACGCCTGATCACCGGTCAGTGATCGGCGCTCGGGACACATCTATTTATGCAAGGAGAAACTGCAATGTATGCAATCACAGGGATAACAGGAAAGGTCGGCGGTGCGGTGGCGCGCACGTTGCTCGCAGCGGGCCAGTCCGTACGCGCGGTGGTACGCGATGCCGCTCGGGCACGTTCGTGGGCCGAGCGCGGATGTGAAGTGGTGACTGCCGACATGGACGACGAGACATCGCTTACCGCCGCTTTCGAGGGCGCGCAAGGCGTCTTCATCCTGCCGCCGTCCGATTTCGATCCGTCGCCGGGCTTTCCCGAGGCACGTGCTGTCATTGACGCTGTGCGCGGGGCGCTTCAGTCCGCGGCGCCTGGCAAGGTGGTCTGCCTGTCGACGATCGGCGCGCAAGCCACCGAGATCAATCTGCTCACGCAACGTACGCTGATGGAGCAGGCGCTTCAGGATTTGCCGGTGCCGGTGACATTCCTGCGTCCCGGCTGGTTCATGGAAAACGCCGCGTGGGACGTGGCGCCTGCCCGCGACACAGGGGTCATCCCCAGCTTTCTGCAGCCGCTCGGCAAGGCGGTGCCGATGGTCGCGACCGCGGACGTGGGTCGCGTCGCCGCGCAACTGCTTCAACAAACCTGGCTCGGCGTGCGTGTCGTCGAACTGGAGGGGCCGCACCGTGTGAGCCCGAACGATCTGGCCGCGGCATTTGCCCAGGTGCTCGGTCGTCCGGTTCGTGCGGAGGTGGTGTTGCGTGAGACATGGGGCGAGCTGTTCCGGTCCCAGGGTACGACGGACCCGTTGCCGCGCATGCGCATGCTCGACGGCTTCAATGAAGGCTTCATCGCCTTCGAAGGCAATGAAGCCGACATCGTCAAGGGCGAGGTGGAACTGGAAACCGTTCTGCGAGGCCTCGTCTCGCAGGCGGGCTAACGCGGACGCACCCGGTGACGCGTGCAGGATGCCGCGTCGCCGGGTGCTTTCCGTTCATCGTTCAGCAAGGCATTCATATCAAGGGGTTCGCTATGGAATACAGCACACTCGGCAGGTCAGGCCTGCGCATTTCCCGTCTTTGTCTTGGCGCCATGACCTTTGGTGCCGGTACCGGAATCTGGGGCGAAATTGCCGGCCTCGACCGTGCCCAGGCCACCCGGCTTGTCGCGATGGCAGTCGAGCGCGGTATCAACCTGATCGATACGGCAGACGCTTATTCGCAAGGGCACTCTGAAACGGTCGTCGGTCAGGTACTGGCTGACCTCGGACTCGACGAATCGCGCATGCTGGTCGCGACCAAGGTTCGGTTGCGCACAGGAGCCGGCCACAACGACGTCGGACTCGGCCGCTCGCACATCATGCGCTCGGTGGAGACGAGTCTTCGGCGTATCGGCCGGGACCATATCGACCTTTTTCAGTTGCACGACCGTGACGCACTCGTGCCGCTCGAAGAAACGCTTCGCGCGCTGGATGATCTTGTTACGCAGGGGAAGGTGAGGCACATCGGTGTGTGCAATTTCAGCGCGGGCGATCTGGAACGTGCGCAGGGAATTGCCAACTGTACGCATGGAGCCCGCATCGTGAGCAATCAGGTTCACTATGCGCTGACGAGCCGCGACGTCGAGTATGAGATCGCGCCCGTGGCAAAGGCGAATGATGTTGCGCTTCTGGTGTGGAGTCCGCTCGCGGGCGGGTACCTGAGCGGTAAGTACACGCAGGGAAGCAGCGGCGAAACCGGGCGTCGAACCGCGTTGAATTTTCCGCCGATCGATCCCGCGAAGGCGGATCCTGTCGTGCATGTATTGCGCGACATCGCTTCGGAATTGAACGCGTCGCCCGCTCAGGTGGCATTGGCCTGGATTCTGGCGCGCCGTGAAGTCTGTTCCGTCATCGTAGGCGCGCGCACGACCGACCAACTGACCGCTAACCTCGACGCTGAGCACATTGCGTTGAGCGCAGCGCAGACCGAACGTTTGGATCAGGTTTCGCAGCCGCACCTGCCATATCCGTACTGGATGCAGCAGTTCCATGACAAGGATCGAGTGGTGGGCTGATTGCTTGAGGAGCGGCCGTGCCGTCACGCCATCTTCAACTGCAACGTGACCGTGAGCCGAAGGCGTGCGCTGGTAGCGATGAGTTTCAGCGTCATGCCTCGAGATTTCCACCGGACGAGCGCCAACGCGCCGGTGAAACCCCGATATGACGCTTGAAGACGCGTTGAAACGCGGCAGTCGATTGATAGCCCACCGCCTCGCCGATCTCGGCGATCGGCGCGGCGGTATGCAACAGCATTCGGCCCGCGATGGTCATTCGAACCTCAGTCAGCACGTCGGAAGCCGAGCGACCGATGGCTTCCTGAAACTGACGGATGAATGTTGCTCGGGACATATTGCAGAGCCCCGATAACTGATCCAGGGTCCAGGGCTCACCTGGCGTCTCGAACATTGCGGATATCGCAGGTTGCAAACGAGGCCGCCTCGAGAGCGCGAGCAAACCATGCGGCGGCTGAGTACCTTCAGTGGCGAAACGCAACGTCAGTGCGAACAGCGCCGCCGACAGGTGATTGACGAACATCTCGCTGCCGGGGCCGGGATCGTTGGCCTCCTCATGCATCAGTTCGATCAGTTGTCTCAGACGAGTGCGGACAATGGATCGTGCGGAACCTTCGACGTCGCCACCTGGTTCGGGCAATGCGCTATGTACGACCAGGCGGCCGGGCAGATGGTCGCGCAATAGTCTGTCTGGAACTGCGCCGAGCAGAAACCGTCCGCATAGGAAGTCAGCCTTTTCGCCTTTCCCATCGTTCTCAAAGACGATCAGCGAGGCCTGTCGACTTTTTGTTTCGGGCCTCGCGGTCTCCCCGCTACCGTCATGAATAAGGTGTGCGTTGCCCGCTGGAAACAGAATGATGTCGCCCGCTGTCAGCCGTTCGGGCGGCCCGTTAACGTCTTCGAGAACGGCATGACCGGACAGCAGCACGTGGTAGGGAATTTCTCGCACGCCGGAGACAGCCTGATCGATTTTCCACGGCGCGCCGAAAAGACAGCGCAACTCCAGCCGCCCCGTGACGGGTATCAGTGAAAGCAGTCGACTTAGCAGATCCATGTGAACCGGGGGAGCATGTTTTCGCGTTGTTCGGGAATCGGTATCAAGGCACGCAACGTGGCGCATCGGCGCAAACAATGACGCCGGATTCTAGCTGGTCGCTTCGTCCGGCGCTGCACGACGGACGCCGTCGCACTGAGCGGATGTTGTGATACTTTTGAGCATAATAATGCCAATTTTTAGTATCGTAAAGATCATTCGCTGGACCTAAAGTGGAGGCTCCTAACCACCACTGAAGGAGTTCCATCATGAGCCGCATCACTGTCCCCGCTATTGCCACCGCCACCGGCGCCACTGCTGAGGTCTACGCCCAGGTCAAGAAGATTGCTGGCGGCACCGTACCTAACCTCTTCGCTGCTGTTGGTCACGTGGCCCCGGCGACGCTCTCCACCGTGCTGGCTGCCGAAGGCGTGCTCGCATCGGGGAGCCTGAGCAAACAGGATCTGGAAACTATCAAGGTGCTGGTCAGCGAACAGACCGGCTGTGACTACTGTGTAGCTGCACACGTGATGCTGGGCAAGATGACGGGCCTCTCGACGGAGGCGCTCAAACAGATTCGCGCCGGACAGGCCACCGGCGATGCCAGGCGCGATGCGCTCGTGCACTTCGTGCTGAATTTGCAGAAGACGAGCGGCACGATCAGCGAGAACGAATTCGCCGCCATTCGCGCGGCCGGCTATACCGAGACGCAACTCGCTGAGATTTCGTTGGCCGTTGCCATGACGATCTTCACCAATACATTCAACCGTATCAACGATACCGACGTCGATTTCCCGCCGGTCAAGTAACGGCAACATCGCGGAGCGTGTCGCCACACGATGGTGACGCGCTCGTCCTATCAAACGCTTCGCGACGCGGTGATTTCGCATCTGACTTATGCCGAAGGGCTTGGGCCGTTGTTGTCGGACGTGCCGGCTCGGGTAGCGGGATCAGATTTGAACAGACCTGAAACACGTCCCCAAGGAATTACCCTGGACGCAGTCAAACCGCTTGACATCCTGAATTTGGCTTCATAAATTCGCTTCGACTGAGCCGTCATTGTTTCTGGCGGCTCCACGGCAACGATGCCGTGCTACATATGAAAGGCTATGCAGCCCCCGAACTTGCGTCCAACGCTGGTTCGGGGGCTTTTTGCTTTTGGGAGAAGAAATGATGACGTTGCAGTACAACCCCGCGGAACATGGGGTCGCAGACCTGGTGGTCGCATGCGTTCAGATGGAACCTCATGTCGGCAGGAAGCACGACAACGTGGCGCAATGCATCCGGCACATCGAAGCTGCGGCGCATCACGGCGCGTCTCTGGTGGTGTTGCCGGAGCTGGCCAATAGCGGCTATGTGTTCAACGATCGTGACGAGGCATTCGCGCTGGCCGAAACGTTGCCGGAAGGGGAGACCGCGCAGTTGCTTGCCGAAACGACGCAGCGCCTTGGCATTCATGTCGTGATGGGTATTGCCGAGCGGGCGGGCAAGCAACTCTACAACTCAGCGATCCTGACTGGCCCGACGGGTCACATCGGCGTCTATCGCAAGCTGCATCTCTGGAATGACGAACATCGCTTCTTCGAACCGGGCGATCGTGGCGTTCCGGTGTTCGACACGCCGCTGGGACGAATCGCCATCGCCATCTGCTACGACGGCTGGTTTCCCGAGACATACCGGCTTGCCGCGATGCAAGGTGCGGACATCGTTTGCGTGCCGACCAACTGGGTGCCGATGCCGGCCCAACCGGACGATCGTCCCGCCATGGCCACGACGCTCACCATGGCGGCCGCGCATAGCAACGGCGTGGTGATCGCATGTGCAAACCGCATCGGCATGGAGCGTGGTCAACCGTTCGTCGGCCAGAGCCTGATTGTGGGCGGCAACGGATGGCCGGTCGCGGGTCCGGCCAGTGTCGATCGCGAAGAAATCCTGTACGCCGCAATCGATCTGACGCGCACTCGTTCGGAACGCACGCTGAACGCCTTCAATCACGTGCTGAGCGATCGGCGCGCGGACGTGTACGACCCGATGCTGGGCACCGGCTGGCCGACCTCACGCGCATGAGGCATCCGATAGCACACCCGTACGAAACACAAGAATTTCATTCGACCACTGTGAGGAAAAAATCCATGACTCCGTTCAACAGACAAATCCTTGGCGCCGCCGCGGCGCTCGTCGCGGCTTGCACCTGCATGAGTGCGCTCGCCGCCGATCCGATCAGGATCGGCGTAGCGGTGGGGCTCTCTGGCGCAAATAGTGTGGTCGCGCCGGCCGTCGTGCAGTCGTCGCAACTCGCTGTCGACGAAATCAACGCAGCGGGCGGGATCATGGGCCGCCAGGTGCAGCTCGACATCACCGACGACGCATCCGGTGCAGTCGGCGCGCAGAAAGCGTACGACACGCTCGTGTTCCAGAAGAACGTCGACGCGATCATTTCCATGGAAACGAGCGCCGCGCGTAACGCGGCGCTGCCGATCGTGGCGCGCGGCAAGAAGCCGTTCGTGTACACGTCGTTTTATGAGGGCCGTTCGTGCAGTCCGTGGATGTATGTCAACGGCTGGGTGCCTGAGCAGCAGGTCGCGCCGGTGGTCGATTACTTCGCGAAGAGCAAGGGCGCCAAGACCTTCTATCTGGTCGGCAACGACTACGTTTTTGGCCGCGGTATGCTTGGATTCACCAGAAAATACATCGAGGAGCACGGCGGCAAGGTAGTCGGCGAGGAGTACTTGCCGATCGACGGCACCGACTGGACACCGATTCTTTCCAAGATCCGTTCGGCTCATCCTGATGCGTTAATCAGTGCGACGGCCGGCGGCGCGCCTAACGTGTCGCTTGCCAAACAGTTGAAGGGTTCTGGCATGACGCTGCCTTACGGCAACCTGGCGATCGACGAAGGCACGGCGAAGAGCATGGGCGACGTCGCCACGGGCATGTATATGTCGGGCTCCTACCTGACGGGCATCGATACGCCGGGCAACAAGAAATTTATTGCGGCCATGGACAAGAAATTCGGCAAGGATCTAAAGACCCCGAACGAGTTGTCCGAGCCGCAGTACGAAGCCTTCTTCCTGTACAAGGCCGCAGTCGAAAAAGCGGGCTCAACCGACACCGACAAGGTGATCAAGGCGCTGGGCCAGGTGTCGTTCGACGGACCGCGCGGACCGGTGGCCATGAACAGGAGCCGCCACACGCCTCTCGCCATGCGCCTGGGCCAGATACAGGCGGACGGCTCAATCAAGATCTTGCAGACGTTCCCGAACGTGGATCCGGGCGCGCAGTGCCCGAATATCAAGTAGACGTAGCTGGAAATACAGCGTCCGCCTGATGCGCATTCGCAGGCGACAAGCAGGCGACACGCAGGCGGATGCGACTGGAGAAGACAATGGTTCTGGCACTCGATATTTTCACAACTGCGGCGGTGCTGTTCATCGTGACCGCAGGGTTAATGGTGATTTTCGGCGTGATGAAAATCGTCAACTTCGCCCACGGTGCGCTGCTGACAATCGGCGCATACGCGAGCTTCGTCGTGACGCAGCTCAAGCTGAGTCCGTGGCTCGGGCTGCCGCTCGCCGTCGTGGTGGGTACCGTCGTCGGCATGCTCGTCGAGCAGGTGATCGTGCGCCCACTCTACAAGCGTCCGCTCGACGCGATCCTTGCTACCTGGGGTCTGGGCATCGTGATTGGCCAGCTCATCGTGATGGCCTTCGGCCGCGAGGCGCAATTCGTGGAGACGCCGCTCAAAGGAGCCGTCACCATTGGTGGGACCGATTACTCTGCCTATCGTTTGCTGCTGATCCCGATCGCGCTCGGCCTGTGCATCCTCATGACTGCGCTTCTCACGGGAACGCGCTTCGGCATCAAGACGCGCGCGGTGATCATGAACGAGGATCTGGCGCGAGGACTCGGCATTCATTCCGGCCGCATCCGTTTTATCACTTTCAGTCTGGGCGCAGCGCTCGGTTCGCTCGCCGGCACACTCATTACGCCGCTGTCGAGCGTCGACCCCGACATGGGACTGCCGTGGCTGGTGAGCGCGTTCATGCTGGTCATGGTTTCAGGACACTCGATGCTCAGTCTGCTGGTGACGTGCCTCGTATTCGGCGCTTGCCAGGTGCTGGTCAGCACGTTCGTCAGTCCGGTGCTGGGCGGCTTGACTATCGCCGTGCTGGCGGCGCTCACGCTGCGCATTCGTCCGAAGGGGTTCTCTCATGGCTAAAGTCGGCGCATCGCCCCATCGAGCCGGTGATCAAGCTGTGCAAAACGATGAGCGGGCAAGCAGTGGGCGAACGATTCACGGACGCGGTCTGCTCGTGGTCGGCGGCCTGGCTGTCGTGCTGCTGGCCGCGGGTCCGCTTGTCTTTGGCTCGTATCTGCTCAACGTCCTCATTCAGGCCTTCTTCTTCTCGATCGTAGCCGTGACCGTGGATATCCTGTGGGGGTACACCGGGTATCTGACGTTCGGGCAATCGGCGTTCTTCGGTCTCGGCGCCTATGCCGCAGGTCTCGTCTTTACACACGGCGGTTTTTCAGCGGGTTATGTGGTGCTCGCTGTGGGAGCGGCTGTCGCGGTTACCGCGGCCGTGGCCGCATTGCTCGGCTGGCTGTCGTTCTATCGCGGCGCGTCGCCGTTCTTCGCGACGGTGATGTCGCTCGTATTGCCGATCGTTCTCAGCCAGTTGCTGCTCTCCGGCGGCGCGTGGACCGGCTCGAGTTCGGGACTCACCGGCTATGAGACCTTCGATCTTTCGCTGCAGGCGTGGTACTGGCTCGCCGGCGCGGCGCTGCTGGCCGTCGCATTGATCGCGTGGCTATTCGTGCGTAGCGACGGCGGCCGCGTGCTGGCTGCCATTCGCGACAACGAATCACGCTGCGCGTATCTCGGCATTAATACGTCGCTCGTCAAGATCGTCTTGTTGGTTGCAACCGCGGCCATCGCCGGCCTCGCCGGATTCGGCTACGGATCGTTCAGCGGCGTGGTCGCGCCTGAGCTGGCCGGGTTTGTCCTTGGCACCCAACTGATCATCTGGGTCGCGCTCGGCGGCCGGGGAACGTTGTGGGGGCCGGTGATCGGCGCGCTTCTGATCAATGTCGGGACCGCCTATCTCAGCGGCAGCATGCCATTCGCGTGGCAACTGATTCTGGGCGCCGCGTTCGTAGCGGTGATCGTGCTGTTGCCGCAAGGTTTGGTGCCGCTGTTGCTCAAGCCGTTACGCCATCTGGCGGGTCACGGCGCCGAACCCGAGCTGGTTGAGCGCGACGTCGGCGCAATTCATCAACGGGAGCTGTCAGTGCCAGCGCTGCAGATGAACGGCGTCGCCAAACATTACGGCAGCCTGAAAGTGCTGCAAGGCATCGATCTGAACGCCGATGGCGGTGAACTGGTTGGCCTCATCGGCCCGAACGGCGCCGGCAAAACGACGCTCATGCGTTGCATGAGCGACGGCGCGGAACGTTCCGCCGGCACGGTCGCGCTGTGTGGCAACGATGTCCGGCAATTGCCGCCGGACCGATGCGTGCATTTCGGCTTGGGGCGCAAGTTCCAGAACGCGAATATCTTCGAGACGCTTACCGTTGCGGAGTGCCTGAGAATCGCGGGCACCATCATCGAGCGGCCATCGCTCCTGCGACGCTCCACGACGCTTGCGCTGCCGCCCTATGCGCTGGAGGTGCTTCGTACTACCCATCTCGATCAGAGGCTGGGCGCCGTAGCGAAGGATCTTTCGCATGGCCAACAGCAGGCGTTGGAACTGGCGATGGTGCTCGCACTGGAGCCACGTATCGTACTGCTCGACGAGCCCACGGCAGGTTTGACCAAAACGGAGCGCACGCAAATCGGCGATGTGCTCGCCGCGTTGGCTCACCAGTATCGGCTTTGTTGTCTGCTGGTGGAGCACGACCTCGACTTCGTGGCCGGGATTGCCACGCGCATCGTGGTCCTGCACCAGGGACGCATCGTGATGCAAGGCAACTTCGACGAAGTCGTCAACTCGGAGCTGGTCAGAACGATTTATGCCGGGACTGCGCAAAGCGCTGCGGCAGGCGAAAACGTCGGACAACGGGAGGCGTCATGAGCCAGATTGCGCTGGAGTTGCAGGACGTGACGAGCGGATACAAGGCTTCGGTCGTGCTGCGCAAGCTCTCGATGACCGTTGCCGACGGCGAAGCCGTCGCGCTGCTCGGCAAGAACGGCATGGGCAAGACGACGGTGCTCAAGACAATCATGGGCTATCTGCCGAAGAAAGCCGGCGCCATCCGTGCGCGCGGGCAAGATATCACGCGCATGGCGCCTCACCAGATCGCGCGAGAGGGCATTGCTTACGCGCCTCAGGAACATGCATTGTTTCAGGACCTCACTATTCGCGACAATCTGCGTCTTGGGCTCGAGAAGGCGTCGGCGTTCGACGAACGCTTTGCCGCGATCGAGCCGGTGTTCCCGGTATTCGCAAGTCGCCTGAAGCAGTTGGCCGGCACGCTTTCCGGCGGCGAACAGAAGATGCTGCTGGTGGCGCGCGCGCTCATGATGCGTCCTTCGCTCATTTTGCTCGACGAGATTACGGAAGGGTTGCAACCGTCCGTGATCGACCGTCTCGCCGACGCACTGCTATGGGAACGCAGCCAGCACGGCACGACGCTGCTGCTGGTAGAGCAGAATGTTCCCTTTGCGCTGAAGGTTGCCGATCGCTACGCGGTGCTCAAGCAAGGCGAGATCCTCGAGCGTGGCAACGCGAAGGATGAAGCAGCGGTAGGATCGATCTTCGAACACCTGCGTGTGTAAGCAACATTCAGGACGACCATCACGATAGGCGGCATATGACGAACGCAAACTCATTTTATCGACCCCGCTCAGGACTGGACCTGCTAGAGCAAACCGCCGGCGACCCGCGCGAGCGCGAGCGCGCCGTCCTCGAGTCGTTCGCGCGCATGGAGGAGGTCGAGCCCGAGGTGAGGGCGATGACGGCCGTCGCGCACAGGGAAACGGCGTTGACCTTGGCCGCCGGTGCAACGGGTCCATTGGCCGGCATACCGATCGCGGTGAAAGATATCTTCGACACGAGCGACCTGGTCACCGGCTACGGCTCGCCAATTTACGAAGGCCATCAACCGAAGTCCGATGCCGCGATCGTCACGTTATTGCGGCGTAACGGCGGCATTGTCATCGGCAAGACCGTCACCAGCGAATTCGCCTATATGACGCCGCCAGTGACGCGCAATCCGTGCGACCTGACACGTACCCCTGGCGGATCTTCATCCGGCTCGGCCGCTGCGGTGGCAGCCGGCATCGTGCCTTTCGCGATCGGCACGCAGACTGGCGGCTCGACCATCCGGCCCGCTTCGTTCTGCGGCATCGCTGGCTACAAGCCCACGCTCGGCATGTTGCCGACCGTCGGCATGAAGTGCTTCTCGTGGTCGTTCGATACGGTCGGCCTGTTCGGCGCCGGTGTGCGCGACGTGGCTTACTTCGCTCAGGTCCTGTCGGGCCGGTCACTTGCCCTGAGCGGCGTGACGGCCGGCCCGGTGTTCGGCGTGCCGGACAGCTACCCATGGACCGCGCCGTCGGCGAATGCGAGTGACGCGCTCGACACGGCGGTGCGCGCCATCGAGCAGGCGGGAGGGCGCGTGCGGCGTGTGCGTTTCGCGCCATGGATGGCCGACCTGGTCGCCGCGCACAACACGATCCAGAGCTATGAGGCGTATCAGTCGTTGGGGTTCGAGTACGATCATCATCGTGTCGATCTATCGCCGATGCTCGCCGGTTTTCTTGATCGTGCTGCGAGGATCGATACCGCAAACTACATCAAGGCATGTGTGCTCGCGGAACAGGCGAAGGTCAGGCTTGCCGAACTATTCGACGGCATCACCGGATTGCTGACGCCGAGCGCACCCGACGAAGCGCCCGACGGCCAGGCGTCCACGGGCGACCCCGCATTCAATCGCAATTGGACCTTGCTCGGTTGCCCGTGCGTGAACGTGCCGGGATTGAGGGGCGCACGCGGCGCCCCGATCGGCGTGCAGGTGATCTGCCGTCCTTGGGACGATGCACGATGCCTCGACGCTGCCGCATTTGCCGAGCAGGCGATCGCGGCAACAGTGGGACGTTTTCCCGCGACCTGAGCAACGAGGAAGCGATGCAAGGAGGAGACGAAATGGCGGCGAGCTCGCGACAGTCGGCCAATCCGGCGCCCGCGGACGATGGTTGGCGCATCGGCGTGTTGTACTCGCGCACGGGCGTGACCTCAGCGACCGAGTCGGAGCATTTTTTCGGCACCGTGCTCGCGATCGAGGAAGTCAACGCGGCCGGCGGCGTGGGTGGGCGCCTGCTCGACCCGGTTGTTTACGATCCGAAGAGCGATCTTGACGAATATCGCCGGCTCGCCACGCGGATGCTGCAGGAAGACGACGTGACCGTGATTTTCGGCTGTTCGACTTCGTCGAGCCGAAAGGCGGTTTTGCCGGTGATCGAACGCACCAATGCATTGCTCTGGTACTGCTCGATCTATGAAGGGTTTGAGTATTCGCCGAACGTGATCTACACCGGCGCGGTACCGAACCAGAACAGCATGCAACTGGCCGCCTATCTGCTGCGCAATCATGGCCGCCGTTTTTTTCTGGTTGGCGCCGACTATATCTATCCGCGAGAATCGAATCGGATCATGCGCGACATGGTCGAGCAGCATGGCGGCGAAATCGTGGAAGAACTCTATCTGCCAAGCGATGCGGATCCAGCGGCGCTGGAAGACGTGGTGCGGCAGATCAAGAGCATCGAGCCCGACGTCGTGTTCTCCACGCTGATCGGGCGAGGCGCGCGTGACTTTTATCGGCTGTATCGCGAGCACGGTATCGACCCGGCACAGATTCCGATCGCAAGCTTGACAATGACCGAGGGCGAAACGCGGATGATCGGCTCCGAACTGTGTGGCAGCCACATCGTCTCGGCGAGTTACGTCAACACGCTGAACCTCGCGAGTAACCAGCGCTTTCTGAAATCATGGCATGCGCGATTCGGAGATCAACCGGCCAGCATGTGGTCGGAGATGGCGTATAACCAGGTGCATCTGTTTGCGCTGGCGCTGGCCCGCAGCGGAAGTCTCGATACGGCCAAGCTGGTGGAGGCGGTACACGAAGTCGAATTCGATTCGCCAGAGGGGGTGCTGAAAATCGATCCGGAGAACAATCACGCGATACTGACGCCGCGCATTGCCGTGTGCCGGCCGGACGGCTCGTTCGATATCGTCTGGGAGGGCCGAGGTCCGGTCAAACCTGATCCCTATCTGACGTCGTACGGATTCGCGGAATTCTGGCTCGACGGAGAATCGGCATGAGCACGGGGGCCCGTCGTCTGTTCGACGATCTACGCACACTGCGCGTCCTCGTGATTCATCCGCCGGGCGAGGATCGCATTGTTCTGGAAGAGCAGTTGCGCCGCATTGGTTGTCCGGTGCGCGTGCTCTGGCCGTTTCCGTCGCAACTGCCCACCGATGTCGACGCGATTTTCTTTCTCGTCGGCCCCGAAACCCGCAGCGCGGGAAACTGGTGCGCGGCCGATACCGAAGCCACCTTGATCGCGTTATCGGACTACGAAAATCCAACGGCGCTAAAAATGCTGGTGGATACGCAGGCGCATGGCGTCATTACGAAGCCCTACCGGTCTACCGGCATTCTGAGCACCCTGGTGCTCGCGCGCGCGTCTTCAGGCTATCAGCAGCGCTTGCATAGCAAGGTCGCCAAGCTCGAGGAGGCGATCAAGGCACGACGCCACATCGAGAAGGCCATCCGCATCCTCATGGAGGCGCACCAGCTCAGCGAGAGCGAAGCATACGAGCACATTCGTTCAAGAGCGACAAGTCTCCGGGTCACGGTGAGCGAGATCGCTACGTTGGTGATCGATGCGCATGAGGCAATGGAAAAGCTCGGCCTTGCCAAGGGACCAAGGCCTTGAGCCGCACCCGCTAGTCAGGGATCACCGGCTCGACCAACTTTGCCAACTGAACCAGCGACTCCTGCCAGCCGAGGTAACACATCTCCACTGGAATAACCTCGGGCACGCCCTCTTGCACAATGGTGAGTTCGGTTCCGCAGGACACCGGCCGCAATGAAATGGTGGCGTGCATCTGGCCGGGCAGGTTCGGGTCGTCGAAACGGTCCGAGTAGCGGATGGTCTCGAACGGCACCAGTTCGACGTACTCGCCGCCGAACGAGTGACCATTGCCGGTGCCGAAGTTACGGAAGGACATTTTGTAAGTGCCGCCCACGCGTGCATCCATGTGGTGGACCTGACAGGTGAACCCGTAGGGAGGAAGCCACTTCGCGATCGCGTCGGCTTCGAGGAAGGCCCGATAGATGCGCTCGGGAGTCGCGTGCAGGACACGATGGAGACGGATTGTTCCGGTAGTCATGGTGTGCTCGCCTTTCACTGGAGAAGTTGAACATACTCCTACGACGATCTGGCTACGCCGGTATCGACATAGGCTGAGACCAGGAAAAACCCGTACACGCTAATAAGCGTCACCTGTTACCGCTTCTATCCGGCCACCACGCGGTTGCGGCCATCGTGCTTGGCCCGGTAAAGGCGTTCATCGGCAACGCGTAAGAGGGTGTCGATCGTGACACCGTCGCGGCCGAACTCGGAGACGCCAACACTGACAGTAACGGCGACGGCCCGTCCGGTTCCGGTGTAAAACTCCTCGGTAGCCACAGCGCCCCGAACGCGCTCCGCGATCGAACGTGCCGCGTCCAGCGCGGCTTTAGGCAGCAGCACCATAAACTCTTCACCACCGACCCGCGCTACGCCGTCATAGGGTCGAATGGCATCAAGGCATTTCTGCACGAATCGCTGCAACACCTCGTCGCCCACCTGATGGCCGTAGTTGTCGTTGATCAATTTGAAGTGGTCGAGATCCAGCGCCAGCAGCGAGAACGGCGCACCACCTCGCCTGGCGCGTGCGATTTCCGTCTCCACTTGCTGGATAAACTCGCGCCGGTTCGCGGCGCCCGTCAGCGGATCGGTCGCGGCGAGGTGTTCGAGCTTGTGATTGGTGCGTTGGAGTTCCTGCAGCGCGCTTTCCGTGCGTGCCATCGCTTCGGCGAGGCGAGCCATCAGTTCTTCCTGGCTGTAGATCGTAGAAAAGGACCGCGTCGTGCGAAATGCTTGAACGACGCCGTAACTCAGCAGGAAAAAGCCGGCGGCGAAGATCGCGTGTGCCAGCCACCACATATGGTTCCAGGGCTTGCCGAGAATGAACGCGAGAGACGCCAGCGCGAAGAACGTGATCGAGATGCCGTAGATCACCATCAGCGGCGAGCGAATGCGACGCAGCATCAGCACCGTGACGTTCAGCGTCGAGAAGACGAGCGCGCCGCCTTCCATGGAGAGCCGCACGGCGAGGTTGCCCGCAATGGGCGAGTTCGCAATGATTCCGACGGCCAGGTCGATCAGGACGAACACGGCGATCCACCTCAGCCACGGGCGCGGATTCGAACGCTGCTTGAGCGCGTCCGGCGCACGATGGTACGAGAGAAGCCCAACCAGCAGCAGCACCGACATCACCAGACGCGATGCGGGTCCGTAGAGCAGGAATAGCCAGATATTGTGGTGCGCCATGCCGGTGAACGCGCCGTGCAACGCATAGACCAGCACAAAGCCGAGAAAACCTAAAGTCAGCCACCGCAACAGCGGTTCACCCGACGACAGATAACAACGCCAGGTTACATAGGTGACAAACAACCCCTCGAGCGTTGCTGCTGCGATCGCGATTTCGTGGAACCCGTGGTTTTCGAACTTCAGGCTCGGGTCTTGAAAGAAAGCCAGATAGGCAATCAGGTAGGCGGGAAGGAGCGCAAAACCAATGACCAGCAAACCCGAGTAGAGCTTGGTCACGATCCCGATGAGGCGAGGCGGCTCTTCGATTGAAATTGTCGTGCTCATGTGCCCGTCTCCGACAATATTACGGTGTTTTTTCACACCGCCGAGCGATTGACGCGTGGATTGGCCGATTCGGACACGGCACCATGCCGTTATGCCGGGCCAAACATACCGCGCAGCGGACTATCTTCAGGCAATTGAAAGTATAACGGACTGTAATTTGCATCGGTGGTATATCGGTCGTGCAATTAGCTCCTGATATATCGTGCAGTTGTCTTCTGAAAATGACAGAAACAGCGGCCGGCAGTTTCCAGTCGCTGAATCCGATTCAGCCTAGGCTGCGGCGCCGCGTAAATCCCTTATATGCTGATAGACGGTCGCACGGCCCATGCCCAGAACGTTGGCAACATAGTTAGCCGCGCTCTTTCCTTTGAAGGCCCCTTCCTCCCACAGTGCCTCGACCAGTTCGCGACGGTGTTCCCGGGTCAGGGAGTTGAGTGCCAGTTGGCGTTCCTGAAGCCATGCGTGGAGAAACGTGTTGATGCGCTCCTGCCAGTCGTCCTTGAACAGCTCCTCAGGCTGCTTCACCAGACCCGCGCCCGACACCACGCGGTCGATGACATGTTTCATGTCCTCGAAGACGGCGATGTTGTAATTGACGCACATTACGCCGACAGCCGCGCCTGCGTCGTCAAAGAGCACCGTGCTGACACAGCGCATCCGCCTGCCGTCCCAATTGATCTTTTCGTACGGACCGATCGTGCCTGACTGCGCTGAATGATCAATCTCTTCCAGCGCCGATTCGTCGCCCAGCTCACGCTTTGACAGGTTGTTTGCAATGTACGCGATCGTCTGGCTGTGCAGGTCATGAATGACGATTTCGACGTACGGAAAGAAGAGCAGCGCGATACCGTCTGCGACACGGCCGTAGCGATCCAGCAAAAGCCGGCGCGCGGGTGTGGTCTTAGTCTTTCGCATAGGGAAGCATGAGGTTTTTCGGTTTGGCCGGGTCTGGCGGCGCGTGTGTCAAGGTGCAGCGAATATTCGTGCGATGCACTATTTTGCCATGGGCGATGTTCATGCCTGTTTGCGGCAACCTACGCACCGCCGCATCGGTCTTGCTCAACCGATCGGTTGCCCGCTCACGTGCCTGAACAACGCGTAGGCGATCGCGACATCTTCCAGTCCGAGTCCGATTGAGCGAAAGAAAACGTGCTGCCGCCAGGAGGGTTTCCTGGCCCCGCCGGATACGAGTTCGGGCAAATCGCCCAGAACGCTTTCCGGCGACCAGTCATGGAGTTGCGCCGCCAATTTCATCTCACCTGCGCTGGCGGGCGTGGTGCGCCGGTAGTCGCAATAGACGTCCATGTCCTGAATCCACGCCGGTGGAATTTCATGCGCATTGGCGACATTCGTGCTGATCGACGTGATGAGTGCCGGCTTGGTCAGCAGGTTGTCCGACAGTACAGGCGTGCCCGAGGAGGTGCACAACGCGACCACGTCGGCATCGCGCACGCAATCATCAAGCTGAGTGCAGATCCGCACACGCTCATGAAGGGCGACGATCTCTGCGCGCTTCGCCTCGTTGCTCGCAAGCTCGGGTGAAAACACATTGATCGCATCCCACGCTCGCAGCGGCGCAAGGTGGCGCAAATGCGCCTGCCCCACGGCACCCGCGCCGACGATGGCGAGCCGGCGCGCGTTGGGTGCCGCAAGGTGTTCCACCGCAAGTGCCGTTGCGCCGGCGGTGCGCTCGATGGTGAGCAGACCTGCATCGCACCACATCAAAGGCTGCCCCGTTTCCATCGACATCAGTGCGGTCCATGCCGTAATGACCGGTTTCGCTTCTGTCACGATGTACGGCGACATCTTTGCTCCAAAAACCTTGGCCTCCGCCATGACCCCGAGGTACGTAATGAAATCGCCAGCCCCTTGCGGAAACGGGGTGAAGGTCTGCGACGGCTGCACTGCGGAATCGTTCGCAAGCGAGAGAAACATGCGTGCCAACGCGCCGCGCACATCGAGGTGGGGCAGTGCTTTACGCACCGCGTCCTGCTGGACGATCAACGGGAATACTGTGTCTGTGCTGCTCATGGGCCTGCTCTCCACATCGTTGCCGGCTAGCGGCGTCAGCGCAATTCTAAAGTCAAAAAGTCCAGTCTGGACTTTTATTGTGAAAATCACTTGCATTTGTGAGTGTCCAGAATAGACTGTTGTTCCAGAACGAGTGTGAGAACAGGCCTTTTTGGCACCTCATGCGTCTTCTCGAGGTCGCGCCGTCAGTTACCGCCCCGTGCCCTAATTTTGTGAACCCCAATTTCATAGGGAACCATCATGCGTCTGAAGCTTCCACTCTCACTTTTCGTCGCTGCCGCTCTAATCGGTTCGGTTGGCACCGTCAGCGCCGAGACTCAAAGCACCTTGCGTTTCGGCATCGAGGCCGCGTATCCGCCGTTCGAAAGCAAGTCGCCGACGGGGCAATTGCAGGGATTCGACGTTGACGTCGGCAACGCGGTTTGCGCGAAGATGGGCGTGAAATGCGAATGGGTGGAGAATTCGTTCGACGGCTTGATTCCCGCGTTGCAGGCGCGCAAATTCGATGTCATCAATTCCGCGATGAACATTACGGACAAGCGCAAACAGTCCATCGATTTCACGCCGCCGATCTACGTGGTGCCGATCGTGATGGTGGCGAAGCGTGGTTCCCCCTTGTTGCCGGATGTGAAGAGCCTGCAGGGCAAACGCGTCGGCGTTCTGCAGGGATCGTCGCAGGAAGATTTCCTTAAGCTCCACTGGGCGAATGCCGGCGTATCGATCGTTTCGTACCAGGACCAGGATCAGGTGTACGCCGACCTCGTTGCCGGACGCCTGGATGCCGCCGTCCAGGAAGCGCAGACTGTTGAGGATGGTTTCCTGAACAAGCCGTCAGGCCATGACTATGCGATTGTCGGCCAGCCGCTCAGCGATCCGGCAACGCTTGGCGAAGGCACGGGCTTCGGCTTGCGCAAGGGCGACAAGGCGTTGGCCGGAAAGATCGATGCTGCGCTCGCCGCACTAAAGAAAGACGGCACGCTCAGCAACCTGTCGCAGAAGTATTTCAAGCGCGACATCATCGCGAAGTAACCGGTTCATGACCCGATGCGAGCCGATTCGCATCGGGATCCGAAATGAACATTCGAGCGAGCTTATGGATTTCGATGTGATCGTGCTGGGAGCCGGGATTGTCGGCGTGTCGTCCGCGCTGCATCTGCAGGATCGCGGCCGCCGCGTGGGGCTCGTCGATCGACGCGGCCCCGGCGAAGAGACCAGCTTTGGCAATGCCGGCCTGATCGAAAGTTCGTCGGTGGTTCCTTACGGCTTTCCGCGCGATCTCGGTACGCTGCTGCGCTACCTGCGCAATCGGTCGACCGATCTTTACTGGGACTACAGGGCGCTGCCGTCGTTCGCGACGTGGCTGGCGCGATTCTGGTGGGAGTCGTCTCCCGAGCGGCTCGAAGCTGCCGCGCGCGATATGTTGCCGTTGATCCGGCGAAGCGTCGCCGAGCACGACGTGCTGATCGAGCGTGCCGGCCTCCAAAGTCTCGCGCACGACGGCGGCTGGATCGAGGCATTTCGCACCCGCTCGGAATATGAACGGCAGGCATCAGCCGCCGAAGTCACGGCGAGGACATACGGATTGCGCGTGGTGCCGTGCGATGCCGATGCACTGGTGGCGCGTGAACCCGGTATCGCGCCGGGTTTTAGCGGCGCATTGCATTGGCAGGACCCGAAGAGCATCTCCAATCCGGGTGCGTTGACGAAGGGCTACGCGCGACTGTTCGAGGAGGGCGGCGGCGCGCTGCTCACCGGCGAGGCGGTCACGGTGCGTCAGGAAGCCGATGCATGGACTGTTCAGACGTCGCAAGGCAGGATCAGTGCGAAAGAGGTGGTCGTAGCGCTTGGCCCTTGGTCCGACAAGGTCTTTGAGCCGCTCGGATATCGGATACCGCTACGGGCAAAGCGCGGATATCACATGCACTACGAGGCCACGAAATCGATGCTCTCGATACCGCTGGTCGACACGGAAAAAGGGTATGTGGTCGCGCCTATGCAAGGTCGCCTGCGGCTGACCACCGGCGTGGAAATCGCCCGACGCGATGCGCCACCGACTGGCGTTCAACTGGAACGCGCGGAAGCGGTTGCCCGGCCGATATTCGGTCTGGGCCGCCGCCTCGATGACGCGCCATGGCTCGGGTTGCGGCCCTGTACGCCCGACATGCGGCCTGTCATTGGGCGCGCGCCTCGCCATCGAGGGTTGTGGTTCTCGTTTGGGCATAACCATCACGGATTGACGCTCGGTCCCGTGACAGGCCGTTTGCTCGCAGAAATGATGACGGGTGGCGAGCCTTTTACCGATCCCCATCCGTTTCGTCCCGAGCGATTCCGATAGAGGGCGTGGCGGACCCGCTTCATCGATAAGTCAACTGCGTAACGAATCGCGCGAGCCGGAATGCACGCTGCCTACAGTCCCTTCAGGAACGCAACCAGCAGATCGCTCACTTCTGCCGCACGCTCGCGCTGAATCCAATGACCCGCGCCATCGAGAATATGACATCCACGCAGTCCGGGCAGTACGCGTGCCAGATTCGCGATACGGGCCTGCGCGCCCGGAAACTTAAGGACGTCGTCTTTCGCGCCGGCCACGAATAGCGAAGGCTGCCGGATCACGCAGCCCCGCCACGCGGCCATGAGTTCCGACGAGCGCCGAATGCTGCGGTACCAGTTCAGCCCGCCTCTGAAGCCAGTGCGCGCGAACTCGCCCGCCACGTAGGCGATTTCTTCACTGCTTAGCCAGGCCGGCAGCGTCTCGGGGTCCACTGAGTTGTCGAGAAAACCTGTGCCGGGCGCGAGTATGCCCGCCACCACGTGGTCAGGCCCATCGCCCGACATGCTGAACGTGACGCGTCGAATGGTGGCTTCGGGATCAGCCTCGAACTCCCGCTCAGCGATGCCGGGTGTCTGGAAATGCTGCATATAGAACGTTTGGACACCTTGCCGCTCCAGCGCACTGAGCAAGTCCTCCCGCGCAGGCGGATGGAACGGCACGCTCATGCCGACGACGGCACGGAACAGATCGGGCCGCAACATCGCCGCGTTCCAGGCCACCGGCGCGCCCCAATCGTGGCCGACGATCACCGCCTCGCTCTCGCCGAGAACATTGACGAGCTCGACCATGTCGCCGACGAGATGCAGCATCGTGTACGACTCCGCGTCCGGCGGCGCATCGGTGCCGCCATAGCCACGCATGTCGGGCGCGACGGCGCGGAACCCGGCGGCTGACAGCGCCGCCAACTGGTGCCGCCAGGCGTACCAGGACTCCGGAAATCCATGACATAGCAGCACCAGCGGGCCGCTGCCCTGGCTGGCCACACGCATGCGCAGTGCACCTACCTGCAACGTCTCGAGGCGAAGTTCGTGCAAGGTTTGCTCCATGATGTTCGGGTTCCGGTGGATCGCCTTAGACGATCATTCGCTGCTGGTCCATTCCACGCGCGCCCCCACCGAGCGCAGGTTTTCCACAAAATTGGGGTGTGCGCGGCGGATCGGCAGCGCATTGGTGATTTCCGAGCGCCCCTCGATACTCGCGGCGACCATGAACAGCGCGATTGCCACGCGAATGATGTACGGACTCTCGACCTTCGCGGGACTTAACTGAAGTCCGCCGAAAGTGATCAAACGATGAGGGTCCGACAGGAACACGTGAGCCCCGAACTTGGAGAGTTCAACGGACCAGCCCATCGCGCCGTCATAGACCTTGTTCCAGAACATCGCGCTGCCTTCCGCCTTCACGCCAAGCGCGATGAAGATGGGGAGCAGATCGACGGGCAGATACGGCCAGGGCGCCGCTTCTACCTTGGTGAGAATATTCTGGGTGAACGGGCGGCGCACTCGCAATGGGCCTTCGCGAACGGCGTGCGACCAGCCATCGCGATGCTCCACCTGCACGCCGAACTTCGCGAAGGTTCGGTCGATCAGCGGGAACTGATCGGGCGCGCTGTTTTTGACCTTGATGTCGCCCCCGGTGATTGCGCCAAGCGCGAGAAAGGTCGCGATTTCGTGGAAGTCCTCGCTGAACCGGAACTCGCCGCCGCCCAGTCTATGGCCGCCTTCCACGCTCAGGCGCGATGTGCCAATGCCGTCGATCGGGACACCCAGCATGGCCAAAAAACGGCAAAACTCCTGCACATGCGGTTCCGATGCTGCATTGACCAAGGTCGACGTACCGTTGGCCGACGCCGCGCAAAGCACGAAATTCTCAGTGGTGGTGACCGACGCGTAGTCCAGCCAATGATGATTCGCCGCCATTTGAGTGGCCGCGCGCACGATCAGCGAGTCGGTGGTGCGCTCGATGCCTGCGCCGAAGCGCTCGAACACCTCAACATGCGGATCGATCTCGCGCACGCCCAACGTGCAGCCCTTCACGTCGTTCTCCAGACGTGCAACGCCGAAACGCGCCAACAGCGGCGGCACCAGCATGATCGAAGAACGCATCTCCTCGGGCAGCCTGTGCGCGACGGGATCGAAGGACGTGGCGTGGTGATGCAAATCGAGAATGCCGGTGGCAAAGTCCATCGACACGTTGCTGCCGAGCGTGCGAAAGATCTCGAGGATCTTCTTGACATCGGTAATCTCGGGTACGCCGATGAGACGCAGTGGCTGGTCGGTCAGCAGCGTGGCACAAAGGATAGGCAGGACAGCGTTCTTGTTGGCGGATGGCACGATCTCGCCGCGTAACGGGAGGCCGCCATGTACGATCAGGTTCGACATGTTCGGGAGAGAGCTGGTGGATTGAGAAGCGAGGCCACTATCATGCCATCGGATGGCATGCGGAGGATGTTTCGGGATTCCGGGGCGGTTTTTTTTCTTGTCGTTTCTTGCCGCAATCTATCCTGCATCTCCCGGCCAATGGTTCGCGACCGGTCCAAGCTGTCTATTGGATCTTGATGACAACCTTACCCTTTACACGGCCTGTCTCGACGTAAGCCAAGGCCTCATTGGTTGCTGCAAACGGGAAGATCCGATCGATCACCGGTCGTATGGATCCTGCATCGATCAGTGCAGCGATCCGGCTCAGTTGGTCCCCGCTGGCGCGCATGAACACAAATGAATAGCTGACGTCATGACGTTTTGCAGTTTTCCGGATGCGACAGCTCAAAAGACGCATCACCATTTTCAGGAACCACGAAGCGCCCATCTCTTTGGCAAAGTCGGGATCGGGCGGTCCCGCGATCCCGATGAGTTTGCCACCCGGCTTGAGCACGCGCAGCGACTTCTTGAGCGTATCGCCGCCCTGCGTGTCGAACACCAGATCGTAACCTTTGAGGATGTCAGCAAAGTCGTCTTTCTTGTAATCGATAACGATATCCGCACCGAGTTGCTTCACCAGTTCGGCATTGCGCGCGCTCGTTGTCGTCGCGACGGTCGCGCCCACATGTTTCGCCAGTTGAATGGCGAATGTGCCGACGCCGCCCGAGCCGGCATGGATCAACACTTTCTGCCCTTTCTTGAGTTGTCCTTTTTCGATTAGCGCCTGCCACGCGGTCAAGCCTACCAGCGGGATCGACGCTGCTTCTTCCATGGCGAGTGATTTGGGCTTCAACGCCACGCCGTCTTCTTTGACGGCAATGAATTCCGCGAAAGTGCCAATGCGATCTTTGTGCGGTCGGGCATAGACCTCATCGCCTGGCTTGAATTGCCGAACGCGCGATCCAACACGGACCACCACCCCTGCCAGGTCGTTGCCCAGAATCAGCGGCAAACGATAGGGCAGAATGAGCTTGAACTCGCCGTCCCTGATTTTGGCATCGAGCGGATTCACGCCCGCGGCGTGGATCTGGATCAATACGTCGTCCTCACGCGGCTCCGGGACCGGCATTTCGCCAGCTCGCAAATCATTCTTGCGGCCATATCGATCGACAACAAATGCCTTCATCATGTTTCCTTGTACGTTTCTCGTTGAGTCAGGTTGTTTCGCGGACAGTAGCGGGGATGTAGCGCTCTAGCTCGATGGCAACGCAGTCATGCCGTTAAGTTTGAAGTCGAAGGTCTTTGCGAATACCTGCATCCACAAGGCCGGCGGGCGCAAACCTGCGCAGCAATCGCAGACGGGCGGCGAGTCCACCGGCTGTATAGCGAAGTTTCGGGCGAGCCGCGATGGCGGCGTGCAGTACGGTCTCGGCCACGACTTCGGGACCGTCAGCGCTCTCGACGACCTCTTTCACACGCCTCGCGATGGCCGTGCGTATCTCAAGGTAGTCGTCGAGGGGAGCGTCCGGCTCCATGAAGTTCGCGTCGAAGGGCGTCTTGATGTAGGCGGGCTCAATGACGGAGACCCGGATGCCCATCGTACGCAACTCATGATCGAGCGATTCCGAATAGCCTGCGACCGCATGCTTGGTGGCGGAATACAGCGCCATGTAGGGCATGGGTAAGAAACCCAGCACAGAGCCGATGTTGATGATGCGGCCGCTGCCTTGCTGCCGCATATGGGGCACCACGGCACGCGTCATGCGGACGATTCCGAAGAAGTTCGTATCGAAGATCGCGCGGGCCTGGTCAATCGAACTCTCTTCTGCAGCGGCAGGGGCCACGCCGAAACCAGCGTTGTTCACCAGCAGGTCGATGCGGCCGTGCAGGCGCAGTACTTCCTTGACGGCAGCTTCGACCGATTCATCGCTAGTCACGTCCAGGGGCAGCATCTCGAACCTCCGTTGGCCGGCCTGTGCGCCGCGCCGGCTGGTGCCGTAGACCTTGTATCCGGCCTTCGTGAGCCGCTTGGCCGTGGCTTCGCCGATTCCTGACGAGGCGCCCGTAACGAGCGCTATTCCAGTTTCCATGATGTCCTTCCGATATTGAGGGATGTCTTTAGGTGCTTGCTTGAGTGTTCATCTCGCAAAAATATGATGTTCATCATATTTCCGGTCCAACAAAAACCGGCACCGGGCCGGTGGATTTACGCGTCAGTGGGCGCGAGTTTTTTCAATGCGGCTTCAAGAAAATTTTCCGACAGTTTGGGGTCGTCGACGGCACGCGCCAGCACCATGGTGCCAACCATGGTGGCCGCCGTGACAAGCGCCTGCTCATGCGCGCCTGGCTGACCCCAATCGGGCAACTGGCGCGCAATGACATCGATCATCTCCTTGATGCGGCGGGTGGCTGCGCGCCGCACGACCGGCGCCTGGCGCGGCATCTCGGAGCCAAGGGCGGAGACCGGGCAGCCATTCTCTATGTCTTCGCAATGTTCCTTCGACAGATACGCGCGCACCATCGACGGCAACGCTTCCTCTGGCGGTACGGAGGCGGCGATATGTTCCGAGAGCGCGACGGCTTCAGCACCGGCGCGGTCAGCGGCTTCGGCAAGCAGCACCTCGCGCGACGGGAAGTGGGAATAGAAGCCGCCATGCGTCAGGCCGGCCTCCTTCATGATGTCGGCCACTCCTGTGCCGTCGTATCCGCTGCGCCGGATCGCGCGCGCGGCGACTTCCACGATGCGCTCGTGCGTGATTTCTTTGCGGCTGGCAGTCTTCCGATTGATTGATGGCTTTTTCATGATGACCATCATATAACATTTCGACGCAATTTACTGGGCGGGGCAATGTCGATGACGGTCAATGTCTCTCAGACTGCGCTGAGCAGCGCTACCAGCTCCGGGGTCTTGGCAGTGCGTGCCCGCGTTGCTTCGCCTGCGATATCGGCGGTTACGATCAGCTTCATAGACATATGACGTCATATAAATAAGGTCTCAGCCGGTATCGCGTTGAAAGAAATTGAAATTTAGTGATTTGGGGAAATTCGGGTAAATACGCGTCGAAGAATTTCGACAAGGGGTCAATTCGTCTTGTATGATGACGTATCTCGAAATGGATCTGCACGGCACCACGCCACGCCGCGGGCTGTACCGCAATCTTGCGAGATCGACGGCTCAGGTTTTGCGTTGTTTATGTCGTAAACAGTCAAACAATGGTTAACTGGATCGGTAGGCATGCGTAATCTGACAATAAGACACAGTCTCCTTGCCGTCCTCGTGCTTTTCGCGGGCATGATTCTGATCGGCGGCGTAGTGGGGGTGCTAGCACTTGGCCGTTCTAACGACAACGCTCGGCGTCTGCACGATATCGCCAGCCAGGAAGTGCTGGTCAACGATGCCTATAAAGACTCCACACGCACCCGCGCCGCTCTGACGCGTGCGTATTCTGCTTTGAAAGAGCGCAATGACGAAGCGACCCGCGACTCGGCGCTCAAAAGTGCGGCCACGACATTGGAGCGTGCGGATCGCGGAACCCAGATGTTTCGTGATGCTGATAAATTTGCGGGGCAGGACGACGCGCTGAAGCAAAAACTCGTCGATTCTTCCAATACTCTGGCCACGATTCTGCATGCTGCGTTCGACGCCTTGCGGCGGGGCGATACGAATGCTTACGTATCGATCAACGATAAAGACATCACGCTGGCTGGCGTCGCCTATTCGGCCAATGTCGAGAAGTTCCAGAACCTCGCTGAAGCACTTGCCAAGGATTCCGCCGCGCAAGGTGATCGTGAGTACACCTGGGTCGTCACGATGGTGGCGGCGGGGGTGGCACTGGCCCTTGCATTGATCGTCGCCGCGCATTTCGCTTTGCGGAAGATCGTGGTCCGTCCGCTGCAGATTGCCTCTGAGTTGCTCAACCGTATCGCGGGCAGCGACCTGACCGTATCGATTCCGGAAGGGGGCAGGAGCGAGTTGGGACAGTTGTTTACGGCGATGTCGCAGATGCAGACGGGCTTGGCGAAGACGGTGTCGAATGTGCGCGTGAACTGTGAAGCCATCCACGGTGGTGCGCGTGAGATCGCTGCCGGCAACCTCGATTTGTCGAGTAGAACCGAGCAGCAGTCTGCGTCGCTTGAAGAAACGGCGGCCAGCATGGAAGAGCTGACTTCGACCGTCAAACAGAACGCCGACCATGCCCGCCAGGCAAGCAAGCTCGCCGCTAACGCGGCGGACGTCGCCCAGCGAGGCGGCAATGTCGTGCAGCAGGCAGTGCAAACGATGACGGCAATCACGGCGAGTTCGAACAAGATCGCCGAGATCACGGGGATGATCAACAGCATCGCATTTCAAACCAACATCCTGGCCTTGAATGCGGCGGTCGAATCCGCGCGAGCAGGGGAGCAGGGTCGCGGCTTTGCCGTTGTCGCCGGCGAGGTGCGCACGCTCGCGCAGCGCAGCGCTGCCGCGGCACAGGAGATCAAAACGCTGATCGCCGCATCCGTCAACGATATCCGTGACGGCAATGAACTCGTTGTCCAGGCCGGGCAGACCATGGGCGAGATTGTGGGCGCGGTGCAAGGCGTCGCCACCATCATGGCTGAGATTACTTCGGCGACAGTTGAACAGAGCTCCGGCATCGAGCAGGTCGGGCAGGCCGTCAGCCAGATGGACCGGGTAACGCAGCAAAACGCCGCGCTAGTCGAGCAGGCAGCCGCCGCCGCGAGCGCACTTGAGCAGCAGGCGCAGGCGATGACGGATGCTGTTTCGGCATTCCGCCTCAATCGGGCTTGACCCGCATCCATATCCAGTAGAAGCATCTGTCGCGCACGTGCCGGGCTGGCAATGTACTGCCACCGGCCGCGGATATTCTTTCGAAAAGACTGAGGCGGCCGATGCTGGATGTTCATATTCGACGAATTCAACCATTTCAACGGAGTGTCACGATGAGCGTTAGGGCCACCCTGGTCGCAGCAATCCTGTTTGCGGGTGCTTTGGGATCGGGCGTATCGCAGGCTGCTACGTACGCCTACGTATCGAATGCGGACAGCCAGGACATTTCTGTCTTCAGCCTCGACAAATCGAGCGGCTCACTCGCCGCAGTCGAGACCGTGCCGGTTGGGGGCACGGTCATGCCGATGGCGCTTTCGCCCGACCACCTCCGGCTCTATGCTGCGTTACGCTCCAAGCCGTATAGCGTGGTGAGCTTCGCGGTCAATCCGCTCGACGGTCGGCTGATCGAACTGGGCAGGGCGCCGCTTGCGGATAGCATGGCCTACGTTTCGACGGATGCGAGCGGCCGCTACCTCTTTTCCGCATCGTATGGCGGAAACCTTCTGGCAGTGAGCCGGATCGCCGCGAATGGCGTGGCGGGTGAAGTCCTGCGAACCGTCAAAACCGGCCCCATGGCTCACGCCATACGCAATGCGCCCGACAATCGTTATGTCTTCGCATCGGTGCTCGGCTCGGATGCGTGGTTGCGTCTGAAATTCGATGCGTCGAACGGTCAGTTGACCGAAGACGCCGCGCCCGCCTATTCGTTGCCTGCGAAGTCGGGTCCGCGCCACTTTGTGTTCTCGCCGGATCATCGCTTTGTCTATCTGATCGATGAGCTCGATGGCAAACTGCATGTGCTCGCGTTCGATAGCACGCGTGACAAAGTCAAACCCGTCCAGACCGTCTCCATCCTGCCGCCCGATTTTTCCGGCGACAAGCCGTGGGGTGCTGATGTACACGTCACGCCAGACGGGCGTTTCCTGTACGCCACTGAACGCACGTCCAACACGCTGGCTGCCTATCGGGTGAGCGCAAAATCAGGTGAATTGACGCGCATCGGCACGTATCAGACAGAAAAGCAGCCGCGCGGATTCAATATCGATCCGTCGGGCAAGTATCTGCTTGCAGTGGGTCAACTGTCGTCAAACCTGAGCGCTTACAGTATTGACCGCAACTCCGGCGCACTGGCTTTGATTGGACAGTACCCCGTGGGTAAGGGTGCGAACTGGATCGAGATCGTTGAGTTCGAGGGGACAAACGGCAATTGAGAGCCGGGTCACGGGTGAGCAGGTCAAGTTGCACACGAACTGCCTTGTCACTCTGTGACGTTGGACGGTCAAGTCAAGAGCTTTGCGGATGAAGTTCCACGCGACAGCGCAGCACCGTCGCGCGGAACGTCAAGCCGTTAGTCAATCCTGCGGCCGCTTGCCGAAGAGCGCAGATGTGGCTCTCCCGGTAGCCCGCGCCCTGCGGATCGCCAGCCGCCACAAACGGCCCACAGTCGCAAGAATGCCGGGGAGGGGTGGCCCTGTCGTTGTCGGTGGGTCATCCTCTGAAATCATCGAAATGACCGGCCGGCCGAAGTGGCCTTCCTGCATCGGAAGATTCCAGTACTCGTACGGGTACAACATCCGGGCGAAGCGAATACGTGCATCGCATCCGCCATCGTGCCATTCGACGGTAGTGTCCCAACGCGTTGCCGACACAGGGCCCCGGGTTGGGTAGATCGCAGTACTTGCCACGCGGTCTTTGCTGCAATCGTCGGTTGCAGGTAAGCCGGATGGGGCCAACTTTGGGCTTCTTTCGTCCATGGTCATCTCCGCTGGTGATGCCGATCACGGAGACGCCACAAACAAAAAAGGCCTCATCCGTATTTTCGGCGAGGCCTTTGAGCTGCGTTCCTGCTTATCTAACGCGCATTGGCCTCCGATGGCATGCCCGAACGGACTGCCATGTGGCGTTGAATCGCGAAAGAGAAGAGGTTTAGCGTCAGCACGGCATCAAGTTTCTTTGCAATTGGAACGCGTGTCAACACATGTGTGTTGGGTCAAGCCGACAGTTCGTTTTCCGCTGAGCCTGCTTATGCCTCTGCGCCCGGATGGTCGAGATAGGCGTGGGCAAGCGCGACCCAGTACGACGTGCCAAGAGGCAGCAGCGCGTCGTTGAAGTCATAGCTCGCACTGTGCAACTGGCACAGGCCGCCCGCTTGTCCGGGCAAGCGCGCCGAGCCGTCGCCGTTGCCGATGAACACATAGGCGCCCGGTTTGTGCAGCATATAGAACGCGAAGTCTTCCGACGTCATGGTGCGCTCCACGTTTTCGTCCACGTTCGCGGCTCCTACCAGGTCGCGCATGACGTTGCCAGCGAGCGCGGCTTCGGCCGCGTGATTGACAAGCGCCGGGTAGATGCGCGTGAAATTGAACGTGAGCTCGATATCGAATGCAGCGGCGATACCTTCCGCCACTGTGCGCATGCGGCTTTCTATCATGTCGAGCACATCGACGCTGAAACTGCGTACGGTGCCGTTGAGCATCGCCTGCTCAGGGATGACGTTCACCGCGCTGCCTGCGTGAATTTGCGTGACTGACAACACAGCCGACTCGTTTGGATCGACGTTGCGCGACACGATCGTCTGCCAGGCTTGCGCGATCTGGACGGCGACCATGACAGGATCCGCACTACGATGCGGCTGCCCGGCATGCGAGCCGCGTCCATTTATGTGCACTTCGAACGTGTTGCTCGACGCCATCAATGCACCCGGACGGATGCCGAAGTTGCCCGCGGGCATGCCCGGCCAGTTGTGAACTCCAAACACGGCGTCCATTGGGCATCGATTGAACAGGCCGTCCTCGATCATTAGACGCGCGCCGCAGCCGCCTTCCTCTGCAGGCTGAAAGATGAAGTTTACGGTGCCGTCGAAATGTCGATGCTGGGAAAGATAGCGCGCTGCGCCGAGCAGCATGGCGGTATGTCCATCGTGGCCACACGCGTGCATCTTGCCCGAGTAACGCGACGCGTGCGCGAACGTGTTTGCTTCGTGCATCGGCAGCGCATCCATGTCAGCGCGCAAACCAATGGAACGCTCGCTCGTTCCGTGACGCAGAACACCGACAAGTCCATACCCGCCGATCCCTCGAACGACCGGTATTCCCCAGTCGTCAAGAAGACTGGCGATATAGTCGGACGTCCGCTGTTCTTCGAAACGAAGCTCGGGATTCGCATGGAGATGTCGCCGGATACGGATCAGTTCGGGTTCAAAGGCGATAATCGATTCGTCGTAAATCATTTTCAGTTTTGGTGCGATCTGGTTTTTGGGGCATGCGACTGGACGATGTAATCACTCGAGCTGGGTTTGGACCGTGTCCGGTTCCGGGTTGCCTTTGCCTTTGGTCATAAACAGCACCGGCACGCAGCTGATCAATGCTGCGGTCGCGAGGTAATACCCGATCACAAGGCGATCGCCGGTGAAACCGATCAGCGTAGTCACCGCGACCGGCGTAAAGCCGCCAAACACCGTCACGCCGATTGCATAGGCAAAACCGACGCCCGTTGCGCGAAATTCCGTCGGGAAGACGTTGCCGAGCACGCTCGATGCACAAGCGGCGTAGCAGGCAAGCAGGATCGCGATGGTGACCTGCACCACCACGAGCGTAGCGAGTCCGGGGTAATGGGAAAGCAGCACGAACAGCGGATAGGCGGCGATTGCCGTGAGTGCGGCACCGATCAGCATGGGGGTACGGGTGCCGATCCGGTCCGACAGATGACCGATGATGGGACACATCGTCATCATCGCCATGCCATAGCTGACCTGTCCGACATAACTGTCAAAGAGGCTTAGATGAACCTCGCGAACAGCGTAGGTCGTGAAGTAATTCGAAACGTAGGTGGCGATCGTCCAGAACACCATGATTGCCACGCCGGTTGCCACCTGGCTCCGGTATTCGACCAATTGCGTCCACAGGGCTCGGCGCGGCAAACGCTGAGATTGCTCGAAGACCGCTGTTTCATCGACAGAGCGTCGGATGTACCAGCCGACCGGACCGATCAACAAGCCGAAGGCGAACGCCAGACGCCATGCGCCGCCGAAGATCTGCTCCTGGGTAAAGAGGCTCGTTAGCGCCAGTCCGACGAGTCCGGCGATCAGCGTGCCGCCGCCTTGCGACATTTGCTGGAAGGAGCCGAACAACCCCTTACGCGACGGTGGCGCGTTCTCGACCAGCATCGCTACCGTGCCGCCGATCTCGCCGCCCGCCGAAAAGCCCTGGATCAACCTGCCAAGCACGATAACAATCGGCGCGGCAATGCCGATGCTCGCGAACGACGGGCACACGGCTGGCACAACGGTACCGGCAGCCATGAGCAGCAGCGTGAGGCTCAAAGCCTTCTTGCGACCCGCACGGTCCGCGTATCGGCCGAGTACGAGCGCGCCCACTGGCCGCACGAGGAAGCCCACCGCGAAAGTGATGAACGTCAGAATCAGCGCGGCGAAGTCGGAACTGGCGGGGAAAAACGTCCGGGATATGGGAACCGCGAAAATGCCATAGGCAATGAAATCGTAAATCTCAAGAAGATTACCCACCGATGCCGCTGCAACTGCGCGTCGGCTGGGCACAGCCACCTTGTCTGGTCGATGACCGACCGCTTTCACACTCGCCATTTTGTCTGCTCACGTGTAGTTATGCGTGTCGGTACACTAAGCGCGAGGCGTGCTGCGGCACGCATACTCTTCAAAAATGGCAGCTATACTTTTGAAGCATAGGCATGCCCAACCCGATAAGACATGGAACTCCGACACCTTCGATATTTTCTTGCCGTAGCGGATTGCGGCAGCGTAGCGGAGGCCGCGCGACGACTCCACATTGTTCAACCGGCATTGAGTCGGCAGATCCGCGATCTCGAAGAGGAGCTGGGCAGCGACCTGTTTCATCGTAACGCCAAGGGCGTACAACTGACCACGCCGGGCGCGCAGTTTGCCATCGATGCGAGACGTGTACTGAACGATGTGGAAGCGGCGCGCGACTTGTTCGTGCGCATTGCGAGGGGCCAGTCGGGTGCGTTGAGAATCGGACTCGCGCCGAACTACAGCTGGCATCCCGCGACGCTGAAGCCGGTTCGTGACTTCAAGATCACGCATCCCGATGTCACGATCATGCTTGAACCAGGGCTGGCAGCGAAGCAGTTGGCGCGGATTTCGGATGGCAGCCTCGACGGCGGATTTCTCGCGTGGCGCGACCCGCGCGATCCGACTTTCTCCGCGTGTCATCTGTTCGACTGCCGTCTCAAGCTCGCGATGCCGCGCCCCAGTGACGGGTCTGCGCCCGCTATGCCGGAGCGGTTAGCCAACCTAAAGGACGAGCCATGTATGTGGTTCGCAAGGGAAGTGGCGCCGGCGTACTACGATTTTCTGATTCATCAATGCCAGCTTGCGGGGTTTTCGCCGCGTATCGTGCCTATCGGTGGCGACGTATCGACGATACTCGGCCTAGTGGCAGCGGGCATGGGGTACGCGATCGTTCCTGAGGCATCCATTTATAGTTGCCCGAATCAGGTTGTTCTGATGGATCATGCGGACCTAACCCTATCTTATCCGGTCGAGTTTGTCTGGCGAACCGACACGGTCAATCCTGTGCTGGAAGAATTCATCAAGGCTGTGGCAGGGTGACTTGAAAGTGTGAGCATCACATATCGTTCCCCGCCGTCTGTTATGAACACCGAAGTGACTACAGCGAGCGCTCAATCGCCTGCCCCAGCAGATCCAAACCCAGGTCGATCTCACTCTCGAGAACGGTCAACGGAGGCGCGATCCGAAAGACACCGCCCATACCTGGCAACTGCACGATATTCATGCTGAGCCCCAGGTTCATACATTCGCGGGTGATCTTCGCGCCGAGCCCATCCGCCGGCTCCTTCGTGCGGCGGTCTTTGACGATCTCCATCCCCAGAAGCAACCCGCGTCCGCGAATATCGCCGATGCACTCGAAGCGTTCCATCAGATCGAGCAGGCCGCGCTTGAGTCGCTCGCCCATCAGGTTCGCACGCGCGACCAGCCCCTCCCGCTCGACCACATCCAGCACTCGCAGGCCGACGGCGGCGGGAAGCGGATCGGACACATGCGTCGTATAGAACAGATAACCCAACTCATGGGCCCGCTCCTCGATCTGTGCGGAAGTCACGACGGCCGCAAGCGGCAGACCGGCGCCCAGCGTCTTCGACAAGGTGAGAATGTCGGGCGTGACGCCATCGTGCTGACAGGCGAACATCGTGCCCGTACGCCCGACACCCGTTTGCGCTTCATCGAGAATCAGCAGCATGCCGCGCTCCTCGCATTTGCGCTTCAGTGCGGCCATGTAGCCGACCGGCAGTTCGATGATGCCGCCGGAACTGAGGATCGGCTCTGCGATAAAGGCGGCGAGATTGCCACTGGACTGACGATCGATGAGATCGAAGGCATAGTCCAGTTCCGCCAGGTAATCGTATTCCCCATTGCGCTCAAAACGCGGCCGATACGGAAACGGCGCGGGGATCGCGTAGGAGCCGACGGCTGCCGGACCGACACCCTTGCGACCGGCGCTGTAAGTCGCGGATGCCGCGTTCCCCGTCATACCGTGCCAGGACTGCGCGAAACCAACGATTTCATATTTACCGGTGACGAGCTTCGCCATGCGAATGGCGGCCTCGTTCGACTCAGCGCCCGTACTGAGTAACAGCGCCCGGTCGAGCCCGTCAGGCGTGATCTCGGCCAACCGGGTCGCCAGATCGACCACCGGCCGCGACAGCATCCCGCTGAAAAGGTGGTCGAGCTTGCCGGCATATTCGTTGATGACCGAGACGATTTCCGGATGGCTGTGCCCGAGCACCGCGCTCATCTGCCCCGAGGTGAAATCCAGAATCGCGCGGCCGTCCGCGTCATAGACGAAGCTGCCCTGGGCGCGCTCGATGATCATCGGCTCGAAGGTGCCGCCATAGCGGATGAGGTGCTGTTTGGCGTTGCGCCAGAAATTTGCATCGTTGTTCAGGGACACCTTGCTTCTCCTTGGCGGGTGGCGAGAATAACTTGCAGTCTAGATGGCTCTCTGCTTTCATAGAATCGAATAGTTCTTATCGAAGATAGAAGCGGGGCTTATACCTTGAGTCTTTCCCTGGAAATTGATCTGCTGCGTTCGTTTATCGTCATTGCCGAAGTCCGGGCGCTCAGTCGCGCGGCCAACCGGATCGGCCGGACCCAGTCTGCGCTGAGTCAGCAGATGAAGCGCCTCGAAGAAATCGTCGATCAGCCGCTGTTCCAGCGCACGGGTCGAGGGGTGGTGCTGACCAATCCCGGCGAACGCCTGTTGATCCACGCCCAACGCATTCTGCGCCTGCACGACGAGGCGATGGCCGATCTGTCCGGCAAAGGGCTGTCGGGGACGATCCGCTTCGGCTGTCCGGACGACTACGCCGCTGTTTTCCTGCCGCATTTGCTGCGCCAGTTCTCGAGCCAGCACCCGCATGCCCTGGTGGAGGTGATGTGCGCCCCGACCCCACGATTGCTCGAACAACTGGAGATGCATGCGCTGGACCTTGCCATGATCTCGCTGCCGGACGACGCAGCGAATGACGACATCATTCGCCGTGAACCGCTGGTCTGGGTGGGTTATCCGGGACTGGCTTCCGCGCACTTCGACCCCTTGCCGCTGGCGGTTTCCGATCCGGACACGCTCGACCATGTAGCGGCCTGCGAAGCGCTGCAACGCGCGGGCAGGGCTTACCGCATCGCCTATGCGAGCAGCAGTCTTGCAGGTCTGACGGCCCTGGTCCGCTCGGGGCAAGCCGTTGCCGTTATCACACAGACGGCAGTTCCCCCGGATCTCTGCATACTCAATGGCGATCCGGCGCTTCCATCCCTGCCCACCGTTGGCATTACCCTGAAGTTCGAGCGGAAGCGTCCCTCCCATCTGATTACGGTATTCGCGGAGCACATCAGGCTGACGTTGCCATTGCTGTGATCGAAGCCGGTAGAAAGTGAAATTTTTCTTCGCGGCGTGTCGATTTTGATAGTCTTCCTTCGTCGTCTCAATGGCAGCATGCGGCTTGCCTCCGCATTCAGCCAACCCTGACAGGAGATTTGCCATGACGATTCAAAAGATCACGCCATTTCTTTGGTATTCCGATCAAGCTGAGGAGGCCGCTGCTTTCTATGCGAGTATTTTTCCGGACTCGCGCGTCAATCGGGTTACACCGGTACCGGCCGCCGGTTCCACGAAGATGGTCGAATTTGTTCTGTTTGGGCAACCCTTCATTGCCATGAACTCCGGCGGGGGCGACCCGTTTAATCACGCGATATCCCTTATGGTCGACTGTGCCGATCAGGCAGAAGTTGACCGCTACTGGAATGCTTTTCTCGAGGGTGGCGGTTCGCCCGAGGCGTGCGGGTGGTTGAAAGACCGCTTCGGCGTCTCGTGGCAGATCGTTCCAGGCGATCTCATCAGGATGATGGCTGACTCCGATCCGGTAAAGGCAGGGCGTGTCGCTCAGGCCATGATGAAAATGGTGAAGTTCGAGGTCGCCGCGCTGAAAGCCGCTTACTTGGGGATGGCGGAGTAACAGAACGTCCCTTACATCGTGTGTGCCATAGAGCGCCGGTCAGGCTTGTCCGTTTCCAGCAGAAACTCCACACCCTCTGCCGATTCAATAGTCGTACACATGCTCCGTCACCAGGCCGTTTTTTCCGGCTGCCGCCAGAAAGTCGGACAGGCCATGAACCGGTATCAACAACGCGACGCGTCGTGTATGGGCCGGCATTGTCAGCGGCTGTTCGAACAATATGCGGCCGCTGCCGGCGGGCAACGGGGCGTCATCTTTCGCCCACACCGTGACCAGAATGACCGATGTGTTGCCGGCGATGTCGGTGAGATGAATGCCTTGTTGCGCAAGCGTTGTCGCCGCAAGTCTGAAGTCGAAATAGCGCGGCAACGCAAGTAACGCCCGACCGTCGGGCAGACGGGCAAGCACGCTGACGTGAGCCGGCGCCGACCACCCATCGGGCAGGCGGTCGACGACCACATCGGTCGTCATCAGGGCCGGTGTGTAGGTGGCCCGCGTCGCCTTCTCGATCAGTTTTCCGTACACCGCCTTGATCGCGTATTCGGTGGTCAGCGCGTAGCGGCGTTCCCATTTGCGTACGAGATCCGGTCCCCACAGCGGGACATCGCTCCAGAGATGATGAAGGCGGGCGCCGAAATCGAACAGGTACCAGGGCTCCTGACGGATGAAGTCCACGTACTCCTGAGCCGCCTGGGCGCCATAGCGGTCCTCGTCGGTGAGCTTTTTTCCGCCGAGCAGCCAACTCGCGCGACCCACGGTATTTTCGTAGAGGGAGCGCAGCGCATACTCCACGGTCGTACTCGATGCGATCACCCAGATCATCACGTGGTAACCGGGATTGAGCGGATAGTTGTCGTGCATCTGCTCACGCGTGACGGTCGCGTAACTCGACCAGAGCTGGCCGATCTGATCCAGAAACGGAAAGTCGTGCGACGGTTCGTGTTGCACGATTCGCGCGTACTCCGCCGGGCTGTGCACGAGATACCACTCCGGAAAAGTCAGCAGCGTCTGCTCGGTGCCGCGGCGATCCGCCGCCGGCACGGGGCTTTGGAATGAGGCTCCCGGTGTCTCAGCCGCCGCGGAGGACGCCGCCGCATGCGCAACCGGCATCGCGAATGTGAGCGCGACGCCGATGGCGATGGTGGTGGTGATGGTAAGAAGCGCCTTGCGCAACGGCCGCTTCATGCCGCCTCTCCATGGCGCACGAACGCCATCAGGATGTTGTCCGACGGATCGCCTTGCTGGGTCAGGCGCATTCCGGTATGGCGAAAACCTGTCGCTTCGACGCGCGCGATCCAGTCGTCCACGCTGGCGAAATGACGCAACTCCGACCGGTTGGTTTCCCACGTTTCGCCGAGGCCCGCGTTGAAAACCGTATGGGCGAGTGAAACGAATGCGTCCATTGTCGGCGTTGTGACGTCGTGATCGCGGACCACGAAATAGCCACCGGGGCGGACGATTCGCGCGATCGAGTCGAGAAACGGCGCGAGCTTCGCCGGCGCCATGTGGTGCAAGCCGACAAAGCAACTCACCAGGTCCGCGCTAGCCGCAGGCAGCGCGATGGGCGCGTAGTCGTTCAACGGCTGGAACTCGCCGATCGAGCCGATCTGTCCACGTTCGACAATATCGACCGGGCTCATTCCTGGCCGCACGTCATGAACCAGGGTTACCTTGCCTTTGAGCCGCAGATACTTCTTCATGGCCCGAACGTAGCGCCCTGTCGTGCCAATCTCGACATAATCCTGCAACGGCGAATCGCCCAGCAGCATGGCGGCTTGCCGGCCCATTTCAGCCTTCTGCATCGACAGGGACGGCAGCGCGTGCGTGAGCATCGCGAGGCGCGGCGTGATCGATTGGAGGCCCGCCTGGATCGCGCGATAGATCCGCTCGTCGCCCGTGTGTTCGGCTGTCGAAGTTTTGATCAACGTATGCAGACGGTCTTCGGGCAGCACATTGAAAATGTTCTGCAGGAACGCATAGAAACGATCGGCTTCGCGCTCGTCGCGATAGATCGTGGCGAACAGGGTGCCGTTGCTGTTGCTGTCCTCTTGTGCCGCCGTCACATCAGGCGCCGCATCTAGCACGCTTCGCTCAGGCGCATAGTAGCGATCCCACAGCGCACCACGCAGGCGATATTGCGGATCGAGCTCCCGCTTGAGCGCAAACATCTCGCGCGCTCGCGGATAGGCACGATGGAACTGCTCGCGCGTCGCGTGTAACTGGTAGGGCAGATAGTAGGTGCCACCCACGGCGAGCACGGCGTCGATCAGTTCGCGCGTCCATACCGCAACGCGCTCTTTGGCATTCTCGCGAGTGCGCTGCTTGTAGTAGAGCACGAAGGCAAACGTCTCTCCGCGCGCCCACGCCATGACGGTGCGGTTGTCGGCGAGCGCATGGCGGATCGAAATGTTGACCGCGTTCACCCGATGCCGCGAGAGGATCGCCGATAACGCCTCGGCGAATCGCGTGACGGCGTCTACGGGCACGAAGTACTCCTGCAGCACATACGTGCGCCGGCGTCGCCCAACCGGCTCGAGTTCTGCGACATCGTAACCGGCTTCGTAATTGCGCCAGTGCACCTTCTTGCCGAAATGCAGCAGCGGGTCGTACAGATACTCGCGACGAAACTTGCCGAGCGGCGTTTCGGTGATTGCCCATAGAAAGTATTTCGCAGCAAGAAAGCCGCGACTGAGCGGCTGCAATCGCGCCGACGTGGCCGGCTCGTCGGTGACCGTCCAGCTAATCGCCCGGCCGCGCGTGTAGCGCGGCGGATAGAGGTCGAAATTGTGGAAGATCACATCTTGATGGCTGCGCACGGTTGTATCGAACCATGCTTTGTAATCGGCAGTGCGCATCTTGCGATCGCTGCGCTTGACCCGCGTATTGGGCACAAGGTCGAGCTCCGCTTCAGTGATGATGCCTACGCCGCCATATCCGCCAATCGCCGCGTTGAACAACGGGGTGTTCTCGGTGGGAGTGGCGTTGACTACTTCGCCGTTGGCGAGCACGAGCGTAATCGCCCGTACCGACAGCACGACCGGCCCCAATCCCATGTATCGTCCGTGGGCGTTCACCGACAGCGCACCGCCCACGGTAAAGTTCGCGTAGGTCTGCATGATCTTGACCGACAGGCCGTGCGGATCGATAAACCGCTGGATATCGCACCAGCGGATACCGGCCTGCACGCGAATCACCGACGTGTGCGGTTCGAACCGGAGTACACGGTTCATCTTGCGCATGTCCAGATGCAGGGTGCCAGGACTCGCGGTGTGTCCGCCCATGCTGAAGTGGCCGCCGCCTACCGACACCGGCAGATTGGTCTGGGTGAGCGCCTCGACGACTTCCTGCGTGGAGGTGGGCGTAGCGATTGAAAATACGGGAATCCGGTTTAGCTGAGTGACGTCGTTGACTGTTGCCATGTTTGTGTCACTCCCCGATGTTGACTTTGAGGTAATCCGCGCGAGTTGCCGGATCGGGGCCAAAGCGGTTCTCGTGATCGACGCCGCGGCGCAGCACGTGGATCAGCACCCAGATCGGCCCGAACACCGGAACGATGGCGGTCAGCAACGACCATCCGCACCGTCCGGTGTCGTGCAGGCGCTGGGTGGAGAGCGCAACCGCGCTCCAGAGAAAAACGATCGCGAAGACGGCCGCACCGATCTCGCCAAACCAGGAACCGGCAAGACTGCCGAAGGCGGCGCATACCAATGCGGCAATGATGATCCGGGTCAGCCATTCGCTGCGGGTAATACGACCGCGGCTCAAAAAGAAAGCGGGGGTGAGGGTGGTTAATAGCATTTTTTATTTTTGCCTATTCCCGGAAGTCAATTGGTGATTCCTGAAGCTATCAAAACGTTTCAAGCCTCGGTGCGCAAGTTTAAGCGGACTTGATATTATCGGTCGATCTCAATCTTGAGAAAATTGGCTGAGCATAACTGTACATAATCATCGGCCAGAATAAGTGTGCCGCCGAACCCATCAAGCATAAAAAGAATGCGTGAAACGCCATGAAACTTTATAAAGTCGCGGTCGCACTGGTTGCTGTGCCGATCATCGCGCTGGTTGCCGTATTAGGCGGCGCGGATCTGATCGCCCATAACCGCGAGCGGGACGTCGCACGCAGCGCGGCGCCGGCCGGATCGCGCTTCGTCCGTGCGGCGGACGTGGACATGCTGATACAGGAGCGCGGCCCCGCTAGTGGACAGCCGATCGTCTTCATTTCAGGCGTGGGCGCCTGGAGCTCGACATGGCTTCCGACCATGGACTATCTCGCTCAAGCCGGCTACCACTGCATCGCGGTGGATTTGCCGCCTTTTGGGTACTCCAGCCGGCCTGCGGACAACACGTACGACACAGGCCACCAAGCCTTGCGCATTCTCGGGATGCTCGACACGCTGAAGCTTTCGCGGGTGATTCTCGTTGGCCATTCGTTCGGCGGGCGAGCCACGGTCGAAGCATTGATGGCCGAACCCAGCCGATTTAAAGCGGCGGTATTGGTGGACGTTGCGCTCTCTATCGATCCGCCGCCTGCAGAACGCGGGTTGCTCGGCAGCCTGATTGAGCTACCGGTCGTGGCGCGGCCTGTGATCGCCGCAACGGCGACCAATCCGTGGCTAACCGGATGGTTTCTGCGGAAATTCACCTCGCGTCATGACGCGCTGACGGCTGACCGGATTGCCGTCTATCGGCGACCGCTTTCTGTGGTTGGAACAACGCAGGCGTACGGATACTGGCTGGATGCATTCGTCAATGATCCAGGGCTTAGCAGAAGCAGTCGCTCGTCGGACTACGCGTCACTGAGCATGCCGGTCGAGGTGATCTGGGGGACGACCGATGGCGTAACGCCCCTTAGCGACGGATTACGCCTGTCACGACTGTTGCCTGACGCACGCATGAACGTGCTGCCGGGAATTGGGCATATACCTCATGTCGAAGACAATGCAGCGTTCAATCGGGCGCTTGAGGGCTTCCTCGTCCGCCTATAGGTTGCCCCCTATGTCACGCAATTTAGGGACCGGATAGAATCAAAGCAGCTACTTGTGCGCAATATAAGTTCAGCGAATGCGCCATACTGTCTTTTTCTGCTTCTTTGAGGGCAAACATGCGATTGGCTGACTTCATCCTGCGCGACATGGAAACGATTCTGGTGCAATGGGAGACGTTCGCCGCTACTCTGTTGCCGGCAGCCGTGGACATGAAATCGCTCGCCCTGCGAGACCACGCGCAACAGATTCTGCAAGCCGTCGCGAAGGATCTGTCGACGGCCCAGACCCGGGAAGCGCAAGCCGAAAAGTCGATGGGGCGGGCTCCCATACTGATCGGGGCGCCAGAGACCGGTGCGCAGACGCACGCCCTTCTGCGGGCGCGAGGCGGGTTCGACATTAACCAGTTGGCTGCAGAGTACCGCGCCTTGCGCGCCAGTGTCCTGCGCCTCTGGATGGACGAATGTCAGCCCGAAGCGCCACATCCGGATGATGTCATCCGGTTCAACGAGGCCATCGATCAGGCGCTTGCCGAATCGGTCGGGTATTTCAGCGCGCAAGTCGATCAGGCTCGCAATCTTTTGCTTGGCATGCTTGGGCACGACATGCGCAGCCCACTCCAGACCATCCTGATGACGGCCCAATATCTGGCGGCACTGAACGCTGGGGAGCAGGTATCCGTAGCGGCATCCCGTTTGATCAGAAGCGGCGCTCGCATGCAGGCGCTTCTGAACGATATGCTCGATTTCAATCGAACCCGGCTGGGTTTAGGGATCAATATCGCGCCGACTGATGCCGACCTGGAGAAACTGCTTGCCGACGAACTCGACCAGTTGCGGGCAGCGCACCCGGACCGTCAGATCGATCTGGCGGTGGAAGGGGACTGTCGGGGTGTTTGGGACGGCCGCCGTCTGCAGCAGTTGCTCGGCAATCTGGTGTTGAATGCGATCAAATACGGCGCGCCAGACGCGCCCGTGCGAGTAGTCGTGATCGGCGAAGAGCGGAACGTTCGTTTCGAGGTGAGAAACCAGGGACCTGTCATCGATCAAACGACGCTGCATCGGATCTTCGACCCGCTCCAGCGTGGCCTGCATCATGAAGACTCATATAACGCCGATGGCAACCTGGGGCTCGGACTGTATATCGCGCGCGAGATTGCCAAGGCCCATGGCGGCGAGATCGAGGCGCGGTCCGACGAGGCAGAAACCGCGTTCGCTGTGCGCCTGCCGCGTCTTCAATAGCGTTCGTCATGGTTCCGCCGATCGGCCGTCGGCTCGTATGCACTGACCGGCTGCCTTCGGCTGTCCTGCGGTTTGTTGCGGACGGCTCGATGAGATATCGAGGTGGGGTAACGCGGTGCCGTTTCGCCGGTGATGGCAAGTGCAGTGAGCATCTGACAAAATCTCCAGAAGAATGCTAAGAACGGAGGCAGCTTGCGGACGGCTGAATACCGCTTTTCCACCATTTGGCGCATCGACGCGCCAGTGCAGGAAGTTTGGGCGGCAATCCACGATTCGGCGCGCTGGCCCGAGTGGTGGAATAACGTTGAGCGCGTGGACCAGCTAGAGGCCGGTTCCGATCAGGGCGTGGGCGTCGTACAACGCTATACGTGGAAAGGCCGGCTGCCCTATCGCCTCGTGTTCGATATGCGGGTGACGCGCGTCGACCCGTTGGTCGCGCTGGAGGGGGAGGCCAGTGGCGACGTCGAAGGCGCCGGCCGGTGGAGCTTTTCAACCGACGGACGCAACCTTACCGTAGTCCGCTACGACTGGTGCGTGCGTACGACTCGCGCATGGATGAATGCATTGGCGCCGGTGTTGCGCCCGGTTTTCCAATGGAACCACGATGCAGTGATGCGCGAAGGCGGCGCGGCGCTGGCGCGTCGGCTGGACGCGCGGCTGCTTGGCATCGAGCACGGATGAAGCCGGCGCGGACGTCGAACGTCTAGGCGAGCAGCAGCAACGCATCCGCGAGCGACAGCACCGTGGTGCGCGAATCGAACGCGGTGGAGAATAGATGTTCATGCACCACCTGATCCGGGTCGTAACAGCAATCCTTGACCGTGTACAGGCGGAAGTCCGCGTCGCTCGCATATGCCACCGACGACAACACGACACCCGTCGACGCAATGCCGACCATAATCAGCGAATCGACACCTTGTGCGAAAAGTCGTGCCTGCAGATCGGTGCCGAAGAACACGCTGGCGCGATGCGCGATGATGACCGATTCACTCGCCTGCTGGCCTAACTCCGGCGAGGGCCGGTCGTCGACGAAGAGGCCAAGTTGCCTGATTCCCTGCCCATTCTTGTTCAATGGGCTGACTTCCGGATAGCCCGGACTGAACCGGAGGTTGGCGAAATAGACGCTGACGCCTTTGGCCCGCGCTGCGTCGCATAGCTTGCGCGTATTGGCGAGCAAGGCCGGCGCGACCGATGGAAAGAGCTCGAGAATGTCGGTCTGATAATGCATGACGACGAGCGCGGTTTGCGCAGGCACGATCGGCGGAATCTGTGAACTCATGACTGACGCCGCCCAATAGCTGCTGCCAATGCGACTGTCTCCATTTACATTTCTCCTTTACTTCGACACGCGGTTCATATTCACAACCAGAGACCGTCGAACGCAGCGAAGCATCCATTGTCAAAACGATGCTTTGCTGCCGTGGGAATATTACTTCATGTCGCTACTCCGGGATCCATCCTCGCACCGGAAACGAAAGCGTTCATTAAACGACGCTCCGGCGTTCGTCCTTCCTGATCGTGTCATCAGGAAGGACAAAAGACCGCTCGTACTTTCGTTACTTTAAGCCGTAGTCGACACCAGGCTCCCAACCGTTTGCATATGCGGATGTCCCTTGAGATTATCCGCGAGTGTCTGCACAAACGACTGCAACGACGTGCCCGAGTTGCTATCGCCAAGTGAGCTCAACAGGGACTGAAAATCCGTCTGCAGTGTCGACGCCTGAGAAGAAGACGAAGAAGAATCGCTGCTTGCATCCGAGGTACTGGACGCGGTACCTGAACTCGTCGTACTGCCGGACCCGAGTTCCTGGGCGAGCGCATTCAGCGCCCCGCCAATATCCCCATAGGAAGAAGTCGCGATCGAGTTCGTCGAGCCGCTCGTGCTATTAGACGTGGAGCCATCACCGTTGCCCGTTTGCTGAAGCGACCCCAGTGCCTGAAACAACGCCCCGAGAAAGGCCTGCAGCGCTCCGGAAATCGAGTTCGTTGACGACGAGTCGCTTGTGGAAGAGGTGGAAGAGGCTGCGGTGCTGGCCGAACTCGAAGAAGCCGTCGTACTCGACGTACCCGACGTAGCGGTGGTCGATGACGTGCTGCCAATTCCAAGGGCCGACAACGCCGCCTCGAGTGCCGACAACAGCGGATTCGAGTCCGTCGAACTGGTCGACGAAGACGACGAGGACGACCCCGATTCGCAGCCGCCGCCGGCCGAGCGGCGAGTGGCGCCGACAGAAAGCAGGCTCGTGCTGGTTTGTGAACCACTTACACTTTGTATGCTCATGATGTTTGACCTCCTTACGAGTTGAGCATTTAGAGTAAGCGATGACAACACTTCCAAATGCCTGGTAAGGGGTGGATTCCCGTCTCATCTCGGCCATCGGTAAGGCGCGGAAAGTTTTCGTTCGGAAATTGCCGTCCTTTCAACGTGCTACTTCGTTGACGTCAATTTGAAAATATGCCGACAGCGCCCGCGGTGACGATCTCCTTGGGTTACTCGGCTGTCGCGCAATCGGAGGATGCGCTTCAGTAGCGCTCGAAGGCGACTTGCAACGCTTGCATGTCGTCCGCTTGTGTGAGCGCCAGCGTCAGAAGGATGCGGGCTTTTGGGGGGATCTGATCTTCGACGGTGAGCCAGCCGTATTCGTCGTCGGGCTGTGCGCCATTGCGTAACACGATTCCATTGCCGGTGCGCGATGCGCGCACCACATGAACCCCGCGCCGGGCAGCGTCGCGCAGCGGCTCGATGAGATGCTCGGCGACGTTGCCGTTGCCGGTGCCCACATAGATCAGCCCTCGCGCGCGCGAGGCGATTGCGTTCACTGCGTCGGGGGCGAGCGCGCCGTACGCATAGACGATGTCTACTTTGGGCAATGCCCCGAGCGTATCGATCGACCACGGCGTGTCGAGCGTATGGGCACGCCATGGGCGACGATAGTAGCGCGGCTGGCCTTCGATCACATGGCCAAGCGCGCCGTACGGCGAACGGAACGCCTCGAGCTTGACGCTGTTGCTCTTTACGACGTCCCGGGCAGTGTGGATCTCGTCGTTGGCAACGACCAGCGTGCCGATGCCACGCGAGGATGGATGCGCAGCCACCGCAATTGCATCGTAAAGATTCAACGCCGCGTCAGAACTCATTGCAGACGGCGGCCGCATCGAGCCGACCACGACTACGGGCTTTGCGCTCTTGAGCGTGAGATGCAGAAAGTACGCAGTTTCCTCGATCGTATCGGTACCGTGCGTGATCACAACGCCATCAACGTCATCCTGCGCGAGCAATCTGGAAACGCGCCTGCCGATTGCAAGCAGATGTTCGTTGTTGAAATTCTCGGAGCCGGTTTGCAACAACTGCTCCGTGCGCAAATTCGCCAGCGCAGACGCATGTGGAATCGTGCGGAGAATCTCATCGATGCCGAGCACAGAGCACAGGTAGGCGGACGTGTTGATGGCGGCTTTGCCTTGGCCGGCAATGGTGCCGCCTGTACCGATAACGATGATGTTGGCCTTTTCTGTCATGCGAGGTCGATGATGTTCTGGAGGGGGAGCGGCGTCACGCAGTGCATCGCCTTGCGGCGTCAATGCGAAAGGGCGAATGCGCTGCGCAGTTCCTGGCCGTTGCTGCTTGCCAGCCACTGCGCCAGCAGCGCCGCCGAACCCGTCGCAAGCGTGAAACCGAGCGCGCCATGCCCGACGTTGAGCCACAGATTGCGGTAGCGCGTCGGTCCGACGATCGGCGTGCCGCGTGGCGTCGCCGGACGCAACCCGATCCATTCACTACCCGCGGAAGATCTGGCGACGTCGGGGTACATTGCGGCCGCCTCCGCCCGCAGCGTCGCGAGACGTGTGGGATCGGGTTCGAGCGAATAGCCGTCGATATCGGCAATGCCCGCAACGCGCAGCCGCTCGCCGAGCCGGGCATAAACCACTTTGCGGCTAAAGTCGGTAATGCTCACTTGGGGCGCGGCCGTCTGTGGTTGCAGATCGAACGTCAGGCTGTAGCCTTTGAGCGGATAGATCGGCACACGGATGCCGACCGGCTTCAGTAGTCGTGCTGCAGCCGAGCCTAACGCGACGACGACATGGTCTGCCGCGAGCGGCGCACCGTCGCTCCAGGCTTCGACGCTACCGCTTGCTCCAGGCCTCAGGCAATCGATCGATGTGTTCATCAGGAACTGCACGCCGCGAGCGCGCAGCAACGCTTCGAGGCTCTTGCAGAAGCGTTCGCAATCGGCCGTGTCTTCGCTCGGCGTATGGATTCCGCCCGCGAGAAAGGGCCGCAGATGCGCGAGCGTCGGTTCGAGTTCGACGCACGCGTCGGCGCTCAGCGCCTTTTGTTCGCAGCCGAGCGTGCGCTGGAATTCAAGCAGCTTGACCGCGCTCTGCATCTCGCTCGCGTCACGATGCAGCACGAGCTTGCCCGACCGGACGAAGTCGAAGTCGAGCGCCGGTTCGGCGGCGATCAGTTCATGGATTAGCGTCCGGCTCAGGAACGACAGCGACAGCAGTTTGCGTGTCGTGAATTCGCTTCGTTCGCGCGTGCATGCCGACAGGAATTCGACGCACCAGCGCCACTGTTCGGTGCTCAGCTTCGGGCGGAAGCGCACCGGTGAATCCCCGCGCGTGAGCCAGCGCGGCAGCTTCGAGACGACACCGGGGCCGGCGAGCGGCGCGACATAGCTATACGATAGCTGGCCGCCGTTGCCTGAACTGGTCTCGCTCGCTACGTCCGGATGCCGGTCCGCGACCGTTACGTCGTGGCCGGCGCGGCTCAGGTAATACGCGCTCGACAAGCCAATGACGCCCGCACCGAGGATCAATATCTGCATACGGCTGCACTCGCTTTTTCGTGTGTTTGCAGGGAGGCCGTGTGCCGCGGGTGCGTCGTCAGCCCATTGACCGAACTGTACGGCGCTATCGATGCGCCGAATTGCATTGATCTGCCGGAAAGTAGAAGAATCGCGACAGGCTTGCGGGTAGAAGGGCGGCGGGATGGATCAGGCGGCGGCCGCGCCTCGCGATGCGCGCAGCTTGCCGGGCGTTACGCCATACGCCTCGCGAAACACGCGGATGAAATGCGCGGAGTCCGCGAAGCCGCATTCGTAGGCGATATCGGTGATCTTGCGTGTTGTATTGACCAGCATCCAGCGTGCGTAGCGTAGTCGCATCCGCCGGTAAAACTCGTTTGGCGATGTGTTCATCTCGGTCGCAAACGCGCGCTCGAGATTGCGCACACTGGTGCCGATCATCTTCGCGATGACCACGATGTTCAACGGCGCTTCGAGGTTCTCTTCCATCAGCAGCACCGCGTGGCGCACGGTTGCATCCTCCACCGACAGGTAGCCGAGCGCCGCGCGCCGCTCGACGAACGAGGAGCCGCCCTGGCGGCTAACCGTCATCTGATGGATCACTTTTGACGCACGGTCCGGTCCGCAGTGCAGGCTGATCAGGCGCGCGGCCATCTCCACTACGGAAATGCCGCCCGCGCAGGTAATGCGCGTGCCGTCGATCAGGTAATCGGCGTGGGTCACGACGCGCAGCGCGGGGAACATACGCCGGTAATCGTCGAGGTGAAAGCTGTGCACGCAGGCAACATGGTCTTCCATCAAGCCCGCGCGCGCCAGAACGAAGCTGCCAGTGCACATGCCGATGAGCGGAACGCCCGCGTCGGCAGCCTGTTTCAGATAGTCCCAGTAGCGCCGGTCGACTTGATCGAGATGGGGAAGCAGACCGCCGATCACGACGAGATAGTCGAATTGCGTGACGTCTGGAAACGAGGACTGCGCCTGCACCGGAATGCCGCAGCTCGCTTCAACCGATTCGCCCTCGGCGCCGACGATGTTCCACAGGCAGCGTAGCTGACGGCTCTGATCGCCGCGGTCCGCTGCGTGACGCAGCGCATCACACAGACCGCCCAGCGAAAGCATTGGAAAGCGCGGCCACAACAGGATGCCGACGCTCAGCTCGGCGCCTGAACGGCTCGGGCGCGCCTGAAGCGTGCGCGGTAGCGCGTCCAGTTGTTCGACCAGTTGGTGAGCAGTCTTGGTCACTTGACTGGAATTGTCGGCAGTCGTCATGCGCGAACTCGAGGGCGGATCGCCCAGATTATACGGCGACGCCCGGCGAATCAGTCCGAGGCGGCCCTGCCGCAATTCTTCTATTTTCCGGCAGATCAATGCAATCCCGGGGCTTTCTGGCTGCATAAATTCAAACCCGCTAACGAACGACGCCGCACTGTTGGGGTGCGAACGATCCGGCGAAGGCAGGCACACCGTCCACAGGCCGCGTGTTTCCGATCGGCGGGCAGCCGTTACCGTCCGTTCCGACCATTACAACTTCTTTTCGGGTGAAGCATGAGCACAAGCACAGTCTTGGGTCGCGGTATGGCGACCGTTTGCATTCTGGGAGCATCGGCGGCCGCTGCAGTGGGCGTCGCCCGTGCCGACGAGGTGGTGAAGATCGGCGAGGCCGCACCCGTGACGGGGCCGGCCTCGTATCTCGGCAAGGACACCGAGAACGGCGCCCGGCTCGCGATCGAGGAGATCAACCAGACGGGCCTCGTGATCGGCGGAAAGAAGGTGACGCTGGTCTTCGATGCGCAGGACGATGCGGGTGACCCGCGTCAGGCCACCCAGGTCGCACAGAAGCTGGTGGATGACAAGGTCGTCGCGGTGGTCGGCCACATGCAGTCCGGCTCGACGATTCCGGCATCGAAGATCTACAGCGATGCAGGCATCGCGCAGGTGTCACCATCAGCGACGAATCCCGCCTATACGCAGCAGGGCTTCAAGACCGCGTATCGCGTGGTCGCGACCGATGCCCAGCAAGGGCCGACGCTCGCCGACTATGCAGCGAAAACGCTGAAAGTCAAAACAGTCGCCATCGTCGACGACTCGACTGCATACGGCCAGGGTCTTGCTGTCGAATTCGAAAAGCAGGCGAAAGCCAACGGCATTACGGTGCTCTCGCATGACGCGAGCACTGACAAGGCCGTCGATTTCCGCGCGATTCTCACAAAGATCAAGGGCGAAAAGCCGGACGCGATCATGTATGGCGGCCTCGATGGCACGGGCGGTCCGTTCGCGAAACAGGCGAAGCAGTTGGGCATGACGATGAAAGTGCTGGCCGGCGATGGCTTGTGTGCCGACGATCTCGCGAAACTCGCGGGCGATGCGGCCGACAACGTAATTTGCTCGATCGCCGGCGCGCCGCTGCTGAAGATGACCGGTGGGCCGGCGTTCGTCGAGCGCTACAAGAAGCGCTTCGGTTACGCCCCGGTTCTGAACTCACCGTTTGCGTACGACGCGGTGGGTGTCATCATTGATGCGATGAAGCGCGCGCAATCAACCGAGCCTGCAAAAATCCTTGCTGCAATGCCTGCGACCGATCATCAGGGGGTGCTCGGAGAAACGCAATTCGATGCGAAGGGCGATCTGAAGCACGGCGTGATTTCGCTCTACAAATACGTTGGAGGCAAGCAGGCGCTGCTCGGCGTTGTCGAGCAATAAGCGGATTTGCGGGGGGTGCTTTGCCGAGCGTTTAAAGTCTGACGTTCGCAAAGCTGGTGGCCGCGCCACGCGGCGCAATGCGCCCACTGCGCGATGAAGCCGATCCTTAGCCGGCCCTCTACGATTGTCCCGGGCCCTTTATTTTGTGAAGTTTCATCTCTTTCGTATTGGGTGGCACACTTAACGCGTTCCAGATTTCCAAGAAGTCCACGCCGGCTTCCGCTAATTAAACATTTTCTTATAAGTAAAGATCGGGAGAAGTTGCCGAATGGACGTTTTCGACACAGCAATCCAAACTTTCCTGACGCACGTTGCTTTGAGTTCCACCATCTTGAACCACGCGATAAGAGTCATCGCGGGCCTATATACATTCAAGGGGTTCGTGCTCATACCCTTATTGTGGTGGATATGGTTCAAACCCACTCAGCGTGGTGGATGGGAGCGTGAAATGGTCGTCGCAACGATCGCGAGCTGCCTTCTTGCGCTCACAATTTTCAGGCTTTTTGGCCATTATTTACCATTCCGGATACGGCCTATCTATAACCCCGAGCTGCACTTGCATTTTCCATCAGGTGGTCCGGGAGTGGCCGTGCTGCCAACGTGGAGTTCCTTTCCGAGTGACCACGCGATGCTGTGGATGGCGGTCGCGACTGGGATTTTTCTCGTCTGGCGCGGCGTCGGCGTGTTCGCACTTCTGTACACCGCGGTCTTCATATGCCTGCCGCGCGTTTATCTCGGCTGGCACTATCCGACCGACATACTCGCGGGGGCGGCAATCGGAATGATCATGACCTGGATAATGACTCGGGACGCCGTTAGAACACGTTTTGCAGTGCCGATCCTGCGATGGATGCACAGATTTCCCGGGCCCTCTTATGCGTTGCTGTTTGTTTTGTGTTTTGAACTGATAACCCAGTTTGACGAACTACTCGTTCTCGGGCAGTCGGCTTTGAAATGGCTGTGATTGCGCGAGACTGACACTATCGCCCCCTGGCCTACGATGCGTGAAGGCCCGAATAGGATAGCGGCATTACGACCGCCAAGCGCTCATTCGCCGTCCTGGACTGACTTGATAAGATTGCTCCGCAACGTCACGATCGCCTTTTGCATCTTCGCGAACTCGTCGGGCGCGAGGCCCGTCGCCTCGACGAGGTCCATTTTCAGGGCTTTTTCGCGCAAGCGTCGACCGCTTTTCGTCAGGCAGATCCGCACCTGACGCTCGTCTTCGGGGTCGCGCTGCCTTTCCAGATAACCCATCACCTCAAGCTTCTTCAGGATCGGCGTAAGCGTGTTGGATTCGAGAAACAGCTTCTCGCCCAGTCCGCTGACGGTCTGATTGTCTGTCTCCCACAGCGCAATGATCGTGATGTATTGCGTGTAAGTGAGCCCAAGCTCCTCGAGTATCGGCTTGTATGCCTTGCCGAACGCCAGGTTCGCGGAGTAGATCGCAAAGCACAGATAGTCGGAGAGCATGGGATTTGCGGGTGCCAGTTGATCTGTGGATTTCATCTGTATCCTCTTTGGCTAGTAGAGCCTGATGTTTCACAAGACGTACGAAGTGACATATATCGCATGCGATTATATCGCAATGTAGTGAAAGTTGGACCGCTGCCGTACAGCGTGCAGCCGGTGGTCAATTTCACCGGGCCCAGCTCTTTCGCATCGTAGAGGTCTTGCGGCGGCGCCCTCCCTGCCGCTGTGGCCGCCGCGCAGGAGCAACGACGATGCGCGACGGCCCAGCGACAGAGGAATGCACGATCTAGTGATGTGCGAACAGGTTGCCGCGCGGCGTCACGGCGGCATGGCTGCCCGCCTGGGAGAGTCCGGCGACTACTCCGCCATATGCCTCTTGCGAGCCAGTGACGTCGTCGCGTTCGGCAGCGACGGTTCGCACGCTCTGACCGCTTTGCGACGCCGGTGCGCCAACCGAGGGCTTGTAGAACGGGGCCGGTCCATAGCCGCTGGCGAACGCGGGTGCGGCGGCGGACGCCGAAAAGGCGATGAGCAGTGCAACGATGAGCTTGGTCTTCATGATGGGAATTCCCTAAAAAAGATGTTCGGTGAAAGGCACGTGCGTCAACGAGATGCACGTGCCTGGGCGGATTACGCCGTGACGATGTTCATGCCGATCTCGATGTTGCCGTGCACGGACTTCGAGTACGGGCAGATCTGATGGGCGAGGCGCGCGATCGCCTCGACGACTTCCGTTTCCAGACCCGGCACGCGAATGGTGAACTCGGCGCCGAGGAACCACGCGGCACCGGTTTGCCCAATGTTTATCTGGATGTCCACGGAATAGTCGGACGGCAGCGTGACCTTCTTCAACTGGGCCGCAATCCCGAACACGGTGGTGTAACAGGCCGACCATGCACCCGCAAACAACTGTTCGGCTCTCGGGTGCGGCTCGGTGGCGATGAACTCGAGGTTTTCAAGGCCAGGCGCTGTCAGCTTGAGGTCGAAGACGCCAAACTCGCCGCGCTGGAGATTGGGGTCGCGATTGACCGTGGCGTGGCTGTTGCCTGAGGCGAGGACTTTTTCGATCTTTTCCATGATGCATTCCTTCGTGAGTAAGGGGTGTTATGCGTATTTAAAGTGTATGCGATATAATCGCATGCGATTAATAATGGGCGAAGATTAGCGAGGTGCGTATGCCTGATCCGATCACGCGGTGACGACATTCAGGCCGACCTCGATGTTGCCGTGTACAGCCTTCGAGTACGGGCAGATCTGATGGGCCAGGTGCGCGATTGTCTCGACGACTTCCGTCGCCAGACCCGGCGCGCGGATGGTGAACTGGGCGCCGAGGCAATGACCGGCACCGACCGACCCAATGCTGACCTGGATGTCCACGGAATAGTCGGACGGCAGCGTGACCTTCTTCAGCGAGGCCGCAATCTCGAACGCGCTGATGTAACAGGCCGACCAAGCGCCCGAAAACAACTGTTCTGCTCTCGGGTGCAGCTCGGTGGCGACGAACTCGCGGCTTTCACCATCGGGCGCTGACAGTTTGAGGTCGAGGACGCCGAGCTCACCGCGCTGGACATTGGGGTCTCGATTGATCGTGGCGTGGCTGTTGCCAGAGTGAAGGACTTGGTCGATCTTGGTCATGATGGATTCCTTTGTGGATAAGGGTGTCAAGCTGCTTTAAATCGCATGCGATGTAATCGCATGCGATGCATGATGGGGGAAGGGCCGATGGATGTCAATCGCAAAAGATTTAATCGCATACGATGTTTTAATAGGGCGAACAAATATCCTGCGATAGCAGCCGGAGGAGCGCCCGGCTGCCCGTGACATTGAAGTGACAAGGAATGTGAGTGTGGCGGGTGAAATCCCCCGCGAGCCATTCCAGCGCGGAGGCGAGGCCGAAATTCAGTGCGGCCGGCCGAAGGCGACTGGCCACATTGCGCACGATTTGGGTGGTTTGTTCAGCCAGATGTGCGGACAACTGCTGCAGCCGTTCGCGCGACGTCAGCAGTTCGGTTGCGATGCGATGCAGTTAGCACTCGCCCTTTTTAGCGTGTCCCGGAGGGCAGTGGTCATGATCACCATGGTGGTGGTGATGGTCTTCCCATTCCTGGCGCTCCCAGTAGCGATGACCGTCGTAATATCTGTCCCCATACCAGCCAATGACAACCGGTGCCTGGGCGACCACTACAGGGGCAGGCATGCCGATATTGACGTCTACGTTGACGGCATTGGCCACGCCGGATAGGCCAATTCCCAAGCTCGCGACCAACGTTGCCAAGAGAGGATATTTCATACCGTACTCCAAAATAGAATTCCATGAATGCACTTGGCCTGTCGCCGCAGTGACGATGCACGGCGGGTGATTCGCCGATCCTTCCTAAACGGGAAATACTGCGATGTCGTTGACGAAGTTTCCCCAGACAGTGGCTTATTTGATAAAAGTTAACACAGTGTTCGGTGCGGGGTAACGTTCGCGATGTTGCTCGCCGAACGACATCGAAGGGCGGAAACGGGGCGCAGATTGCTATCTGCCGGGATCAGGCGCGGTACTGGCCAGCAATCTCTTCGTCGTTTCGCTCGCCCGCTAATTTGCGCTTCTTTTGAAGTGACGGAGACCGTTCGGTCAAGCGAGCGGCTGCGTCCTTATCCGGAGAACCCGCAGCCGCGAATTGCCGTCGATATTCGGCCGGCGTCGTTTGCTTTGCGGCCCTGAACTGTCGATTGAAATTGGCGACGTTCGCGAAGCCCGAACGAGCAGCGATGACGGCTACCGGCAGGGAGGTGTCAACCAGCATTCGGCACGCGTGACCAATGCGAACCCGGGTGATATACCGGCCGACGCTCTCACCAATATGCTGAACAAAATAACGCGTGAGCGAGCGTTCCGACAGGCTGGCGGCGGCGCAGAGCTCTGACAGTCGCAACGGTTCGGCAAAGTGCGCGTCAATCATCGAAAGGACCCGGTTGATCCGTTCGGGCTCGTGGCCAGACGGGCCGGTGGTCGCCTCGTTGAAAGCACTCGGCGAGGCGAGCGGCTGGCCCGGCGCGTCGGCAAGCGTGCACATAATGTCGAGGGCGGCGCCAAGGCGGTCGCGCGCCACGCTCGATAGCAATGGTTCCAGGCGCTCGCGCATCCATTTGCCGGCAGGCGGCTCGAAGGCCAGCCCACACGCGGCCCTGCGTAACAGCTTGCGCAGCGGCTCGTATTCGGGGCAACAATCCGCCATACGCCGCGCCCAATCGCCGTCGAACCAGATGACGATGGCGACCTGTGGCGAGGATGGATCGACTGAACGATTCGACGCCCAGGTGTGCGGAAGATCCGGCGGCACGAGGACCAGATCCTCAGCCTCGTATTCGTTGACAGAGTCGCCGATGTAGCGCTTGCCATGACTGTTCATCGTCAGCGTTAACTCGTACTCCGGATGGTGATGCCACTCGAACGGAATGCGCGGGAGCCGCCGATGGTAAACCCGCACCGAACAGTCCCCACCGAAGTCGACATGCTCATAGGCTGGTTTCATGGCCGAATACGCAAAAAGATTGCCTGAATAGTATCACCAAGCCACGCATGCGCGTCATATCCTCGGGGCATATCAAATCCCTACGGAGACAGTCATGGCGTTGAAAATCGACGATTTGCCGAGCGCAATCCGGCAAGCGAAAAAGGAGCTGCGCGCGGCGTTGCCGAACTACCGGCAGGTCTTTGCCGAAGTCGAAGAGGCGATCAGCAGCGAGGCGAAGCGAATTGCTACACAGCGGGATCGTGGAGAAGACGTCATCCCCGAGATTCAGTTTTCCGACATCACCGAACAACGCGTCGCTGCGGACCAGATCGCGGTCGTCAAGGCGCGTGGCGCATGCGTGATCCGTAATGTCTTCCCCCGTGCGCTGGTGCAGAGCTGGGACGAGGATATTGCCAACTATGTCGAGCGCAATAATCTCGACAAGCACCTGGAAAACCGCGCTGAAGACAAATACTTTGGCCAGCTCGCGTCCAGCAAACCGCAGATCTATGGGGTGTACTGGTCGAAGCCGCAAGTGCTGGCCCGTCAGTCGGCGTCGCTGACCGAGGCACGTGTGTTCCTGAACCGGCTGTGGCGCAATGAGAGCGGCGGCCAGGTGCACTTCGATCCGGAGCGCGTGCCTGTCTATGCCGATCGTCTGCGTCGTCGGCCGCCAGGCTCTGCGTCGCTTGGCCTGTCGGCGCATTGCGACGGCGGGTCGGTCGAGCGCTGGATCGAAAGCAATTTTCGGAAGGTGTACCGCCACGTGTTTGCCGGGAACTGGCGCGACTACGACGCGTTCGACGCGGCTTTCCGACCTGACGTGCAGGAAATCGCATCGCCGGCCGTATGTTCGATGTTTCGTACGTTCCAGGGCTGGACTGCCTTGACGCCGCAAGGCCCGGGCGACGGCACGCTGCAACTCGTGCCCATCGCCAATTCGATGGTGTACATCCTGCTACGCGCGCTTCAGGACGATGTCGCAGAGGACGACCTGTGCGGTGCAATGCCCGGACGGGCGCTGTCGATCAAGCCGGAATTTCATGCGCCATTGTTCGAGGCACTGTCGTCGATTCCCAAAATGGAAGCGGGTGACACTGTGTTTTGGCACAGCGATGTCATCCATGCAGTCGAGGACGAGCACAGGGGTGCGGGTTACAGCAACGTGATGTACATCGCCTCGGCGCCCGCGTGCGCCAAAAACGACGCTTATCTGAAGCGCCAGTTGTCGAGCTTCCTCAAGGGTGAAAGCCCGCCCGATTTTCCTGCTGACCATTTCGAAGTGGATTTCAGCGGACGCGCCACTGCCGACGATCTGACACCGCTCGGCAAGGCGCAACTTGGGTTTGACCTGTAGATCGGTAAAGACGTTTGACACGTATGAAAACGGGCACGCATGCGCGTTCGACCTGGCCTCGAACGCGCCGCTCGATCAAATAACGAAAACTTCGGAGACTGCAATGAAACGATCACTCACGTCGGTTGCGACGGGTATTACGCTGCTCATGGCTGGAACTCATGCTGGTTTGGCCGCCGAACAGCTTTCGGTACTGCACTGGTGGACCTCTGGTGGCGAATCGAAAGCGATCCGGGTGCTGAAGGACGATATGACCAAACAGGGCTATGAGTGGAAGGACTTCGCCATAGCGGGAGGCGCGGGCGCGGCGGCCATGACGGCGCTGAAGACCCAGGTCATCTCGGGCAACGCACCATCGGCCGCGCAGATCAAGGGGCCTCTGATTCAGGATTGGGCCGATCAGGACATGCTGGTCAATGTCGATCAGTCCGCTACCGATTGGAAAGCGCATTCGCCGTCGCAGATAGATAGCTCCATGAAGGCAGGCGGTCACTATGTGGCTGCGCCGTTCTCGGTACACCGAATCAATTGGTTGTGGATCAACAAAGCCGACCTCGAAAAAGTCGGGGGCACGGCGCCCACTACGTGGCCGGAATTCTTCGCGCTCGCCGACAAATTTCGTGCAGCGGGCATCACACCTGTCGCGCATGGTGGCCAGCCCTGGCAAGACATGACCATCTGGGAGACGGCCGTGCTTTCCCAAGGTCCGGATTTCTACCGGAAAGCCCTTGTTGACCTTGACCAGAAAACGCTGACTTCGCCGCAGATGGTGCAGGTGTTCGAGGTCGTCCAGAAGATCCGGAGTTACTTCGATAAGGGCTACCACGGCCGTGACTGGAATCTCGCGACGGCAATGGTCATTTCCGGCTCGGGCGGCATGCAGTTCATGGGCGACTGGGCGAAGGGCGAATTCGCCAATGCGAACAAGAAGCCAGACGCCGACTATATTTGCGCGGCCGCGCCGGGGACGTCGAATGCCTACACGTACACCGTGGATTCGTTCGCGTTCTTTCAGCAGAACGGTAAGAAGCAGGCGTCGCCCGGGCAGCTTGCGCTTGCCAAGACGATCATGTCCGTCGATTTCCAGCAGCAGTTCAGTCTCTACAAGGGTTCAATTCCTGTTCGGCTGGACGTTCCCATGGACAAGTTCGATAGCTGCGCCAGGAAATCATTCGCCGACGAGCAGGCCACGATTAAATCTGGCGCGTTCCTGCCTTCGTTGGCCTTCGGCAATCTTCAGTCGCCGGTTACTGCTGGCGCGATTACCGACGTCGTCACGAATTTCATGAACTCGAACGAGGACCCGAAAGAGGGGGTGCGCAAGCTTGCGGCTGCAGCGAAGATCAAGTAGACGGGCGTTGCGTGTCAGTCAGTCTGGAACGAATGGCTTCACTCCCATCGACAAAGGAGATAAAAATGAATCCGGTAGCAAAACGTAAATGGCCGCGTTCAGGGCTCGAGACGACCGTGATGGGTTTCGGCGCCGCGCCGATCGGCAACATCTTCAGGCCGATCAGTGAAGAGGATTCGGCTGCCTTGATCAAGGCAGCGTGGGACGCGGGCGTGCGCTACTTCGACACCGCGCCGATGTACGGGCACGGGTTGAGCGAAGCGCGCTGCGGGCAAGGGCTGCGCTGGTATCCGCGCGACCAGTTTGTGCTGTCCACCAAGGTGGGGCGTCTGCTGAAGCCGCGCAAACGCGCCGAGATCAACTTTGAACCATGGGTCGACGGGTTGCCTTTCGAAACCGTTTTCGACTACAGCTACGACGGCACGATGCGTTCCATCGAAGACAGTCTGCAGCGTCTGGCGCTGGAGCACATCGATATTGCGCTGATTCACGACATCGACGTCTTTACGCACGGCGAGCGTCAGCCCGAGATGTTCGAGGCGGCGATGGCTGGTGCGGCGAAAGCACTGCTGAAACTCCGTGACGAAGGGATCGTGAAAGCGGTGGGGCTCGGCGTCAACGAATGGCAGGTCGCACACGAAGCCATTCGCCGGCAGGATTTCGACTGCCTGCTGCTGGCCGGTCGCTACACGCTGCTCGAGCAGGACGCGCTGGACGGTTTCCTGCCGCTGTGCGAAGAGCAGCAGGTGTCGGTCATTCTCGGTGGCGGCTACAACAGCGGCATTCTCGCGACGGGTGCGGTGCCAGGCGCGAAATACAACTATTCGCCCGCGCCGGAGCCCATTCTTGAACGCGTGCGCAAGATCGAGCAGGTATGTCAGGAATACTCGGTACCGCTCAAAGCGGCGGCGCTGCAATTCGTTCTCGCCCATCCCGCGATCCCGACCAACATCCCCGGCGTGCGTACGGTTGCACAACTGGAAGACAACCTGCAAACCTTCCGGGCTGAAATTCCACCGGCGTTCTGGGCCGAGCTGAAGCGCCGGGAACTGATCCGGCAGGATGCGCCGACTTCTCCTGTTGATATCCTTTAGCAAGCTCGCATATTATCTGTGCTCTTACTAGAGGATCTCACATGACCGACAGTACGCACGCCACTGCCTCCTATAGCCAGGAGACCACCGCATCGGCAGGAGTGATCTGGGAGTTCTTCGAGGCCGTTTCCGGTTGGAAGAATTGGAATACGGGTGTCCACGCCTGTTCCATTGATGGTCCTTTCGCTGTGGGCTCATGGCTAACCATGACGCTTCCTGACCAGGAGATCATCAAGTCGCAACTCGTCGAAGTCGATGGGCAGCATCTGTTCACAGACGAAACGATGCTTGGCGACGTTGTGGTTCGCGTGGTCCATGAAATCGAACCGCTACCTGGTGGGGGCAATCGCATCACCTACAAGATCAACGTAGTCGGGGAGAATGCGCACGACATTTGCGCTGACGTTTCTTCCGATTTTCCTGAAGTCTTGTCGGCGCTGGTCGCTCAGGCGGAAAATCGGGCAACGAAATAGAACAGGGCGCCAGACGGTTATAGCGCCATACCACCGTCGATGGTGAGGCTGGAGCCGGTCATGTAACCCGACTCCTTGCGGGCGAGGTAGGCAACCAGACCGGCAATCTCATCCGGATCGCCGGCGCGCTTAAGCGGAATGAGCGGCTTGATCGCCTCGATATGATCGGCCGTCATGTCCGTTACAGTTGGCCCGGGTTGAATGTTGTTGACTGTGATGCCCCGGCTGGCCAGGTCAACGGCAATACCTTTAACCATGACGGCAACCGCGGCCTTCGTCATTGAGTAAACGCTCGAGCCCGGATGTCCGCTACGCACCGCTGTGTTGCTGCCGATCGTAATGATCCGGCCGCCGTCAGAGAGACGCGCAGCAGCGGCCTGGATGGCAAGAAAGACACCACGCACGTTGATATCCAGCATGCGGTCAAGATCTTCCACGCTCACCGTCGCAATGTCACCAAGCTTCAAGATGCCGGCGTTGACAACCGCAATATCCAGTTTTCCGAAGTGATCCACGGTCTGCGCGACAGCTGCCTTGATCGCTGCCGGATCCGCGCTGTCAGCCTTGATTGCAAGGCCAGACTGTCCGGTAGCCTCAATTGCCCCAACCGTTTCCTCCGCTCGCTCCGGCGCCGAAACGTAGGTGATCGCTACATCGGCGCCCTCTCTTGCCAGACGTCTCGCTGCAGCCGCGCCAATACCGCGCGAGCCGCCAAAGACAATGGCAACCTTTCCGGTAAGTCCGTAGTTCTCGTTCACTAGCATCTCCGTTGTTGACAGATCAGTCCATAATTGGGCGAACAGCAACCACGTCAGGCTTTCACTGCCTAGCGCGGTCTGAAACGGTTGATTGCAAATCTGGCCTGTGCGCGCAGACTCCTGGCATCGCTACCTGCACGGGCGGCGAGCTGAATACCTTGCATTGTCATCTGCAAAAAGGCGGCGGCTTCGCGGGCCTCGATGGTGGGGTCGACTTCTCCGCATGCCTGTCCCTCACGTATGCGTTCGACCAGGCATCTGAAAAGCCTTGGACCTACTTTGCTCCGTAGCATCACAAGCTCCGGATCCGCAGACCCGAATTCACTGACCGCGTTGACACCCATGCACCCGAGTGCACGTATGCCGTCATCTTCGGCAATGAGGCCAAGCAGAAGCGCCTCAATACCGGCTAGTGGCGATGCGCTGCTTTTCAGGCGCTCCAGGTGACCCGCATTGCTTTCCCGTTGATATCGCTCCAGCGCTTCAAGGTAGAGCTTTCGTTTGTCACCGAACGCGTTGTAGAGACTCTGGCGCCCGATATTCATGGCCGCGAGCAGGTCTTCGGTTGAAGTCGAGGCGTAGCCTTTCGCCCAGAACACGCGTGTTGCGTGATCCAGTGCCTCGTCGCGATCGAACTCTCTAGGTCTAACCATGGCTCGAGGATATGTATTCTGGACTGATATGTCAATAACGAAGTTTTGCTACTGCTGCAGACGCCGGAGACGGTGCAGTAGGCCTTCTTCGATGCGCGGTATTCTCCGTGACTGGGGATCTGAACGCCCGCATTCAGCGTACGTTTTCATCCGAGTGCGCGAAACGTATTCCTGCACACTTGCATAAACTGTTCGACCAGCGCAGACCGCTCGCCGTTAATGGCCACGCTCGCAACGACCGGAATCGCGATTTCCGGTGCAAGCGGCACGACATTCAGCCCTTGAGCGCGTGCGGAAAGTGCCGCGATCTCGTCGACGATGGTCACGACTTTCGACCGCGCGGCGAGCGACACGAGGGAGTGATACGACTGCGCGGTGATGCTTGAGCGGACTGTGACCGAGAGTTCTTCGAGTCGTTTCGCCAATAGCCGCCCGAGTGGATCGGCCGGATCAGGTCCAATGATCTCGCGGCCTTCGAGCGCACTGATCTCCATGAAAGGCGCCTTGTCGAGGACGTCCGGGTGACCCACGCAAACGAGCCGGCTCGACGCCAGTTCGATCTCCTTGATGGCAGGATGCGACACGCTGTGATACAGCAGGCCGATATCGGCTTCCATCAGCGCGATGTTGGCGACTGCGGTTGCCGAGTAATCCGCGCGAATGGACAGCTTGACGCCTGGATGCAAGGCCTTGAATGCGAGTGCTGCGTCCACCACGACAGTCTGCGCCATGGCTGGGGCGGCCAGAATGCGGATCGACGATCCGTCCGTCCCGCCGCGCAGGTTTTCGGCGAGCCGTTGAACCGCCTGCAACTGCTCATCGAGCCGCATGATCTCGGGGAACAGCGTTTGCGCCTCCCGGGTCGGAATGAGCTTGCCGCGCACCCGTTCGAACAGCGGATAGCCCAACTGGCGCTCGGCGCTCTGCAGCGTTTGCGTGATCGCCGGCTGGGTGAGCGACAGGAGCGCGGCCGCGGCCTTGAGCGTTCCGGTCACGCGGATCGCGTTCACTACTTCGATGTGCCTGAGTCTCATTGGATGCCCGCCGGATGTCGGCCTTCGTCGGATTCAACAGATTCTAAAGCTCGACGGGCGTGCGATCCGGCGAATCAAAAAATGGAACGCGGAGAACCTGGGCCGTCAGGCGTTTTTCAGCACGTTCTCACGAGTAGAAGCAGGGGAGGTCCGCTTGCGAAAGTAGAGAATGCAGACTAGCGCGATGACGGCAGTGACCATGACGTAATAAGCAGGCACGAACTTGCTACCGGTCTCGTTTGCAATCCACGTGCAGATCATCAACGATAAACCGCCGAACACGGCGAAAGTCAGGTTATGGACAACCGCGATGCTGGTGGTACGCGTGCTAACCGGGAACAGCTCCGCGACGAACGCGGGCATCGCACCCTGGAACACCATCACGCACGATGTCAGTCCAGTGACGCAGAAAACATAGACGCCGACTGTGGGGGACGCGACCATCAGGTGAAATGCAGGAATCGTCAGGACAATGGTAAGCAGCGTGCCCGTCGTGATGAGCGCAAGCCGGCCGATACGATCTGACAGTGCGCCGAAGACCGGTGGCAATACGATCTGTGCGGCCGAATAGCCAATCGCACCCCACATCGAATCGACAGGGCTCATTCCCAACACCTTCTGCGCGTACAGCGGAATGAATACGCCCAACAGATAGTTCGTCGAAGCGGCGAGTGAATACAGGCCGATAGCCGCGGCGATCCGTGCTTTGGCCGTCGCGAACGTATCGCGGATCGGATTGCGTTCGTGACTGGATACCTTGAATTCGGGTGTTTCGTCGACACGCCGGCGAATCCAGTAGCCGAACGGCACGATCGCGAGGCCGATCAGAAACGGCACGCGCCAGCCCCACGATGCCAGCGTGTCCGGCGTCATCAGCTTGTTCGCACCGAGCCCGACGATACTCGCGAGGCCCGTGGCGAGGCCAATCCCGACCACCTGATAACTCGCAAAGTACCCCTTCATTCCCTTCGGTGCGTGCTCCGTGACGAAGGAGACGGTCGAGCCGAATTCGCCACCCGCGGAGAAGCCCTGCAGGACTTTGCCGAGCACGAGGATCAAGGTACCGACAACGCCGAATGTCGCGTAGGTGGGGGCGCAGGCGATCACGAGCGTGCCGATGCCCATCAGCCAGATGGTGAGCATCATGCCCGCCTTGCGGCCACGCCTGTCGCTGTATGCGCCGATAACCATCGCGCCGAGCGGCCGGATGAAATAGCTGACGCCGAAGGTTGCGGCAGCGGCGAGCATCGACGTGTAGGCGTCGCCCGTCGGGAAGAAAGCTTTGGCGATTATGACAGCCAGAAAGCCGTAGACGAACAGGTCGAAAAACTCGAGCATGTTGCCCACCAGCGCGGAGGCCAGGATACGGCGAAATTTTCTGCGTTGCTCAGGACTTGGAACTTTATCGGTGGACATGACATTTCCTTTTCCGATGCGAGGAGCGTAGGGCAGCGCTGCATCTGCGGCGCGTTCCGACGACGAGGGCAATGAAGTTCGTGACAGGCGCGGCCGGTTTAGAGGCCGGCTGGTGCGCTCAGATAGTCGAAAGCAGTGAGCACGAAGATTTCACCGAGCGCGCGCAATTCGTCTACGTACACGTGCTCGTCGGACGAGCCCATGTTGTAGGACGTCAAGCCGCAGACCACGGTGGGTACGCCGTGCTGCCGGTAAAGGCGCGCATCGGAGGCGCCGACACGCATGTTGACCACCGGTTGTGTGCCGAGCTTCGCCGCGCAATGGCGGCTGAGTGTTTGAATGATCTCGTGATCGGGCGCGGTCCAACTCGGTTCGTAGCGTCGCGTGATCTCCAGCGAGACGCCGGGATGGCGCACAACGATTTCCTTGATGCGGCTTTCGATCTCCGCGACTGAAACGCCGACCGGCAAGCGGATGTCGGCGGTAGCGGTGGCGTGGTCCGCGATCAGATTCGACAGACGTCCACCGCTGACCGTACCGAATGTGATGGTGACCTGGCGCAGAACGTCGCTCTCTCCCGCGCCGGAGATAAGTTCAGATGTTTCGCTCGAACGGGCGATGGCGGCGAGGACTTCGCCCGGCGCGTTCACCGGGTAGTCGCGCACCGATTTGAGTTCGTGGATAGCGTCGAGAATTTTCTCGATTGCGCTATCGCCCTTATGCACATGGGCCGCGTGTGCCGACTTGCCGCTTGCATCGAGACGCAGCCAGATCATGCCTTTCTCGCCGAAACGCAGCACGTTGGGCGAGCCGGTGTCGGCGCTGATCATCGCGTCGCCGGCTGCGTGCGGCACATGATTCAACAGATAGCCTGTCCCTTCCGTGCCCATGCTTTCTTCATCGCCAGCGAAGGTGGCGACGACTTCGCCCGCGAACGAGTCGCGCACAGCGGCGAGCTGACGCAAGGCGAACACGATGGCGGCGACCCCGCCCTTCATGTCTGACACGCCCAGTCCGTAAAGCTTTCCGTCGCGTTCCTGACCGTTCGGATCGGCCGACCATTGATGGGCATTCACGAGCGGGAAGGTGTCGAGGTGGCCGTTGAAAACCAGCCGACGCCCAGGGCGCGCACCACGCACGCGCACCACGAGGTTCATGACATGCGGGAGCGTACCGAATCGCTCGACTTCCGCGCCGGAGCCTTCGAACATTGCCTCGATCCGGTCGACGACCGCGTGAGTATTGCCGGGCGGGTAGGCGCTGGGAACGGCTACCAGGGCGCGTGCGAGATCGACGATCTGGTGGCTGGATCGGGACGCGGCGTCCGCGAGGGTGCTACGCAAACGGGTAATCTCGGCATCGCCCGAGACCAGGGCATCGGCTACCATTTCTGACCTCCATTGGATTAGCGCGCTGCAAGCCGGAGGGCAGGCCGCGCCATTGATCCGATAGTCGGTAGCCGAATTGTTCGCGTCTAATCAGCCAAAAACGTGGGGGTATAAGTAAAAGTTAATTGGCGATGGGAGGGCATGGCTGTCGATGCGTTGCGGCTTGCTGGTCAAAGCCGGAGCGTTGCCTTATGAAAGAGCTACCATATTCACGACCACGCTTTCTGCCGAATACTTGCGAAACATGACAATGCATCCCGATCCCCGCCTCGCCGTTCTTGCCGACCTCCAAGCTATTGAGGAAATCGTTAGGCAGGCCTACTCGCCTTATATCCCTCGTATCGGGCGGCCACCGGGACCGATGCTGGACGACTATGAAGTCTTGATCGGCGAGGGCAGAGTCTACGTTGTCGAGCTGGAAGGCGCCATACAGGGCATTGTTGTGCTCATCCCGGAGCAGGACGCGATGCTACTGGACAACGTGGCCGTAGCACCTGCTGCCAAGGGAACGGGACTAGGCCGCAGCCTGCTGGAATTCGCTGAACGCTCGGCCAGAGTGGCCGGCTGTCGCGTCATCAGGCTCTACACGCACGAGAGCATGACGGAAAATATCGCGCTTTACTCTCGCATCGGCTATACGGAGACGCACCGGGCCGAGGAGAAAGGTTTAAAGCGGGTGTTCATGGTTAAGCACTTGGCCTGATTGAGCCGCTCGTCATCCGGCTGAGTTCGACCACAAGTGGCTATTCGTCTGTGTCTTTCGTCAAGAGACGCCTCAGCGAATCTCCACCTCGATAAATACCACCTCGTGGTCGGTCGCGTTGACGACGTTGTGCTCCACTCCCTTCAACCCCGCGTAACTGTGCCCTGCGCGCAGCTGCGATTCCCGGTTGCCTTGTGATGTCTCGAGGAGAAGTTGACCATCCGTTTGCGGTACCACGACATAGTCATGTCCATGAACATGCCAGCCGGTCTCAGCACCGGGCGCAAATCGCCACTCGGTGACAATCACGCGTTCATTCAATACCTGCTGCGTTGGAACTGCCTGCGGACGATCCATGAGAGTTTTCTCAGTGAAGTGGGATACGAGGTTCGTCGGATAGCCGTCACGCCGCATCGATAGGCGCGCTATCGCCTGTTAATGGCGACTCCACCGTGCGCCAACATGCTTCCGGGCTCAATACATCTCTTAACCATTCTGAAGCTGAAGCCTTCCGTTTGAAATGTACAGTGCCTTCGCTCTTACCAACACAGTTGCATTCACCTATGCGATACGAGAGGGGCGGCTTCTCCGAGCGCTATCAACCGTAAAGCAGGCCTAGCTCAAAGCCAGGTACCACCCTGCCGCTCACTCGGTTCTTCCGTCAGCGCATCGAAATCGTGAATCCAGTCCAGGTGATTCAGCACGCTGTCGCGCGCGCCGAGGCGGGCGTTGCGGGCCTGCGCGGCCGGCCCGTCGGGCAAATGCAGCACGTCTGCTGTGGTGATCGACGCGTACTGCACCTTGCGCGTGCGGCCCCGGCGCAGGCGCTCGTAGGCTTCCTGCGCCTCGCGCCAATTGCCTGGACCCGCCGCGGCCAATTGAGCGGCCAGCACCACCGCATCTTCAATCGACTGATTGGCGCCCTGGCCGTGATGCGGCACAAGCGCATGCGCGGCATCGCCGATCAGCGTCACGCGGCCTTTGCTCCAGCGGCCGAGCGGGGGACGGTGGAACAATCCCCAGCGCTGACTGATTGGCACAGCTGTGATCATCTGCACGACGGCCGGATGCCAGTCCTTGAAGAGGCGGAGTTGTTCGCCCTCGCTGGCGGGCATGACCCAGTCGCGTAACGGCCACGGCGATGGATGACGTTCGACCAGCAGGAAATTCTGGTCGCCTTTGTCGCCGATGGGATAGTGCAGCAGATGGCCGCCGGGTCCGACCCAGAACTGGATGGTCTCGGGATCGGGCAGCAGATCCATGCGTTCGGCCGGCACCACGCCGCGAAAGCCCGAGCAGCCCGAATACAGGGCGTCGTCATAGCCGAGCATCCAGCGCCGCGTGATCGAGCGCGCCCCGTCGGCGCCGATTACGAGGTCGGCGTCGATGCGCTGACCGTTATCGAACGCCAGACTCACGCGATCCGGGTGCTGCACGAGATCGACCAGCCGATGGCTGAGCTTGATGCGCTCAAGGCCGACGGCTCTGGACAGTACGGCCTGCAGATCGGCACGATGAATGCCCCAGTACGAGCCGCCGAACAGCTCGCGAGAACTGGGCGTGCCGCGATGGTGACCGATGACCTCGCCGCTGCGTCCGTCGCGATAGACGAGGCCCGGCACCTCCGCGCACACCTTCTCGAAGTCCGCGCGCAGTCCCATGCGCTCGTAGAAGCGCGTCGCGTTGGCCGAGAGCGCGACGGCCGCGCCCACTTCGCGCAGCTCTTCGGTTTGCTCGTAGAGTTGCGCATCGATTCCGTGCTCGCGCAGCGCGAGCGCAAGCGTAAGGCCGCCGACGCCGGCGCCGACGATCGCAATCTTTAGATCCGTCTGCTTCATGACTGTGTCTCCGATATCCAGATTTATGGGTGTGGGCCGCCATCGCATTTCCGGGCGCCATGGCGAATGCGCGTGCCGTGTCAGTATTTTCAGCACTAGACCTTCATTCCTCAATAAGATGAAATGAATCTGCTTCATCACTGGATTGAATGAGACCCGGATATGCGTGAGTTATGGAACTGAGCGAAATCGACCTCAATCTGCTGCTGCTCTTCCAGCGGCTGATGCAGGAACGGCGCGTGGCGACCGTCGCCGAGCAGATGAACATGAGCCAGCCCGGCGTCAGCAACGCGCTCGCCAAGCTGCGTCGCCGGCTTGGCGATCCCTTGTTCGTGCGCGGGCCGGGCGGCGTGGTGCCCACGCCGTTCGCGCTGCGTCTGGCGGAACCGGTCTCGCAGGCGCTCGCCACGCTGCACGCCGCACTCAATCCGGTGACGGGCTTCGATCCGCTGCGCGCGATGCGCACCATGACGATCGGCATGACCGATATCGGCGAAGTTGTTTTTCTGCCCGCGCTGCTCGAACGACTGTCGCGCGTCGCGCCGGGCGTCGCACTCAATACCGTGCGCGATACAAGCGTCAATCTCAGCAACGAGATGGCCGACGGCCGCGTCGATCTGGCCATTGGCTTGCTGCCGCAACTCAAGGGTGGTTTCTATCAGCGCCGCCTGTTTGATCAGCGCTATGTGTGCCTGTTCAGGCGCGGCCATCCGCTCGAGGACGCGCCGCTCACGCTCTCTGCATGGCGCGAGGCTGAGCATCTTGTAGTCGTGGCGGCCGGCACCGGCCACGGGCAGGTGGACGAATGGCTGAAACGGCGCGGCGTACAGCGTCAGGTGCGACTGACGGTGCCGCACTTCATGAGCGTGGGCTACATCCTGCAACGCACCGATCTGATCGCCACGGTGCCGGAGCGGCTTGCCCTTCAACTGGCAACCCCTTTCTCGCTCAGCCTGCGCGCGCTGCCCATGACGCTGCCCGCCGCACCGATCCATCTGCTTTGGCACACGCGAGTCCAGCAGGACGAAGGCAATCGCTGGCTGCGCGGGGTCGTGATCGATCTGTTTGCGGACACGGCAACGCCTGTCCGCAAAGCACGGGAGCAGCAAAAGAAATAGCACGCGCGGCCGAAGCCGCGCGCGCTGTCCCTATCCCTATCCCTTGAAAGGTAGCGTACTGGAGAACGCGTCTATTTCCATCGCGCGCTCGGTCAATCGGGCAAGCTTGGGAAAAGCAGCCGGATGAACGACATCGGGCATAAACGCCAATGATGCGGATTGCCAGGTAATCACGACCATCACATCGGCTTGAGACAGCGCATCGCCCACCAGCCAGCCGTTACTGGCTCTCGATTCGAGCATTTGAAATCCCGCCAACGCCTGCTCGCGCAGCGATGCGACGATCGTGGCGATCTGATGCTCGGGGGGACGGATCGACTCGTCATACATATCGCTGAGCTTTCCGTAGATCGCGGATGCGATACCGATGAACTGCAAAGCGTCGCGCCGATTCACGCCGGAGGGCGCGAGCAAGGCGCGTTCTGCTCCGACTTCTTCGTGCAGATATTCGATGATGCCTGTGCTGTCGTAGAGAATCGTGCCGTCGTCAAGCGCAAGCGCCGGCACCTTCACCATCGGGCTGTACGGACGGATAAGATCCTGCTGCTCATAGGCGTGATAGGGCAGATGCTCGAACGGCATGCCGAGCAGCTTTAGTGTGATGCCGACCCGGCGGGTATAGCCGGAAAACCATGGGCCGATAAGTTTCATCATTGACTCTTCGAAATTGACTGTGTTGAGGTTCGTGATCGTTTAGAACGCTTCTTTGAAGGGGCGCAGATCGAGTTCGTGCGTCCACGCGGAACGGTGCTGGCGGTGAAGCGACCAGAATGCATCGGCGATGGCGTCGATATCGAGCAGTCCGTCGAGGCCCTTCCGTTCGACATGCTCGGCGAAGCGCGTATGCACCCGTTCTCCGTCGATGCCACCGTCGATCACGACATGGGCGACGTGCAACCCGAGCGGGCCGAATTCGCGCGCCATGCTTTGAGCTAGCATGCGCAAGCCGGCCTTGCTCGACGCGAAGTGGGCGAAGTTTGGCAAGCCTCGAAGCGCGCCCGTCGCTCCGCTGAAAAGAATCGACCCTCGGCCGAGGGGCACAAAGCGCCGTGCGGCCTCGCGACCCACGAGAAACCCGCCAAAACAGTTGAGCCGCCAGAACGATTCGAAGACGTCCGCTTCCATCGTTCGCAGATCCAGAGGCTGGTTGTTACCTGCGTTGTAGGCAATGAGGTCGGCACTGCCGCCACGCTCGTCTGCCTGCATCGCGATGTCGAACAACCGGATCACATCCGCTTCGTTCGTCACGTCCATGACGACCGTGCTCGCGGAGCCGCCCGCCTCGACAATGCTCTCGCGTACCCGTTCGATCTTCGCTTCGGTGCGCCCCGCGATGATGACGTGACGCCCCTCTGCGGCGAATCGGCGAGACAGGCCCGCGCCGAGACCTTGCTCCGGCCCGACTCCGATAACCACCGCTTTCGGGCGGTCCGAGACATGCGTTTCTTTGGTGATAGACATGGATATTTCCCTGTTCAAGATGAACTTCGGCGTAGCTGCGAAAGCAGGGCGAAGACCGCTTGGGCCGTTCGACGCGCCGTTGAAGTTCGTGTGGCGATGGGTGAACGATACCGAGAACGTGCAGGCGGATAAATCGCTGCTACGATTCCACATTGTTTCTACAGTGAAACAATCAGGCAGGTTGGGTTGGGACAGCGAGGAGTCAGACCGTGGACAAGTTTCACGCCATGCAGGCGTTTATTCGAGTGGTCGAAAGCGGCACCTTCACCAAGGCTGCGCAGGTCCTCGATTTGCCGAAGACGGCCGTCAGCCGTCTGATCGCGTCACTCGAAGCCGAACTGGGCACAAAGCTGCTCAACCGCACGACGCGCAAGGTCTCGACGACAGCGGACGGCGCCGCGTACTACGAGCGCGCGCTACAGTTGATGAGCGATCTCGCGGAGCTCGAGGGCACGATGTCGCGCGCGAAGACCAACCCGCGAGGACGCTTGCGCGTCGATCTGCCCGTGCCATTGGCTCTGTCGGTGATACTTCCCGCGTTGCCGGCGTTCGTCGAGCGTTATCCGGACATCGAGATCGAGTTCGGGATCAGCGATCGTCCGGTCGACCTCATAGCGGAAAACGTCGATTGCGTCGTGCGCGCGGGGGAAATCTTCGATCAGTCACTCGTCGCGCGACAGATCGGCGCCGTTAAACAAATCCTGTGCGCGACACCAGCGTACTGGGACAGGCACGGACGGCCTTCGCATCCTTCGGACCTTGAGCATGGTCACGTCGTCATCCGAACCATTGCCTCGCGAACCAATCGACCGTTTCCGATTGTGGTGACGAAAGATCGTGAACGCGTGGAAGTACAGAACCGGCGCGGACTGACCGCCAACGACATCATGGCGTGTCTGACCATTGGCCTGGCGGGTCTCGGCGTCGTCCATGCGTTGACGTTTTCCGCCACAACACACCTGCAAAGCGGCGCACTCGAAGCGGTCCTGAGCGACTGGGTATCGGATCCCGTTCCCGTTTTTGTTGCCTATCAACCCAATCGGCACCTGAGCACGAAAGCTCGCGTGTTCATCGATTGGCTCACCGAACTGTTTGCGAACAACGAAGCGACCGCCAAGGGCAAGCGCGTCGCGAAGACGTAACGGATGTCACGCGTTGAAGGGATGTGTCGCCGTAGCTATGTCGACGATGGAAGACCAGGAGCTGACGTCACGTTGCCTTGGCCCGCCGGGCGGCTCTTCACATGATCAATGAATGCGCGCAACTTCGGCGTCATCTGCCGGCGGCCTGGATAGTAGAGAAACACGCCCGGTATCACCGGCGCGAACGGCTCCAGCACGTGCACCAGTTTTCCCGTCCTCAACCCTTCAGCGGCCATCGGCTCAGGCAACTGGGCAAGGCCCATACCTTCGACCGCCGCACCAAGCATGGTGGAAAAATCGTTGGCGATGAGCGGGCCGGATACGGCGATCTCGATCGCGTGGCCGTTGTCGTTGAATGACCATAGCGCAAGCGCGCCGCTGGATCGTCGCCACCGCAAGCATGCGTGTTGGCGCAGATCGTCCGTGTGCATGGGGCGGGTGCGCCCTGCGAAGTAAGCAGGGCTGCCCACGACGATGAGACGAAACGGCGGCGTCAACGGTACCGCGACCATGTCGGCGTCGACGAACTGACCGAGCCGGATTCCGGCGTCGAACCCTTCCGCTGCAAGATCGATCAGCTCCTTGCTGGTGGCGATCTCCACTTCGACCTCGGGATAAGCCTGGCAGAAGGATGCAATGAGTGGTTCCAGCAGGATCGGCACCACCGCGCGCGGCACTGAAAGACGCAACAATCCGGTGGGCCGTTGGCCAAGTCCGCGCGCCACCTCACTCGCGGCGACAAGCTCGTCGAAAGCAGGCTTTGCGTGCGAAAGAAACCGTTCGCCAGCTTCGGTGAGGCCGACGCTACGCGTGGTGCGTATGAAGAGCGCTGCGCCAATTCGCGCTTCAAGTACACGCACCGTCTGGCTGACGGCGGACGGTGTCACTCCGAGTTCCGCGGCTGCCCGGCGAAAACTGCGATGCTGGGCGACGCTCAGGAACACCTCCACGCCATCGAGCGCGCCTTGCCTGACTGTGAAGTTCTGCTTCATAGCCCGTCAACATTGTGATGAATAGTCGCTCGCGAGAGGCCATGGTACACCTACACCTGCAGACGAGGGGTCATGCCGATGTCGACTCGCAAGCCCTGAACAATCCGCCAAGACCGTGGAGGAACTCCGCAATGACTGATGCACTTGATGGCGTGCGAGATCACTATCGCGCGACCGGCCTGACCGAGCGGCTGAAGATGGCGCTCACGGTCTTTGGGCCGGAAGATCAGCGGCTCACACCGCAGCAACTGGGCGCCCTCGACCAGTTTCACACACGTGGGCTTGCTGCCACCACCGAGCTTGCCAAATTGGCCGGGATCACCGCCGATATGTCGGTGCTGGACGTCGGTTCGGGCATTGGCGGGCCGGCCCGTTTTCTGGCGGCAACCTATGGCTGCCGGGTGACGGGCATCGACCTCAGCGAACCGTTCGTGGATGCCGCACGCTATCTCACCCGGCGCACAGGGCAGAGCGAACAGGTTTCGTTCCATACCGCCAGCGCGCTGGAACTTCCCTTCGAAGGCAGCCGTTTCGACGCCGTATTGCTGCAGCACGTGGCGATGAACATCTCCGAGCGCGCACGTCTTTACCGCGAGATCGAACGCGTGCTGAAGCCATGCGGCAGGTTTGCGACGTTCGACGTCGTCGCAAACGGCAGCGAACCGTACTACCCCGTTCCCTGGGCGCGAACGCCGACAGCAAGCTTTCTCCTGACGGCCGATGCAACGCGCGAAGCGATCGAACAAGCAGGTTTCCGCACGCTGGCATGGCAAGACGACACCGAGACCGCAAAGGCCTGGTTTACCCAGCAGCGCGCGTCAGGGCCGCTGCCCTCGCCAAATCTCGGCGTGGTGATGGGGCCGGACTTCGCAGAGCTTTTCAGCAACCTGGCGCGAAATCTCCTGGAAGGCCGACTCGGCATTCTCACCGCGGTGTTCGAGGCCGCATCCACGAAGCCCTGAATTCACCTGGAGAACCGCTGATGGCCGCCACCCCTTGGTGCCAGGCTCGATTCTGCTGCACGTGCTCTCACTGCGCCAGTTGATCCGACGACGCGCCGGCTGATCTCCTTCCTATCCTTCAACGCGCCCGACAACACCTGACTGGAGGCAACATGTCACCGGAACTTATCTTCCAATCGCAGCTTGTACTGGGCTATGTCGCCTGGCTGCTCTGCTTTCGCGTATACATCTGGCCCAGGCTCAAGTCGATGGATCCATTCGACGCGCAACGCGCCATCGCCACCTTGCACAGCTTCCGTTTCTTCGGGCTGGTCTTCATTCTGCCGGGCGTCGTCAGTCCCGACCTGCCTGCCAGCTTCGCCGCGTTCGCCGCATATGGTGACTTCGCAACGGGCGTTCTGGCGATGCTGGCGCTACTCGCATCAGGAAGACGCCCGCTCTTCTGGTCGTTTGTCGTGGCCTTCAATCTCGTGGGAACGACCGACCTCATCGTCGACTACGTCCACGCTATCCAGGCCGATCTTCCTGCGCGTGCAGGAGAGTTTTTTCGCACTACGTACGCGATTCCGATCATCTACGTGCCTCTGCTGATGATTACGCACGTTGCCGCCTTCTATCTGCTGCTGCGCTCCCGGCCTAAGGCGGCTCTGAGCTATTGGTCTTTCCGTAAGTCATGAACTTGGCCCCTTACTTGGTCGCTTATTTGGTCGCTTACTTGGTCGCTTACTTGGTCGCTTACTTGGTCGCTTACTTGGTCGTATAGCCACCGTTGATCAGAATGGTCTGCCCCGTAATCCACCACCCGTCGCTGACCAGATGGCGGATGAAGGGCACCACATCCCCTGGATCGGTCAAACCAGTCGTGGAGAACGGTGAAAGTGCGGCGGCGGTCTTGTGGTAAGCCACCGCGTCCGCGCCTTCGGCGGGGTAGAAGAACGGCGTGTCCATGGGTCCGGGTCCGATGGCTGTCACCGAGATGCCGCGCGCGCCGAATTCCTTGGCCGCCGCGCGCGTGAAATGCTCGACCGGCGCCTTGGTGCCCGCATAGGCAGCGTAAAACGGTGTGAACGCGCCAAGCAGCGACGTGACGAGCGTAACGATCTTCCCGTTGTCATTGACGTGCTTGCCTGCTTCCTTGAGGAAGAAGAACGCGGACTTTGAATTTACCGCCGTCATTTCATCGTACTCAGCCTCGGTGATGTCCACGAACGGCTTCTTCAACACCTTGCCTACCGTATTGATCGCAATATCAGGGCGGCCGACGGCGGCGACAACATCCGAGAACAGCTTCTCGATCGCGCCGGCCGAACTCAGATCGGCCTGGAAAGCGACCGCCTTGGCACCTGCCGCCTCGATCGCGGCAAGCGTCTCGTCTGCTGCGGCCTTCGAACTCGCGCTGTTGTAGTGGATCGCCACTGCCTTGGCGCCCTGTGCGGCGAGATCCCGTGCAATCAGTCCACCGAGATTTTTCGCCCCGCCCGCAATGACGACGGTTTTGCCTTTGATGCTGTGGTTTGCCATGGTCCATCCCCAGTACCGAAGCCGCCCGATGCAGCCTCTCATCCTGCTGGATGATATATTCCAGGAAAATCATTTAAACCTACTGTTTCTGACATCACTGGTCAGAAAAGGCGAACAGTGGAAAAGGACCGTGGATCGTATTGACCTGTTTCGCGTGTTCGCGCGTGTTGTCGAATGCGCGAATTTCACGCGTGCGGCGGACACGCTCGGCCTGCCTCGCTCGTCGGTATCCGCGGCGATCCAGGAGCTGGAAGGGCGGATCGGCGCCCGGCTGCTGCATCGGACCACGCGTAAGGTGTCGCCGACCCAGGACGGCGCCGCGCTCTATGAACGCTGCCTGCGTCTGATCGCCGATGTCGAGGAGACTGAGAACCTGTTCCGGCAGACATCGGTAGGACCGAGCGGCGTGTTGCGCGTCGACGTGCCGGGCCGTATCGGCCGGCTGATCGTCGCACCCGCGCTGCCGGAATTCCTCGTCGCGTTTCCGAAAATCGATATCGAGCTGGGCCTGACCGATCGCGCGATCGACCTTGTCGAAGAGCGCGTCGATTGCGCGCTTCGCGTGGGCAAGCTGCACGATTCCGGCACGATCGCGCGGCCCATCGGCAATCTGCCGTTGATCAATGTTGCGAGCCCACGCTATTTGTCCCAGCGCGGCACGCCTCGCACGCCCGGCGATCTGACAACCCACCAGGCCGTCCACTATGCGTCGCCATCGAGCGGCCGTATCGCGCCCTGGGAGTGGCTCGATGGCGAAACCGTGAGGACGTTGACAACGCAAGGCCGCGTGAGCGTCAACAGCGCCGAGGCGTATATCGCGTGCTGCCTTGCGGGACTCGGCTTGATCCAGATTCCTGCGTACGATGTGCAGCAGCATCTGCGCGCCGGCGAACTCATCGAGGTGATGCCCGAATACCGGGCTGCGCCGATGCCGATGACCTTGCTCTATCCGCACCGGCAGCATTTATCGCGCAGGGTTCAGGTGTTCGCCGACTGGCTCGAGGCGCTGCTGAAAGGGCAACTCGTTGGCGATTCAGGCGGAAGAAAATGAAGCAGCCCGGCGATAACGGGCTGCGGCGCAAGACATTCATCGTCGCAAGGACAAGCGTTACGTGTCAGATGGATGGAGGCGTCTTGACGGGCAAGCCAGAGGTCGGATCGAGGTAGAGCCTGGTCTCCCGGTGCTCATCGTGGCGGCGGTTGAAATCGAACATACCCGTGATACTGCCCGCCTTCGCGTCGAACGAGCCGCCTCCGATCCGGTTGCCATCAAGCCAGTTGTCTTCGATGAAACGCACTACTGACGACTGATCGATCGGCGTATGGTCGACGTAGTTCTGTTTCGCCCATGGCGAAATCACAACAAACGGGATGCGGGTACCGGGACCGCACCGGCCGTTCACCGGTTTGCCATTCAACCCGTCGGGTCCGGTGCCTGAGCCGCAAATACCTGAGCCGGTCAACTGATCCGCGACCGAGTCGAACGAAGCGCTCGTCGGCAGCGCGTATGCGTGGTCGTACCAGCCGTCGGAGTCATCCCATGCCACGATAACGGCCGTGTCACGCCAATCCGGTTGCTGTTGCAGGAAGTTGACGACCTTCGTAACGAACGCCTGCTCGTCAAGCGGGTCCGAGTACCCGGCGTGACCGTCCTCATAGGCAGGCGCCTTCAGGAAGCTCACCGCAGGGAAATTGCCAGCTTGAACAGCACTATAGAAATCGTCGATATCGTACTGGTGATTCGCGGGATCGACGGTCGAGCGATGTGCCCCGTAGGTATGCCCGATGGCCGACACCGAACTGGGACGCAAATGCTGCGGGTTTGACGTCGACGCGTAGTACTGGAACCAGTTGTGGTGCGGAATGTAGTCGGCCGTGGCGGCACCGACCACTTGTGACGTTGTGCTGCGTGTGCATCCTGTCGTTCCGTTGCTGTTCGTGGTCGACAGATTGAAGCCGCCCATGAAGCCGCCCCACGTAATGTTGCGCGCGTTGAGCAGGTCGCCGATGTTCTTACCGGTCATCTGCGCGGTATCGGTGGTACTCGAGCACAGGTCGTAGGCAGGATCGACGTCGTTGATCATCGTGAATCCGCCTTGGCCGTCGTTGACGTAATACGAGCCGGCCGTCGAGGGCTGCTTCGACGTCAGGACGACTTTCATGCCGTTGGTCTGTCCTGAGACGACTTCGAGCGCACCCGGCGTTGACGGACCATATGTCGATGTATAGGCGTTATCGCTCATCGCGAAGTTCTGCGCATAGTTCCAGAGCGCCGTGACCGTATTGCCGTCGTAGTAACCCATCACCTGGCCGGCCGTGCCGAACGCGCCGGCGCCGCCGCTGGTGCCGCGGCCCGTGTATTTCGGAAAGAGGTCTGCCTTGCCGTTATCGTATGCCTGCTGCTCAGCCGTATACGCATGGTTCTGGTCGGCTGTGGCCGCCTGCGTGCGATCGAGACGGAACGGATTGGCCGCGCCCGTGCCATTGGCGGAGTTCATAAAGTTCGGGTTGGCCGTCAACAACGTGCCCGATAAGCCGTTCACCTCTGGCGTGCCGGCTTGCGCTGCAAACGCAGGTTCTCCAGGCGGATTTGCCGCATGCGGGTAGGTCGCGAAGTAGTGATCGAACGATACGTTCTCGCCATAGATCACTACCAGATGCTTAATGGGTGTGGCTGTATGGACTTCATCCCGCCGGGAGTCATGCTGGTCCCCGTCGTGGTCGTCGCTGGCGCTCCATGCAGCCGTCGTTGCAAGCGCAACAGCCGTGAGCGAAAAAAGGGCAATCCGACGCCAAAGCATTGTGTGGCTCCCAGTAGTGTTACGCAAAGATAACCGCGGCGCCCGGGACGGCTTATCCAACCTGCTTGACAACGCTGATCCGATCCGACAACAGGGGGCCACGCGGAGGTTGCATTACAACAAGCGCTAACCATTCAATCACGCACGTATGAATGATTGGCGTCAGGAAGCTTTCATGTTGTTTCGATTCGCGATCTGCGTATCGGGGAGCCAACTCGATCGTGGCTGGGAGGAGGTTAGTGATTGATCGGCCTTCGGGCGGAGGCATTGTCAGATGCTGTGCCCGAACGTCGCCTAAAAGCGGTGAGTCTGGGAAGACCGCTCCTTGTGGCGCACTAATCGCCGTTTCCTCCTGCCTATTTACGGATCCGTCATTTCGATTTCGTCGAGGCAGGCGCTTGCGCCTCAGGCGACCAACGCCACGCCGCGAGGCCTTAACGTACAAGCTTCGCAACCCTTGTTACAATCGGTTGAAATTGTATGACCTTCCCAGGAAGCCTTCTAGATGAGCCAAACCGCCACGAAACGAGCCATGTCCGCTCGAACCCGCAAGAAGTCTGTCTCGATCCAGGCGGAGCCTGCCGTGCACCCACATTCTCCGGGTAGCAGCCATGTCGATTTCATCACCTTGCAGTGGCAGCGGGAATACAGAAATCTGGATCTTTCGAACTTCTTGCTCGCGATTTATTTTATGCGCCTCGGCACGCTTGTCGAACTTGCGTTTGACAAGATGACGCAAGAACTTTGGGGTGTCAGCGGGTCAGACATGCGTGTCCTGCTGGCGCTGCGTCGCAGCGGCCACCCGTATGCAAAGCGACCGACCGATCTGTATCGCTCGCTACTCGTTACCTCGGGCGCAATAACCAAGAAGATTGATCGGCTGGCGAGCCTTGGCCTGGTCGAACGCCAGTCCGATCCCAGTCACGGCGGTGGGTCGATCGTTCATCTGACCAGGAAGGGCCTGGACGTTGTCGAAAAAGCCATCGTGAAACTGGCGGAAGAGTCTTCCATCGCACCTGCGATGGCGCACTTTACGGAAGCCGAGCGGGCAAGCGGTACAGAGTTCTGTCTGCGCACGTTGGCCCTGTTAGAAGAATTGAACGCTCCCGCGATCGAAGACACCGAGAAGATTGCGCCGAAGTCTCGAACAAAAGCGGCGCGACAGCCATCCCGCAATAGTCGATAGTTGCACTGTTGACGGATCAAACGTCCAGCACCAACATCTGATTCAACGCCCTCGAGTAGCAGGTCACTGCTGTTGTCGGGCGTGAATGGCCGACAACAGCGCGGTGACTTCAAGCGTCCACTAAGCTTCTAGAACTGGTGGCGAATACCCACCATCGCACCCGTTTGATTTACACCGGGCAATGGGTTAGATGCCGGTGGGATCACACCGCCATCAATCGTGTACGCTCCGTTGCGCTGATTGAACACGCGACCCGCAGTAACATAGACAGAAGAGCGCTTGGACAACAGGTACGTCGCACGCGCTGCGATCACGGAGGCTCCCGCGGAACTGCCACCGTTCACTGATATGTGTCCGAACTGGGCATCCAGAGCAATTTGCGGAAGGGGGAAATAGGTCCCGCCAAGCCACCAGTAGTTGCTGACGGCATCGGAAAGGGTCGGCGTCTGCACCCCGTGATTGATTCGATGCAGGAATCCCGCACCGATAGTCGAGGTACCAAATTTCACGTACCCGTCGATAACGGCACGTGTATCGGTTTGCGCAGTCTTGGGCAGGGGCGAGCCGACCCCGCCACCACCGTAGTTGCGGTCAAAGGCCGTCGCCACACCCCAAGTCGCCGCTTCATATTTCACCATGGCAGACATCGACTTGCAGGCCCGCCAGTCCGTCGGCGATTGCCCAGCGCATCCGCCGGCCGGCACAGGGTCCACCGCGTCACGCCCGAACGAATACGTGGCGCCCACCGTCAGCCCTGATCTTGTGAAGGTATAGGCGACAGCGTTGTCGAGTCGCGGTTGAGCCAGGTATGGGTCCAGGTCTCCGGCTGCATAGACATTCGGCCCCATCGTGTCACCCGGCATGGCCCAATAGATCTGGGAGTATTGCCGGCCCGCGGTTAACGTCCCCCAACGCCCAGAAAGCCCGACATATGTCTGCCGGCCGAACAGGCGGCCACCTTGATTCAGTGCGCCAGTCGACGGGGCGAAGCCCGACTCCAGGACAAAAACCGCGCTAAGGCCGCCACCCAGATCCTCTTTACCGCGGAGACCCCATCTCGAGGGTATCGATCCCGTGAGCGTCGGCATACGTACCACACTGGACTTTTGGGGACCGACATTTGTCACATACTCAATGCCGGTATCGATAATCCCATACAAGGTGACAGAACTCTGCGCCTGGGTTACCGCCGGCGCGCATACGGCAAGAAACGAGAGTCCCCAGCAAGCCACCTGATGTCGCGAAAAACCACATCCCACCCGCTTCAACCCTGAACTCATCATCTGTCTCCCCCTGGTTAATTGCTTCCACGGAAGATAATTTTTGATCGTCTTCCTTGTCAAATTATTTGACGTTGGGAGATACCCGCACCCCATCGAACCAGGCCCATCTTGATCGCATATGAGAAGTTTACTTCGTCACAAAATGTCTGTTTTTTATAGGATATTTTGTCTTATTGGCGTTTTCCCTATCTCGACATTTGATGAGTAAAACATCATCTTCCACGGAAGATATAATTGGCCAGTGCGATCAACTTCGCAGGAGTACGTTGAAAAATGAACGATTTGGAAGACCGGCAGACAACTCACGATCATGGTGTCGCGCCATCACCGAACCCCACGGTTGGCTCAACAATGACCGGGGCAACGGAACATGTCCGCGAAGAGGACCGTGCCCGTCCTCGCTTTGCCTGGAGCGACGACTACGCACTCGGCCATCAGACGATGGACGAGACTCACCACGAGTTTGTGGCGTGCGTACATACGCTGCTGACAACGGAAGACGAAAATCTCGGGAGCGCACTCGAAGCATTTGCCGACCATGCGCGTCGCCACTTTGACGAAGAGGACGCCTCGATGCGCGAGACGGCCTACGGCTCAGCGGGCTGTCATATCGATGAGCACGCTAACGTGCTGCACTCGCTCGACGAGGTACGGGCTATGTTGGCCGAGGGACGTACCGACGTTGTTCGTTCCTTTGCCCGCGCGCTGGTGGACTGGTTTCCGGAGCACGTGCGTGTGATGGACCAGGGTCTGGCGCGCTGGCTGATTCAGCGACGGCTGGGCGCCTCGCCAATAGTCATCCGGCGTCGACTTCAGGTTGCCGCCTGACACGCTGTCCTCACTTTACTCAAGTATCTGTCATGAACAACCAATCATCCCCTTTGGACACGTTGCTGCAGGTCAAAGTCATCGCCAGGACATGGCTGGCCGACGACATTTCCGGCTTTGATCTCTCGCCATTGTCGAACGGCGACCTGCCGGCCTTCGAAGCCGGCGCGCACATCGATCTGCATGTGCCTGGTGGCCCCGTGCGTCAGTACTCGTTGTATGACTTGCCGGGCGAATCCCCTCGCTACCGGATCGGCGTGCTGCGTGATCCCCAATCCCGCGGTGGTTCCGTCAAGCTTCTCGATAACGTGCAAGCCGGCGACACGCTCACGATCAGCGCCCCGCGCAACCACTTTGCTTTGCATGACGATCAAAAAGACCGGTCGATCCTGTTCGCGGGTGGTATCGGCATCACGCCGATCTTTTGCATGGCACAGCAACTGGCGCGCGAACACCGCCCATTCGAAATGCACTACTGCGGTCGCACGCTATCGCGCATGGCCCTTATCGAACGCCTGCAGCAGGCGCAATTCGACGAGGAGTCGCAGGTACACATGCACGTCGACGACGGTGCCCCTGATCAGCAGCTCGATGCCCGCACCGCGATAGGCGCGCCTTCATCGGACAAGCACCTGTATGTGTGTGGGCCCACCGGCTTCATGGATCACATTCTGCAGACCGCGCGCGAACTCGGTTGGGACGAGGCACATCTGCACCGCGAATATTTCGCTGCGGCACCCATCGATTCGTCGGGCGACGAGCGGTTCGAGATCGAGATTGGCAGCAGTGGCCAGGTCATCGAGGTTCACGCGGATCAAAGTGCCGCACAAGCTCTGCTCGACGCCGGCTTCAACCTGCCGCTGTCCTGCGAGCAAGGTGTCTGCGGCACCTGCATGACCAAGGTGCTGGCCGGTGAACCTGACCACCGGGACCTTTATTTGACGGACGACGAACGGGCACGCAACGACACCTTCATGCCGTGCTGCTCGCGCGCGAAGACTTCCCGGCTGGTGCTCGATCTTTGAGGCCATCAGTCACCCACTGCCAAACATCGTAGCGAGGGATCGACATGTTGAACAAGCAAGATAACGAATTGATGTGCCGTGTTGGCGCCGGTACCGCCATGGGTGATGCGATGCGCCGCTTCTGGTTGCCCGTGATCCAGTCGTCGGATATGCCGGAGGCGAATGGCGATCCGCAGACCATTGAACTGCTGGGTGAGCGGTTTGTCGTGTGGCGCGACCAGCAAGGCCAGCCCGGCCTCTTTGCAGAGGGTTGTCTGCACCGCGGCGCATCGATGCAATTGGCCCGCGCGGATGGCGACGGCCTGCGCTGCATCTACCATGGCTGGAAATTCGCGGTGGATGGAACTGTCCTTGAAACGCCTAATGTCGAGGACCCGAAATTCAAGCAACGGATCAAGGGCCGAACCTACCCGGTGCGCGAAGTGGGCGGCATTGTCTGGGGCTATCTGGGTCCGAAGGATGAAGAGCCGCCGTTCCCGCATTGGGCCTTCATGGATCAGCCGGACGTGCACCGCATCAACGCCCGCGCGGTCATCAACGCCAATTATGTGCAGGTGATGGAAGGTCTCGTCGATTCGTCGCATCTGACCGTTCTGCATAGTTCCGCACTGGCGAGGACTAACGACTCCGATCTCGACTACGCGAAGAAGACTTCGCATATGCAGTTCGACGCGGCTCCCAAAATCGAGGCAGACGAGACGGACTTCGGCTTCCACTACGTAGCCATCCGCGAAGGCCAGGGTCAGCGTATCGCACGCGTCACCTCGTTCATCGCGCCTTGCTTCATCGCCAACGCGAACGGAGATGTCTGGCTTGCGATCGTTCCGATCAGCGACGAGCGCTGTTTCCTGTACCACGTGTGGTGGGATGCCGAAAAACGCATTGGCGAAGAACCGTTGCGCAATGAGCAACTCACGTTCGTGGGCCTGGACGACTCGACGCTGCGCAAATACGGCATGACGATCGACACCTGCGACTCTCCGACTGCCATGTCGGTTGCCAATGGCTACCGCCAGGACCGCGCGCAGCAGCGCAACGGCCACTTCACGGGGTTTGACGGCATCACGCAGGAAGACGCCGCGTGCAGCGTGTCGAGCGGTGCGATTCGCGACCGGTCGCAGGAGATGCTCTCCACCGCCGACCTCGCGATCAGCCGTCTTCAGCGCTGCTTGCTGTCCTACGCCCGGGCGGCCCGTGACAAGCAGGAAATACCCGCGCTACGAGCGGACGCGGGCAGTGCAATTGGCGTGTCCGGTGAAATCGGTGCGGGCGAAGACTGGCGCACTCTTGTTCCCCACCATCGGATCGTTTCGTCTCATGGCGCGCGCGCAGAGCGCAGCCAATAACGAAAGTCAATTAAGGAGCTTTATATGTTGAGCCACAAAGACAACGAGACTCTCTGCCGTGTCGGCCCGGGCACGCCGGGCGGCGCCTTGATGCGACGCTACTGGCACCCCGTGTGCGCCTCGGTCCAACTGCCACATCCGGACTGCGCGCCGCTGCGAGTCCGCCTTCTCGGCGAGGATTATGTCGCCTTCCGCGACACCGAGGGCAAGGTAGGTTTTCTGGAAGAGCTGTGCATGCATCGCGGCGCGTCGCTCGCGCTCGGCCGCGTGGAAGAAGGCGGTATCCGCTGCCTCTATCACGGCTGGAAGTTCAGCGTCTCTGGTGCCGTACTGGAAACGCCGAACCACGCCGATCCGAAGTACGCGACACGGATGAAGGCACCCGCCTTTCCAGTGCACGAGGAAGGCGGCGTCGTCTGGGCATATGTCGGCCCGCGCGAGTTGCAGCCGGCGTTTTCTCGCTACGCGTTCATGGATGCGGACCCGAAACACCGCGTCGTGCTGCGCGTCAACGTCCACTGCAACTATCTGCAACTGGTGGAAGGTGGAGAGGACAGCTCGCACGTCGGCGTTCTGCACACCAATATGGCGCGCCCCGGCTGGAAGGACGACGAGTTCACGCCGAACTCGGACGTAGTCAATCCCGCCGCGCTTGCGTCCAATGATCTGGAACCGGCTCTCAAGATCGAAGAGACAACCTTCGGTTTCCACTACGTTGCGTTGCGCAAGACAAATGATCCGAAAGTCCAGAACGCACGCGTGGTGCCATTCATTGTCCCCTACGGCCGCATCATTCCTGCTCCCGCGTTTCAGTTCACCGTCCTCGAGGTCCCTCAAGACGACACGCACACGAGCACCTACATCATCGTGCACGGCGACGCACCGGTGACTGAAGAGAAGATCATCGAGCTGCTCGGACTGAATGACCCTCGGTACTATGACCGCAAGAGTTGCCAGTTCACGGCAAGCGTGGCGGATATGTTCGGCCAGAACCGCGAACTGATGAAGGAAAACTGGACAGGCTTGCGCGGCGTCGAGGTAGAAGATGCAGCGATCGGGCTGTCTCAGGGCCCCCTCTACGATCGCTCGCGCGAACATCTGGTGCCCGCCGACCAGGCCGTCGTACGCGTACGCCGTGTGCTTCTCGATGCCGTCAAGCGTGTGGCGGAGAACCAGCAACCACCCGCGCTCGGTCTCGACCTCCGTGGCGTGAGCGCCTGCGATCGGGAACTCGTGGACGGTACAGCCTGGCAAGAGCTGATTCCGTCGCATCGCAACATCGTGACAGCCGAATAAGGATACTCACGTGACCGATAATACCCATCAAGATGTTCCGGACTACCTGTCCCTGCTGCGACTTGACGGTCGCGGTTTTGTGGTGCTTGGCGCGGGGCAGGGTATCGGCGAACAAACCGTTCATGCACTGGCGCAGGCCGGTGCTCGCGTACTCTGCGTCGACCGTGACGAGACGCTGGCACGGAAAATTGCAGAGGCCGTGGACGGAATACCGTGCACGGCGGATGCAACATCTCGCGAAGACATGCAACGGGTGTTCGACACGGCGCACCAGCACTTCGGCCGCGTGCATGGCGTCGTCGATATCATCGGTGTGGCGGGGCTCAAACCGCTCGCTGCCGTCGACGATGCGTCGTGGGACCAGCAATTCGATATCGTCGTCCGCCATGCCTATCTCGCGATTCAGATTGGCGGCGAAATGATGAAGGCCGATGGTGGCGGCACCTTTGCGTTCGTTGGCTCGCTCGCCGGCGAACTCGCGGTGCCGAACGAGGTTGCCTACGCATCCGCGAAGGCGGCATTGCATCACCTCGTACGCTGCGCGGGTGCCGAGTATGCCCCCCACAATGTGCGCATCAATGCAGTGTCTCCGGGCTTCGTCCGTACGCCGAGACTGAATCAGCGTCTGGACGAAGCGACCTGGGCGAGAGTCGGTAACGCGATTCCGCTTGGACGGGCAGCCACGCCGGCAGAAATCGCGGGTCACCTGTTGTTCCTTGCGTCCGACCTGAGCGCTCATATGGCCGGTGAAATCATCGCTGTCGACGGCGGCCTTGGCGTCGTTGCCGCCATTCCCTCCATTACGTTCGCTCCCTCATCAACCCCGACTCCCTGAAAACCAGCGATGTCTTCTTCTCCTCAAAACCACATCCACCCGTCGCTTCGGGCTATCGCTGCAAACGCCGCAGCAAAACCTGGTATGGCGGAGGTGAGCCCCGAAGAGGCGCGCGCGGGCATGGCCGCACGCACCGCAGCACGTGAGCCCGGCCCTCATATCGACAAGGTTGTCGATTTCATAGTTCCGGGTCCCGACGCCGGCATCCCTGTACGCATCTACCATCCGAAAGACGCCACAGGGGTCACGATGGCCTTTCACGGCGGCGGATGGCTGATGGGCAATCGCGACAGTTTCGACGCGGTATGCCGCCATCTGGCCAACGACTCCGGACTGGCGGTGGTCAGCGTCGACTATCGCCTCGCGCCAGAGCATCCGTTTCCTGCGGCGTTGGACGATGTATGGGCCGCGACCTGCTGGGTCGCCGAATACGGGCACAAGCTGGGGCTTCCGTCCGAGCGTTTGACCGTGTTCGGCGAGTCGGCCGGCGGCAATCTCGCAGCAGCGGTATGCCTGCTGGCGCGGGAGCATGCCAAACCTCGCATTCTCGCCCAGGCACTCGTCTATCCGGCGACAGATGCCCGGCAGCAGGGGACCTCGCTATCCACCTACGCCGAAGGCTTCGTGCAGCGCAAGGTCGATGTCGAGCACGCATTTCGCACGTACGCTCTGGATCATGGTGTGACACCGACAACCTGGAAGCTCTCGCCGTTCCTCGCCGACGATCATGCGGGGCTGCCGCCGGCCATCGTTATCACCGCCGAGTGTGACGGCTTGCGCGACGATGGCGAAGCTTACGCACGGAAATTGGCCGAAGCGGGTGTTCCGACGACGTGCGTGCGCTACCTCGGCATGCTACATACGTTCTACAGTATGCGCGGTCAAGTCGACGCGGCGACCCTGGCTCAGCGCCAGATAGCCGACGCGTTGCGCCACGCGGTACAAGCGGCATAGCCATGCAAGCGCGGCGCCTCGAGCACGTCACTGTGTGCAGGCGCTGCGCCCTTCAGTTCGTAATCGGATCCTTTTAGCCTGCGCCCTTTAGCCAAGGAAGTCATCGAGATGAGCATCGCCGCCGCAAAGCGACCCGCGCCTCCCCCATCCCGCAAGCAGGCAGTAGCGGAGCACTCGAACGCTTCCGGGCCATCGAATGTCCCTCGTAACAGCCACGTTGAGTTCATTACGCGGCAATGGCAAAGTGAGCACAGCGAACTCAATCTTTCCAACTTCCTGCTCGCGATCTATTTCATGCGGCTCGGCACACTCGTGGAACAGGCGTTCGACAAAATGTGCCAGGGCCTGGGCGATATTAGCGGGTCCGACATGCGTGTGCTGCTGGCACTACGTCGCGGCGGTCACCCGTACGCAAAGCGCCCGACCGACTTGTATCGCGCACTACTCGTCACCTCCGGTGCAGTGACCAAAAAGATCGACCGTCTCGTGAAACTCGGCATGGTAGGACGTCAGGCAGACCCGAGTCACAACGGCGGTTTCATCGTCCATTTGACCAGGAAGGGCCTCGACATCGTTGAAAAGGCGATTGTCACGCTTGCGGAAGAGTCGTCGATCGCGCCTGCGATCGCCCGCTTTTCGGATGCGGAACGCGCCGCGGGCAACGAGTTCTGTCTGCGGACATTGGCCTTATTAGAAGAATTGGTGCCTCCCAAATCTTGAAGAATCCGGCAATGCGTTGTTGAAGCCCCGTGTCAGAGGCGCGCAACGCTCGCCGCGCCATCGCCCGCAAGCGTGCAGCCGAACGGATGAAAATATGGCACGATCACATCGTGCCATTGCCAAAGCAGGCGATCGCTGTGCTGAACGAATCGCAGTCAATTACCGGTAAGGGTCGCTACGTCTTTCCGTCCCCAGCCCGTCAAAAGACTCCCCATTTACATCGTGATGCATTGAGCAAAGCGCTACGGGAGATGAAAGGCATCATCGCATCCAGCCATGACTCGTAACCCTAACTGGCGGTAGCCGCCACATTGGCCCGCGCCTTATGCAATTTTTTGTAGCTGTCGATCAGGCGCTGGTGCCTATCGAGCCCCTCCAGTTTCATACTCGTTGGCGATAACCCGAAGAAGCGCACGCTGCCGTCCACCGACCCCATTACCGCGTCCATCCGGGCATTGCCAAACATCCGACGGAAGTTGAGGGCGTAGTCGTCCAGTTCCAGATCGTCATCGAGCAGCACCTCCAGCACCACATTCAAGGCCTGGTAAAACAATCCGCGCTCGACCGTGTTGTCGTTGTACTGCAGGAACGCTCCCACCAACTCTTGCGCAGCCTCGAATTGCCGCAAGGCGAGATGAATCAGCAGCTTCAACTCGAGAACTGTTAGCTGCCCCCAGTCCGTATTCTCGTCAAATTCGATACCGATCAAAGTGGCAATATCGGAGTGCTCGTCCAACTCACTGTTCTCCAACCGCTCAAGCAGAGCAGCCAGGCCGGCATCGTCCAGGCGATGCACGTTCAAAATATCGGCGCGGAACAACAGCGCCTTGTTTGTGTTATCCCAGATCAAATCCTCTACCGGGTAAACTTCCGAATAATCGGGCACCAGAATCCGGCAGGCAACAGCACCCAGTTGGTCATACACCGCCATGTACGCCTCTTTGCCCATGTCTTCGAGAATGCCGAACAAGGTTGCCACTTCCTCGGCATTGGAGTTTTCACCCTGGCCGGAAAAATCCCATTCAACAAACTCGAAATTCGCTTTGGCGCTGAAAAAGCGCCACGACACCACACCGCTGGAATCGATGAAGTGCTCAACAAAGTTATTTGGTTCCGTCACAGCGTTACTGACAAAGGTGGGCTGAGGTAAATCGTTCAGGCCTTCAAAACTACGCCCCTGCAGCAATTCCGTGAGACTGCGTTCCAGCGCTACCTCGAAGCTTGGGTGCGCGCCGAACGAGGCAAAGACACCGCCTGTTCGCGGGTTCATCAAGGTGACGCACATCACCGGGTAAGTCCCACCCAGCGACGCATCCTTCACCAGCACCGGAAAGCCCTGCTCTTCCAATCCCTTTATCCCGGCCAGAATGCCAGGGTACTTCGCCAGCACTTCGTGCGGCACATCAGGCAATGCGATTTCACCTTCCAGAATTTCGCGCTTTACCGCCCGTTCGAAAATTTCGGACAGACATTGCACCTGCGCTTCGGCCAGCGTATTACCGGCACTCATGCCATTGCTGAGGAATAGGTTTTCGATCAGGTTGGACGGAAAGTACACCACTTCGCCGTCCGACCGCCGCACGAACGGCAGCGAACAGATACCGCGCTCCACATTGCCGGAGTTAGTGTCGATCAGATGCGAGCCACGCAACTCCCCATCCGGGTTGTAAATCTCCAGGCAGTACGCATCCAGAATCTCAGCCGGCAGCGCATCCTTACGGCCGGGCTTGAACCAGCGCTCGTTCGGGTAATGTACGAACTCCGAGTTGGCGATGTCTTCACCCCAAAACGCACCGCCATAGAAATGGTTGCAATTCAGGCGCTCAATAAACTCTCCCAACGCGGACGCCAACGCGCTTTCTTTGGTCGCTCCCTTGCCATTGGTAAAACACATCGGCGAGTGTGCATCGCGGATATGCAGCGACCACACATTGGGAACGATATTGCGCCACGAAGCGATTTCAATCTTCATGCCCAAGCCCGCCAAAATGCCCGACATATTGGCGATGGTTTGCTCCAACGGCAGATCCTTGCCCGTAATATAGGTGCTGGCGTCAGAAGCCGGCTTCAACGTCAGCAAGGACTGAGCATCGGCATCCAGGTTCTCTACCTCTTCAATTACAAACTCGGGTCCGGCTTGCACCACTTTTTTGACCGTACAACGGTCGATGGAACGCAAAATACCCTGGCGGTCTTTGTCGGAGATGTCCGCCGGCAACTCAACCTGAATCTTGAAAATCTGTTGGTACCGGTTTTCCGGATCGACAATATTATTCTGTGACAGGCGGATATTTTCGGTAGGAATATTGCGAGTTACGCAGTACAACTTCACAAAGTAAGCTGCACACAGGGCCGATGAGGCCAGAAAATAATCGAAGGGACCAGGCGCCGAGCCATCGCCCTTATAACGGATAGGCTGGTCGGCCACTACCGTGAAGTCATCAAACTTGGCTTCAAGGCGTAGCTTATCGAGAAAGTTGACTTTAATTTCCATGGGGAAATTCCAAAAATGGTGCTCAAGACAAAATACAAAGCCCTGTAAAAAAACAGGGCTTTAATAGTCAATCGACTAGCGAATGATGTTTCCTGGCGGGGATTCTACTCCCACTTGATAGACAACCAGCCTGTGCGACTATCGTGCGCACAGGCTGAGTTCCGTTGTCGTCGCTGCCCATCGAATATCTGCGACCGGCCACGCCGTGGCAACGCGAGCGGCAAAACCACGCGATCTCGACGCCGGTCAGTGCGGCAGAATGAACGTCCGCTTCGGTCCCAACCCGCTTCACGTCCACCTGTCGACGCACTCCCGTACGAAAAGCTTGCTTTGCAGGCATTCAATCTCTGCAGCCGGCAATTGAGTCAACTGGAAACGCTTGTCACTTTTGCGGCCACAATATGTAGGAATCCTGCCATCACGATCGAGGAACGCCGACGCCAGAACACGTTGCTTGAATTACTCGTCCACACTGGCGAGCAGTATCAGCAGGATCTCACTTGCGACCGCGAGCTGTTCCAGGTGATCGCGCTGGATGCGAAGGGTGTCGCTCAAAGCCGCATCACCGCAAACCGTGCGACGCGTCTTCTTGAAGAGTCCGCACAGATCGCAGCCGAAGCTCAAGCCAAAGCCCAGCCTACGATAACGAAGGTCAGCCAGCGCAAACAAAAGCCCGCCAAAGACACGACAAGCGCAAGAGCAAAAACCGCCCAGCGACTGGTTGTCGAGCCGAACTGATTCGCCAGGAGCGACGGCAAGTCGCATAGACGCGCTGAAGAGACCATTGACGCGTTGCTGCCAAGCGTGGCGGCGCGTCGATGCCCCTTTGACTGGACGCAATGAATGGATTGAGCGCCGAGCATCATCCGGCGGAACTTCATCTTGCTACCCGGCTCATGAATCATTGTCTGGTAGTGAACAGGATCTTCGCGGCGCATCTCATTGGTGAAAGTCATCACTTCGCGTCGGACAATACACCCGACACCCCAACGCTCCCGGAACTGCGCGCTGGCCTCACGGCTACGGATCACTGGTACCTCGACTATGTAGGGACGGTCGCGCCGGCCATGCTGTCCGAATCTGTACCCTTCGCGTTCACCGATGGGGACAACGGGTATATGACGCGTGAAGCGATGCTGACCCACGTCGTGACCCATGGCGGTTATCACCGTGGTGAGGTAGGGCGAATTCTGGTTCAGGTTTCCAACGGATCAGAGCAGGGCATTAAATTGCCTTGGGACACCTACGCCGTGCATCTGCACACAACGGAGCCCTCACGCCGGCTTCGCGGCAGAGAGCCCTTTTCAGAGGCAGTTGATATCGGGCAATAAGCGACGAATACCGCTGCGCTACGAAGTCGCATACCCAAGGCGTTCAAAAGCCCTAAGGCGTCCACGTTCGACGCCTAGAACAACCGCCCCAAGCAACGCAGCATCCGTCCCAGTCGCCGAGACCGCCGGCGTTGTAGTCCGGTAGCGCGCGTACCCTGCGGCGGTATTGTTTCGACGCGGAAAAACACGCAGGAGGCCGTCATGCGTGCGTCGGCTGATTGCGCACGGCTTGACCGAGCGCGGCGCAGGCAATCAACAACGAACCCGTGACAAAGAACACAGCGTGCAGACCGAGATGGACGCCGATCACGCCACCGATCAGCGGTCCGACAACCTGACCAGCGAATTGCGCCGACTGAAGATACCCGAGCATCGTTCCCGACTGACTTTCGGTGGCCGTGTGCCGGACCAGTTTCGCGATCGACGGCAGCAGACCGGCCAGCGTCATGCCCATCAACCCGCGCAGGGCCGCCAGTTGCCACCAGTGCGTGACGAATGCTTGCGGCACCATCACGAGCCCGGTCAACACGAGGCAACCGATAATCACGTTCCAACTGCCGATCCGATCCGCCAGTGCGCCAAGCCGCGCCGCGGTCAGCATGCTGCCGAACGCCGAGCACGCCATCACAATACCGGCGGTGCGGGCCAGATGGTCGGTCGGCACATTGAGGTGCGCGATATAGACGGTGATGATCGGCTCGATCGACATGTTGGCGAGCAGCACCATCATCGCGGTAAGCAGCAGCGTGACCATCACGGTACGATTGGCCAGCTTCGGCGCCGTGGCGTGGGTTGATGCGTGTGCTTTGGCATCGGAGCCAGGGTGAAAATCCTCGCGTACGAACAGGATCGTCAGCAGGGCGGCAACGGCGATCATCGCGCCGCCGGCAAAGAACGTACTGCGAATGCTGATCAACGATGGCAGCACACCACCGACCAGCGGACCCACGAGACTGCCGGCCAGCGAGCCGGTCGACAGGATGCCGAGTGCCCATCCCGCACGTTCGCGCGGCGCCTGGGTGCCGATCATCACAATCGACGCCGAGGCATAGCCACCAATCAATCCGGCCAGCAGTCGCAGCACCACCAGTTCAGTCACGTTGTGCGCCATGCCGATCAGGGACATCACAATCGCCATGCCGACTGCCGCCCTCACGAGCATCGGCTTGCGTCCGTAGCGATCGGCGAGGCGTCCCCAGAGCGGCGCCGTGACGGCCGTGCCGAGAAAGGTCGCGCCGAACGCCACGCCCGACCACTGCACAATCGCGGCCTGCGACGTCACGCCGAGTTGCTGCACGTAGAGCGGCAGAAACGGCAGCAGCATGCTCAAACTGACGAGCGTGGTAAACGAGCCGAACACGCAAATGAACAGGTTGCGGCGCCAGTAGAGTGTGTTTCGTGCGGCGTAGCTGACGGCGTTCGCGGGCCCGGCCCCAAGGGCCGCCACATTGGCTGACTGATTCATAACGCCCCCCGCGATCCGGCGCGCAACTGCGCACCGGCGATGAGCACCACGTTCCGTTCCGAGTCCATTGCCTGCTCCATGCGTTTGGCGTTGCAGCCAGGTTTGGCCGCAGCTGTTACCCATGGCGAGCAGTTTACGAACAAACACGCGGCGAGAGAATCGCCGCCGCGCGGCAGCTATTCTTCCGCGCGGCGGTTCAATCCGAGTCGGTGATCGCTTTGAGCGCGCTGAAATGGGCGCGCAGACGCGGGACCGCGAAGTCGACGAAGGCCCGGACTTTCGGCACCGCGAGACGGCCTTGCGGCGTGATCAGATGAACGGGGAGCGGCGCCTGCTCGTAGCCGGTCAGCACGATCTTCAACGACGCTTCGCGGACCTGTTCGGCGACGTGATACGAAAAGAGCCGCGTGACGCCGTGCCCGTCGACGGCGGAGGCCACCGCGCCTTGCACGCTGTTGACGATCAGCCGTGGCGTGAAGTGCACCGTTTGCGGCGCGGCGGAATTGTTCGACGACGGAAAGCTCCACGAATCGACGCCGAAATGCGTCATCGAAATAATCCGGTGCTGGGCGAGATCGCCAGGTTCCTTGAGGCGCGGGTGTTTGGCGAGATAGCGCGGTGCGGCAACCACCACGCGGCGTACTTCGCCAACCGGCATCGCGATTAGCGTCGAATCGGCCAGGTGAGCAATGCGCAGCGCGACGTCGATCCCTTCGTCGATCAGGTTGGCGGGGCGGTCGAGCAGGTAAAGGCGCGCGGTGACTTCCGGATACTGGTCCACAAACTCGTCGAGCAACGGACGCAGAAAGTCCTGACCGGCGGCCACGGGCGCGGTCAGCGTCAGCGTGCCGCGCGGCGCCGCGCGTTCGCCGGCAATCATCAGATCGGCTTCTTCGAGGTCGGTCAGGATTCGCCGGCACGAGGCGGCGTAACGCTCGCCGGCTTCGCTCAGCTTGATCGTGCGCGTGGTGCGATGCAGTAGCGCCATGCCGACGTGCGCTTCGAGAAACGCAATGGCCCGGCTCACGGCGGCGGGCGAGCGACCGAGGCGCCGGCCCGCCGCGGCAAGGCTGCCCTCGTCGAGGGCGCAGACGAATACCTTCATCGCATCGATTCGATCCATCGCCGGTCAGCCTTCAGGGGAGGGGCGAGGTGGTGTCGTCGCGCCGGGCGGAACCGAGCGTCTCGACGAGAAAATCGACGAAGCGTCGCACCCGCAAGGACACATGGCGCTTGTGAGGGTAGAGCAGCACGAACGGCCGCGAGGCGCCGCCGAACGCCGGCAACACTTCCACCAGACCGCCAGTCGCCAGGTCCCGCTCAATCACGAAACGATACGTCTGGAACAGTTCCGCGCCGCAGCGCGCCAACGTCACGCCACCGAGTACGTCGCCCGCGCTCGAATAACCGCCGCCGGTGAAATGCTCCTGCACCTGTTCTCCGCTTTTGAAGAGCCAGGGAATTTTGCGGCCACTGCTCGGCAGGTCGAACTGGATGCATTCGTGGTGCGTGAGGTCGTCGACCGACGTGGGCGTTCCGGCTCGCGACAGATAAGCGGGACTGGCCACCACGACCAGTTCCGCGTCTTCGAGCTTACGGGCAATCAGATTCGATTCGCCCGGCGCGCTGCCGCGAATCGCCAGATCGAAGCCTTCCTCGGCGAAGTCGATGTTGCGATTGCTGATGTGGACGTCGACCCGCACCTGCGGATGTTGCTCGCGGAACGCCGGCAGGATGGGCAGCACGCGATAGTGCGCATAGGGGGTCGGCATGCTGATGCGCAACATGCCGGCGGCGGCAGACTGCTGGCCGGTCGCTTCGCGCTCGGCGTCGAGGAGTTGTCCGAGCGCCTCGCGGCAACGCTCGTAGTACGTCCTGCCCGCGTCGGTCAGCCGGATACGGCGCGTGGTTCTGACGAAGAGCCGCACCTCCAGGCGCTCCTCGAGCCGCGACACCGAGCGGCTCACCGCCGCAGGCGTGACGCCGGCCGCGGTGGCGGCGTCCGTAAAGCTCTCCAGTTCCGCCGCGAGACAGAACAACTCGATGCTGCCGAGCATCAAGTCGTCGAATTGGCGCTTACTGGTTCGTTCGACGATCCGCGGGTTATTCATTACTTGGCGTATCAAATGAATTCGACATGGGCGTATTTATCGACGCGAGTGGCATAAGTATAGTGAGTTACATGGGAGCCGGACAGACAGCGGGACGCCCTGCGGTACCTGTGGATGGCGGAACGACTGTCTGCCGCTGGTAGTACACCCCGTCGAACCTGGGGCAACTGAAAGGAGTGCATCATGCCGTACATCAAAATTGAGGTGACGCGCGAAGGTGTCACGCGTGAACAGAAGAACGAGTTGATCAAGGGCGCCACCGATCTTATGGTGCGCGTGTTGCACAAGGACCCCGCGGCCACTTTTGTCGTGATCGAGGAAATCGATACGGACAATTGGGGCTGGGGCGGCGAATCGATCACAGACATACGCGCACGGCAGCGCTGAGCGCGTCGCGATTTCAAGGGGCTGAGGACATGAAGGACTCTCCGAATCTGCTCGCCCGGTTGGGCGTCGCCTTGCCGATCATCCAGGCGCCGATGGCGGGCGTGGGCACGCCGGCGCTAGCGGCGGCGGTATCGAACGCGGGCGCATTGGGCTCGCTCGGTGTCGGCGCGATGAACGCGCAGACCGCGCGGGCGGCGATCCACGAAATTCGTGCGTTGAGCAGCAAGCCGTTTAACGTCAATGTGTTTACCCATGCGCCGGCCATTGCCGATCCCGTTCGGGAGGCGCGTTGGCTTGAGTATCTGGCGCCGCACTTCGCGCGCTTCGGTGCGAAGCCGCCCACGGCGCTGCGCGAGATCTACACGAGTTTTGTCGAAGACGACGCGATGTTCGAGATGTTGCTCGACGAGCGTCCGGCGATGGTCAGCTTTCACTTCGGCTTGCCGTCGGCCACGAAAATCGCGGCGTTGCGCGAAGCCGGGATCGTGCTGGTGGCGAGTGCCACCAACTTCGATGAAGCCGCTCAGATCCGGGCGGCCGGCCTGGACGGCATCGTCGCGCAGGGCGCCGAGGCAGGCGGTCATCGGGGCAATTTCGACCCGTCGGCACCGGACGAACTGCTCGGCACGATGGCGCTCGTGCGACTGATTGTTCGCGAGATTCCGCTGCCTGTGATTGCGGCGGGCGGCATCATGGACGGCGCGGGCATCGCGGCTGCGTTGGCGCTGGGCGCACAGGCTGCGCAACTCGGCACGGCATTCGTGGCATCGCCCGAATCTGCTGCGGATGCTGCGTATCGTGCCGCACTGCTGAGTCCCGAAAGCCGCACGACCTTCATTAGCGCGATTTCCGGAAGGGCGGCGCGCGGCATCGAGAACCGGTTCAGTGAGTTGGGCGATGATCCGGGGCGACCCGCGCTGCCCGACTATCCCATTGCGTATGATGCCGGCAAGGCGTTGCATGCGGCCGCGAAGGCGCAGGGAAGCGCTGAGTATGCGGCTCAATGGGCAGGGCAGGCCGTGCGGCTTACGCGGGCGATGCCGGCGGCGGAACTGGTTGAGACGCTAGTTCGCGAGACACGCGAAGCGCAAACGAATGGGTGACGCCGTATCTTCGAGGTGCACTGACGACCGCTCGCTCACCAATTGTCCCGCATCGGAATCGAGTCAACCGAGCCAGTCGCCAGCGCAAGCGCCGCCGCTGCGGATAAGGAACTGCTGTAGCTATCCGCGTCCGCGTTCTTCGCTGCCAGCAATTGATTCTGCGCGAGCAACGCGTCGGTGACCGATCCGACGCCGTGCCGGTACGCGTCGAACGCGGCGTCATACGTCGTTTGCGCAGCGGCAAGCAACTCTTTGGACGCAGCCTGTGCGGCGAGACTCGTCTGCAGCGTATTCTGTGCGGCAACGATTTGCCGAACCGCTTCTTCGCGGCTTCGAGTGAGACGGGTCGACGCGCTGTCGGCATCGTTGCGTGCCTGCGCGAGCACGGCCGATCTAAGGCCGCCGTCATACAGCGGAATCGTCACGCCGACGATCACACTACCGCCGTAGCGACCGCCGCTCAGGTTCACCGTCGGCAGTTGCTGGCCGATGGCCGGCACCGCCGAAATCGATGAACTGCCGGTGTTGTACGCGCCGTTCGCCGAGAGGAACACCCTCGGCATGAAGTCCGACTCGGCCGCCTTCACTTTCGCCAGATTGACCCGCTCGGCCGCATAGGCGCTCAACACGTCCGGGCGGCGAGCGATGGCGGACGACACGATCCGGTCGATCGAATCGTTCGTGATCGCCGGGAGCGTGTGCGCCGGCATCTCCGCGATCCTGGGCTTCGACAGCGGAGAAATCCCCATCGCGGCGATCAGCGCGAGATAGCTGTTGCTTTCGGCACCTTGCGCCTGGACGAGTGCGAGCCTGGCCTGCGCGCGATTCTGATTGGCCTGCGCGACTTCGATGACGGTGCCGATGCCATGTTTGTAGCGCGACTGCGCGGCAGAGAGGATCGCGTCGGCGTTGTCGAGGCCTTGCTGTGTCGTGACGATGCGGGCGCGCGCGGCCTGGTATGCGTAGAACGCGACGCTGACGTCGAAGATCACCTGTTGGTGAACGGCAGTGAAGGCGATGTTCGCCATCACCGAGGCCTGCGACGCGGCCTCGACGCGCGCGGCGCGTCCGCCGAAATCGAACAGCAGCCATTGCAGCGCGACTACCGAAGTCATGCCGTGCCCCGTTGCAGTCGACGATGAATCGCCGAGCACGGACGTCTCCGAATTATGAAGGCCGGCGTATTGCCCCATCGCCGCGACCGACAGTTGCGGAAGGTACGCGCTCTTCGCGATGCCGGCCGCTAGTGCTACGTTGCGGGCGTCGTTCCAGGCGATGCGCGTCAGCGGGTTCGCTGACTCCGCCAGATCGATCAGTTCGGGTAGGTCGTATGCATGCGCCTGCTCGAGTGCCGGTGGAGGTGGCACGGCGGCGAGTGCGGGATTGACGGGGAGTTGGTAGCTCCGTGCGGAGGTGGTCGAGGCTGCTGAGTTAGCTAATGCAGCCGAGTTAGCGGAAGCAGTGGAAGCAGCCGAAGCAGCCGACGCCGGCCCAGGCACGATGGCGCCCGTCGCGTCCGTCTGCGGTTGCCACGGACGGTCGGGACTGTCCGGCGCCATGTCCAGCGATGACGTGGCGCATCCGGTCAAACCCGCTGCGGCCAGGATCGCCAGTGCGAATGAAGGGTTAAGCCGGCGCATGGGTCGCGAGTCCCTTCGCTGCGTCGTCCGACGCAGCGTGTTCGAGTTGAGTGAGGCGTGCATCGCCGAGGCGTAGCAAAGCGGTGCGTGTGTCGTCGTTGGCTGCTGCTTCCGGTAAAGCTGCATTTGGGGCGACCGGCGAAGCTGGTTTCCGCGCGGAAGGCAAAGCCGGGGCTCTCGCGACCGCAGCAGACGTAGCAGCCGCAGCGCCGGTTTCATCCGACGGCACCGGAAGCCCGTCCATGGCCCGCTTAAGCCAGCCTTCAATCGCGGCATCGCCCGGTCGGTGATCGGCGAGCAGGAACATCGGCCCTTCCAGCGCATCGAGCTTCGCCAGCGCGCTGCGGCGCTCGGCGATCCACTGCGCTTCGGGACGAACCCACGATGGCTCGTAGTGCATCAGCGCGATGTCCTGTTCCAGCGCGCCGCACTGAGCCATGGCGCTCGCGGCCTGCGCCCGGCGCGTGACGGCATCCGGCAGCGCCGCCAATCGCTCCCATTGCTGCCTCAGCGCGACGAGGCCGGCGTCGATGCGCGCGGCCACAGTGACAGGCCACACGCGGGTGAAAACCAGATAGACGACCACGTTGCCGATCAGAATCCCGATCGTGCGATCCCGCGCGACCGTCAGATCGTAGCCAGGCGCCGCGCCCTGCAACACGCACATGAAAAACACCAGGGCGATCTGGAAGCCGGCATACGCCATCCGTGGCGAACCGAAAGCGATCCACGCCGACAGCCATGCACCGACCAGCACGAGCGTCATCAACCCGGCGACGGATGTCAGCACGGGTGTGACGAACACGATCGCCGCGATACCGAGGAGCGCGCCCACCAGACATCCGGCGATCCGCAGCGTCATCTTCTCGACAGTCTCAGCGGTGGTGCCGAGCGACACCATGTAGACCGTGATGAAGCAGGTGTGGATACCGGGCCAGTTGATCTGCGAATAGAGCAGATAGCAGAACATCGCCGCCACCGTGGTTTTCAGCGCGTAGCGGACGTGTTCGGGGTTGGTGAATGCATCCGGAAGAAAGAATCCGCCGCGCTTGCCGGCGGGTGGCGCGGGTTCGGCTTTGACTTGCGCTTGGGGTTGGGCTTCGGTTTCGATTTTGCCCGCGCTTTCGACACTAGTTTGCGCTTCGGCCCGCGCATCGGTCCGCCCATCGGTTTCAGTTTTGCCTGCGCCTGCGACATCAGCTTGCGCCTCGACCACAGCGAAGCGGGTGATCGCCTCGTGCAGATCCTCGACGACAAGCCGCGCGAGCGGCGTCAGTTCGGCCCCGCTGGGCAGCTTGAGTTCGATGTCGACTGGATAGCCGCCTGCCTCAAGCATCCGCGCCATGTTCTCCAGCGTCTCGGCGATAGGCGCAGCGAACGATGCCGGCAGCCGTCCCGACGGTTCGCGCACCGCGAGATCGGCCGCGACCAGAATCGTCAGAGTCGACGACACGGCCTGCCGCAGCGGCCCGACATCGTCACGCACCGACGAGCCGTCGACGACCGAGAGCTTGAGCCACGTGCCGATTTCCGCGTCGCCCTCGCGCAGGCATGCGCTGAGTTCGTCGGCCGTCGCCTCGGGTTCGACCAGGCTCTGCGCCGCGAGTCGCAGACGCTTCGCCAGCGCGCGGCCGGCCAGCTTCCGCGGCGACGGCGCGATCAACAGGTTGACGCCGATCGAGATGCCGACCGGAATCGCAACCATCAGCCAGACGTAGAGCAGGGCGCGCGTGGCCACTTCGCCGAACGGCACGCTGCCGAGTTCGTCGAGCGCAAAGCCGACGATCATCGCGAGGATCGCGCCCACCGGCCGCAGCTTGCTCGCCGAGGTCACGAACAGCAGACCGAACGATAGCGCCGTGATGCACGCAACCCGCCACATGGGATCGTCGAGCGCGAACATGGCCACCACCGTGACCAATCCGATCATCAACGTGACCAGCACCAGCAGCGCCGAGCTCAGCATCACGCTCAGCACGCGGTCGGGCCGGTTCAGGAAGAACACGACATAGGCGGAGATCGCGGCTTCCGGCGTGCCGTACGCGCTCGTCACGAACGCCGTCAGCGCGCAGATCAGCGCGATGCGCGCCGCCATTGCCGCGCGCCCGGGATAGGGCGCCAGCAGCTTCAGGATGTCGGCGGGGCCCGGTCGGGCAAGATCACCGGCAGGCTGCGCCATGCCGGACCTCGACTATCGCGCTCGCACCGATTCGCACCAGCCGGGCGGCCGGCTCTTCCAGCCGCACCCGCACGGGGAAACGCTGGGCGACCCGCACCCAGTTGACGGACTGCTGCACGATCGGCAAGGTGCGCGGCAGGTTGATACGGTCGGAATCGGCCACGCCCGCGCCGATACCGACCACTTTGCCGTGGATCGCCTGGCTGCGGTCGATCATCGAATAGACGGTCGCACAATCGCCTGGCTCGATCCGCGCGAGCGCGCCTTCGCGGAAGTTGGCGACGGCGAACCATTCGTCCGCGTGGACGAGCGTGAAGATCGATTGATGCGGCGCGATCGTCTCGCCCGCCAGTACCGATAGCCCCGTGACGAAGCCATTCTGCGGCGCACGCACGACGGTGTCGTCGAGGCCGCGCTGCGCAAGCGCGAGGGCGGCCTCACGCGCATGCACCGAGGCGACGGCGCCTGCTTCGTCGCCGATCGTCTGCGCGGTGGCCTGCTTCTGCTCCTGCGCCTGCTTCAGCGACAACGCCGCGTCATGCTGCGCGACCTGCGCCTGATCCAGTTGCTGAACCGGGACATAGCCCTTCGCCACGAGCGGCGTGAGCCGCTCCACGGTGCGCGATGCCAGTTCGTAGTTGTGTGCCGCTTTGCCCGTCTGATCGCCGGCGATGACTGCCGTGGCGCGCTCGCCGACAATCGTCCTGCGCCGCGTGTCGAGCGTTGCGCGGGCCAGTTCGAGATCGGCCTGGGCTTGGGCGACCGCGAGCCGGTAAGGCACAGGATCGATCTCGAAGAGCACGTCGCCCTTCGCGACCCGCTGGTTTTCTTCCACCGGCAGCCTGATGATCCGGCCGCCGACCGGCGACGCGACGTGGACGACGTCGGCATCGATCGTCGCGTCGTCCGTTGATGGAAACCGGGTGGTCCGGTCATAGCCGTACCAGGCCGCCGCGAGGCCGAGTACGACGATTACGCCCGCGATCACGCGGCCCTTGATGGAGGCTTGGCGCTTGCCGGCGATTTTCATAAGAGCTGTCCTGTTCCCGAAAGCCAGCAGAGCACGCCGACCGTCAAACCGATCGCCACGCAGACGGAGAGCTGAAACGGAACGATCTGCGCCCACCCCGTGGACACGAAGATCCGATGGGCGACGAGCGCGCCGATGAGTCCGACTACCGCGCTCAACAGCCAGAGCGGGAAGTAGGCGCCGAAGATTTCATACGACGGCGCACCGCGCAGCGTGCACCCCTGCAAGGACAGGCTCAGGGCAGCGGCGACCGGAAGGTGCCGCGTGCGGAGCACGATCGGGTCGCAGGCGCTTCTTTGATTTGGCTTGAACGGCATTGCGGCGTCGCGAAGTGAGTGAATCCATGGTGGAAGCAACGAAATCACCGGCACTTTACCAGCGCCGCAGTTTCGTTTCGATGTTTTCTGCTATCGCACGCGTTCATCTATTCCGGATCGTCGATGTCGATACGGACATTTTGATTTGAAGATGAGTATGCCATGCGATGCGCATATTCGGCATCGTATCTGTTTCTCTTAATCGTCAAAAATGCCGTCTGTCAAGCCCCAGCAAAGGAAGGACGATTATCCAGTAAACGTTAAAGACTTTTCTCTTACTGCCGTTTACAGGGTTGCGCGATTTTGCGCAGGGTATATCGAGATCTAATCAATCACTGTGCGGCATTGAGAGTCCGCACCCAGAACTAATAAAATGAAAATGAAAACAAAATCAACTCTACTCGTTTCAATGTTGGGTTCACTTGTGCTCGCTGCGTGTGGCGGGGGTGGAGGTGGCGGCAGCAGCACGCCGACCGCCCAATCGGCCAGCACACCGGCAAGCGCACCCGCGGCTGCGTCGGCGCCGGCCTTGACGGGTGAGGCACTGCCGAGCCTGACCGCCCCGCAGGCTGGTTCGACGGCTGCCGCAGGCAACCGTTCCGAAGGCATCTGGACGCAATCGGGCACGACCAACATGACGGCCTTCGTAGACCCGACCGGCAACCTCTCTTACATTAATGGCCTGTTCTCGGTCGTCACGTCGACGTTCTTCGGGACGATCGCCCCCGCTGCGCCGAACTGGACCTTGACCACCGGCTTCGAGACTTCTTTGGGCGGCATTCGCTACACGGCAACATCGGGAAGCGGGACCTTCACCGCGAACCAGGTCTTGAATGGCAGCTACGTGGCCAACGGCAACACCGTGAATCTGACGCTGAAGTATGACCCGGCGAATGCGCTCGCGGTCACCCAGTCGAGCGTCGCAGGTACGTGGGCGCAAAGTTCGACGACGCTGACGGTCGACGATGCGGGCGGCTTCACCGGTTCGATTCTCGGCTGCGGTGTATCGGGCACGCTGGCGTTGACCACGCCGGGCTCGAGCAAGAACCTTTACACGATGACCTTGAGCGGCACGACGAGCACCTGCACGCTGCGTTCGGGCGTGACCTACTCCGGTAACGCAGCAATCACGTTCCTGCCTGTTTCCGGCAGCACGACGTTGTACAAGCGGACGGTCGTCTATCTGATCAAGGCAGCCGATAACTCGGTGATCGGCTACGGTCAAGTGACGAAGCAGTAAGCCGGTTGAGGGCCGCGGCGCGCACTGGCGCGCTGTGGTCCTCGCGCACTACTTTTGCAATGCAGGTTTCCGGGCCTGGCTGCTTTCTGAGGCGAAGCAGAGCGCGGAGCCGGTTTCCATCGTCTAGGGTATAGCCGCGCATTGGGTTTGCGCGGTTATCTTCGCCGCCTAGCGACGCCCGCTGCGGCCCCACACGTAACGTACCCAACGTTGCCACCTGCTGCGTTGCGGAGCGATAGCGTTGCGCGATGCCAGCTCTTCGCGGTCGCGCTCGACGCTCTTCTGCACCTGATCGTGGATCTGGCGCAGCGTCAAACCACCGGGGCCTTTCAGTTTGTCGGGATCGGAGTCGGAGTCAGAGTCGTCTTTCATTGGAATAGCCTGGTCCGGATGAGTCGGCTTGATCTTGATACAGATGGACAGTCGCGGCAAGCGTGTAAAAGGGGCTTTTACGTGAACCGCCTTTGAATCCGCAGGACTGGCACAATCGGGGTGACCTTCGATTCATCAGGGAAACTTCATGTCAGATGCTGTTCCGTCTTCGCCGCCTGCATCCGCTTCACGACGTATCGGCCCTCTGTTTGCCCTGTTGCCCTTCCTGCGCCCCTATGCGGGCCGCTGGGCGCTCGCGTTCCTCGCGCTGGTGACGTCGGCAGGCGCCACGCTGGTGTTGCCGGTGGCTTTCAAATACCTGATCGATCGTGGCTTCGCGGGAGGCGACCGGGCGCACATCGACCGCTATTTCTTCGCGCTGTTCATCGTTTCGCTGGTACTGGCCGCCGCGACGGCGCTGCGCTTCTACCTCGTGTCGTGGCTGGGAGAGCGGGTCACGGCCGACTTGCGGCGAGCCGTCTACGATCATGTGCTGGGAATGAGTCCGCAGTTCTTCGAAACCACGCAAACGGGCGAGGTGCTGTCACGACTCACCGCCGACACCACCCTGATCCAGGCGGTGGTGGGCACGAGCCTGTCGCTGGGACTGCGCAACTTCTTCCTGTTGACCGGCGGCGTGGCGATGCTGGCTGTGACGAGTCCAGTGCTCTCCGGCTACATCATCGCGACGCTGGTCGTGGTGGTCGCGCCTATCGTGATCTTCGGCCGTCGCGTGCGGCGGCTCTCGCGCGCGAGCCAGGACAAGATCGCGAACACGAGCGCGTTGGCAGGTGAGGTGCTCAATGCCATGCCGACCGTGCAGTCGTATACGCAGGAACCCTTCGAGGTGCGGCGCTTTGCCGGCGCGGTGGAAGCAGCCTTTGATACGGCGCTCACGCGCATTCGTGCACGCGCCTGGTTGACCGCCGTGGTGATCGTGCTGGTGTTCAGCGCCATCGTGTTCGTGCTGTGGCTCGGCGCGCAGGCGGTGCTGGCCGGGCGGATGACAGCGGGCCAGCTGTCGCAGTTCATTCTCTACGCGGTGTTCACGGCGGGTGCCGTGGGAGCAGTTGCCGAAGTGTGGGGCGATCTGCAGCGCGCGGCCGGTGCCACTGAACGTTTGCTGCAACTGCTGGCGGCGCGCTCGCCGGTAGTGCAGGCCGAGACCACGGTCGCGCTGCCTGCGCGAGGCGAGGGCATCCGCTTCGACAACGTCGGCTTCTCGTATCCGTCGCGCCCCGGCATTGCAGCGCTTTCCGCACTTTCGCTAGATGTCCGTCCAGGCGAACATGTCGCCCTGGTCGGACCGTCCGGCGCGGGCAAGACCACGCTGTTCCAATTGCTGCTGCGTTTTTACGATCCGCAGTCCGGCAGCATTCTAATCAATGGCGTTCCGACGCGTGACGTGCCGCTCGTCGAGTTGCGCAAGGAAATCGGCGTGGTGCTGCAGGAGTCAGTGATCTTTTCCGGCAGCGTGCTCGACAACATTCGCTACGGCGCACCGGATGCCACGCTCGAGCAAGTGCAACGGGCGGCCGAGATGGCCGCCGCGGCCGGCTTTATCGACGAACTGCCGCAAGGCTACGACACCTTTCTCGGCGAGCGTGGCGTGCGATTGTCAGGCGGACAGCGCCAGCGCATTGCGATTGCTCGCGCGATCCTGAAGAATCCGCCCATTCTGCTGCTGGACGAAGCGACCAGTGCGCTCGATGCAGCCAGCGAACGGCTCGTGCAAAAGGCGCTGGACAATGCCGCGCAGAACCGCACCACACTGGTTATCGCGCACCGTCTTGCGACTGTGCAACAGGCTGATCGCATTGTCGTGCTGGAACACGGCCGCATCGTTGCACAGGGCCGTCACGCTGAGCTTCTTCTGAGTTCACCGCTCTATGCACAGCTTGCCGCCTTGCAGTTCGGCGAGCAGTTGGGGCATACGGTGCAGCGAGGCGCGGTGAGCGATCCGATTGACTCGGTGTGACAAACCAACCATGCGCATCCCTGTTCATTCAGAGAAAAGCACCGCGCAGCTATCGCGCACTAGGCCCGGTCGATTGCCTGAGTTGGAATAGCGCACGCACTTCGTGTCCGTGCTGCGGGCGCTTGCCGTCGAGCACATCGAGCAGATACTGTGCGGTAAGACGCCCGATCTCGTACGTGTCGACTCGCATCGTCGTCAGTGCGGGGCGTAGCTCTTTCGCGATCTCGAGATCGTCGAAGCCCGTCACGGATAGTTCGCCGGGAATCTCGATACCCAGTTCCTCCGCCTCACGCAGGACGCCAAGCGCGATGTGATCGTTGCCGCAGATGATCGCGGTCGGGCGCTCGCATGGCGCTTGCCAGATCGAGCGCAGGCAGCGTCGGCCGAATTCGATCGTTGATTTGCCTTCGAGCATGTGCTCAGGCCGCACCGCGAGGCCGTGGCGTTCGAGTGTCGAGCGGATGCCTGCCACGCGCGCCTGCACGCGATCGTTGTCGCGGGTCGGCTGGATGCAGACCGCGAACGAGCGATGTCCGAGGCCGATCAGATGTTCGGTGACCTCCGTGTAGGCCGCGTGATTGTCGAAGCCGACGCAGATATGTGGACTGTCCTTGCGATACGCGTACGTGACCGCATACGGCACGCGATAACTGCGCAACGCCTCGAACAGTTCGGGCGGATGAGCCTCGCCCACCACGGCCATCGCCTCGACGCCGCGTGCGAGCATGGCGCGCACCTGCACGAGCGCCTGCGCCGGATCGTAGTTCGAGCAACCGAGCACGAGTGTGATGCCGCGTGCCGCGAACGCTGCCTGCATGGCGCTCACCTGCGAAGCGAACACCTGGTCATCCAGCGTTGGAATGATGATGCCGGCAATGTGACTGCGCGTCGACGCAAGCGCGCGGCCCGCTGCGTTGGGGAACCAGTTGAGCGTGAGCGCGGCGTGTTCGACACGCTCGCGCACATTCGCCGAGACCTTGTCCGGCTCGTTGTAGACCCGCGATACGGTCGCCGTCGATACGCCCGCAAGCTTGGCGACATCGGACAGCACGGTGCGGCCCGTGTTGCGGCGGGCACGGTTCGTCGGGGTTCGGACGGTAGCCGGGGAATCGGCGGAATCGGGCATTGGATCAGAAAACGAAGAGTGAATCGGAGAACGCCCGACATCTTACCGCCGCCTGCGCGCGCGAAGCGCGGGCAGACATGGCAGTGGGGGCTCGCGTTCCGGTCACTGGGTATCTCTGACGGCTGATGCCCGCGAGCCTAGCCGCGTTGACCGAGCGCGGCGATGCGCGAGCGGAAATGCTCGGTGCCGGCGACGATCTTGTCGAGTACCGCGTCGAGCGCCCAGAAACGTTCGCGCACGTCGTAGTCGATCGCTCGGCAGCGAATCGAATCGAACGTGCCGATGCGCTGGTGGTAGATCTTTGCAAGCGCGGGGTAACCGAGCGCTTCGGATACGGCGGCGAGCACGAGAAACGTCGCGAGTTCCTCCGCGAGAGCCGGGTCCTGTGCCGCGTCATTGCGCAGCCAGTTGTACAGATCCGGGTGGAAGTTCGTGAATACGCCGTTGAAGCCTGCGGAGCCGGCCTTCATGGCGTCCCACGCGATGGCCGCGTTGGCGTTCAGGATCTTCAGCGGCGAGCCCTGGGCAAGTGCGACGCGTCGCTTGACGGTCGCGAGATCGCAACTCACGTCCTTCAGCATGATGAAGCGGCCGGTATCGATGCAGAGCTTCAATTCATCGTCGGACAGCAGCCGGCGGTAGGGCGCCGGGCATTCGTACAAACCGAGCGGCATGTCCGATGGAAGTCGCGTGAGGAGCCGCTTGAGATTCGCCGCGAAGGCCTCCGTTCCCTGGCGATTCGGATCGAGCCGGTTCGTCACGAGCACGACGCCTTGCGCGCCGGTGGCCGCAGCGACGTTCAGCTCTTCGGCCTGGGCATCGGCGTCGTCGCTGATGTGGCCCGAGACCACGACGGGAATGCGGCCCGCGACCTTCTCGACGACGAAGCGTCCCAGCGCGCCACGCTCGGCGAGCGTCAGAAACTGCATTTCACTCGACTGGGCGACAGCGAACAGCGCGTCGGACCCGTGCGCGATGTACCACTCGATCAGGCGTTCGAGTCCGGCGTAGTCGATGGCGCCGGAATCGTCGAACGGCGTGAGCATCACGGGGACGATGCCTTCGACTGAAGTCGTGGCGTGCTTGGCGGTGGTCATGTTGTTGATCTCCGGGGAAGGATTCGATGAATGGGCGCGGCGTCCGCCTTCAGGCGGGCGCTCGCAGGGTTTCGGTGGAGACGGGCTGGTCGTCGATCGGTTTGCGCACCAGCAGGAGGTAGCTCATCGCGCCGGCAAACGCGATGCCGGCGGCCGTCAGCAAAGCAGGGACGAACGACCAGGTCTGCGCGATGTAGCCGGTCAGGATCGGTGCGAGGGCGCCGCCCAGAAAGCCGCCGAAGTTCTGGATTGCGCCGAGCGAGCCGACGCGATTCGGCGGCGCGGCGGCGGTGGCAAGCGCCCATGAACTGGCGGAGGCGGCATTAGCCAGAAAGATCACCACCGAGATGCACACGATCGCGATCGTGTTGCTCTCGACGAGCGCCGCCGGAATGGTGAACGCGACCATGCCGAGCATCGCGATCACCACCGCGTTGCGGCGGCTGGTGACCGGGTTCGTGCTGCCGCTCGTGATGAGATCGGAGAACCAGCCGGCTGTGAGCGAACCCAGAAAGCCGCAGAAGAACGGTATCGACGCAGCAATGCCCGTATGCATCAGGCTCATGTGCCGCTCCATCGTCAGGTAGCCAGGCAACCAAGTGAGGTACACCCAGTTCAGGTAGACCGAGCCGAAGAAGCCGATCAGCATGCCCCACGTGGTTCCGTGAGAAAACAGCGAACGCCAGTCGGCGAACGTGACTGCGGGGGCCGGCTTGCGGTCCGCTTCGTCGCCTTCGAGATAGTGCCGCTCCACTTCGCTCATCGTGGCTTTGGCCGGATCGCGATACACCGCGAGCCATACGACAGCGACGACCAGGCCCAGCACGCCCGTCACGATGAAGGCCCAGCGCCAGTGAAACTGAACCACGATGATCGACAGGCAAAGCGGCGCGAGCGCCGTGCCGAGCGGGGACGCCGAATTGAAGATGCCGGTCGGCTTGCCACGCGCACGCAACGGAAACCAGTTGCTGACGACACGCGCTGCCGACGGAAACTGCGGCGCCTCGCCGATGCCCAGCACGATTCGCGCAAGGACGAACCAGCCGAAAGTCGAGACGAATCCGCCGGCGGCCTGCGCGATCGACCAGACGATCAGGCCGATGCCGAGCAGCTTGCGCGGTCCGATCCGGTCGACGAGGCCGCCCACCGGCAACTGGAACAACGCATAGCTCCAGGAGAACGCGGACAGCAGCAGGCCCATCTGACCGAGCGAGAGGCCGAGGTCATGACGGATCAGCGGATTGGCGACCGCAAGCGTTCCGCGGTCCAGATAGTTGACGATGCCGCTCACCATCAGCAGCGTGAGCGCCACGATCTGGGCGCGGCGGATTTTCGGTGGGGCCTGCTCGAGATTCGGGGTGGCGCTCATGCTGGTTGTCTCCGGTTCATGTGTTTGTTTGGGGCGGGGCGCGCTGATGCGATGTCAGGTCGCCGGGAGATCGGGGTTCTCCAATTGCAATTCTTCGCGCTATGTTAGCGCTTACATATTGGCGTGTTGACCGTGTGTCAGGCGGTCATTTCAGCCGGTTAAAGCTGTTCGTTTAAAATGATAGCGCTTACATTTTGAGCCACATTCCGACGAAGTGGCAAGTGTCAGAGTGGGTTTGGCGGGTAAACACCAGTCATTCGCGGCTGGATTCCGGCGTTGATGGCGACGCAGGCGCCACCGCGAAGTCAAGCGGTGTTAAAGCGTTAAAGCGGTGATGTTGCCCGTTGTCACTTCACGCCGTGCTTTGCCTGCCAGCGCTGCATGAACGCGATCTCATCGTGTTGCGCCTTGATGATGTTTCGGGCGAGGCGCTTCAACTCGGGATCTTTGCCGTATTTCAGTTCCACCTGTGCCATTTCGACCGCGCCTTGATGATGCGGAATCATGTGGGCGACGAAGTCCTTGTCGGCATCGCCCGTGTAGGCAGGCGCATCCATGGCCTGCATCATTTTCTCGTCAGCGTCCTTGAACGCTTGCGTCGATGCGCTCGACCCGGCGTCCGCTGAACCGGACATGTTCATGCCGGGCATCGACGCACCCTGCTGGGCGTAGACGGGCGCCGCGGCGACAGCAAACGCAACGCTGCTGAAAAGGCAAAGGGCACGGAGTGCGCGAAGGTTTTTCATATTGGATGTTCCGTTGGGAAAAAAGTGATATCAGGCGACCATGATGCCGCGAACAGGGTGCTCAGCTTAATCGATGGACGCAGCTTGATGCGATCTCTTTAACGCTTGAGCGAAGGATGAAACCCTGCCGCTGCGATTGCCTCGATGACGCGTTCCGGCGGCAATGTCGATGCGACCTTCACGATTTTAATGGCGACATCGACGTCGAGCTTCGCCTCCGGGTCGAGGCCAGTCACTGCACGAGTAATGGCATTGGCGCATCCGCCGCATGACATGTCCGGGATTTGGAATTCCATTTCTTGCCTCCGATGAGAAATCACAACTTAAGGTTGGACCTTCCCATGGGGGGAAGGTCAAGCATATACGTCCATGTTGTTGATACTGCCGCCAACCGTAGCCCTGTCGACGCAAAAAACCGCCGCGGACTGTTGCGGTCCGAGCCTTACCGCCTTCCTATCCTCTTATCTTCTTGGCTTCTTAAACAGCGTGCTAGACTCCGTTCCCATGTCTTACTGGCGCAAACTCTTCCTCGTCGTGCTGCTCGCGCTGAGCCTTCCGGTTCAGTCGTTCGCGGCCGTCTCCATGAAATGCGAGTCGTCGCATGTTGGTGGAGAAGGGGTGTCCATGCTCCATGAGAATGCTGGCGAGGCGACTCACCAACATGACCATGCTGCGATGATGGCCGATAGCGCCAATGACATCGCCGGTGCCCATTCGCAGAACGACAGTCACCCTGGCGGCGCGCATCATGCGCACGCCTGCTCGACCTGCGCGTCGTGCTGTTTTGGCGGCGGCTTGCCGGTCGCTCCGGTTGCGGCGATATCCGCCGACGCCGTCCACTTCGCTGTGCCTCTTGCTCCCTCTGTTCGTGTCGCGTCATTTCTGACTGACGGCATCGAACGACCTCCCCGAATCTCTCTCGTCTAGTTCCTTCGCAGCGTGATGCTGCGATGTTCAATTTCGCCTTGATGGCCGCACGTTGCACGTCGGCTGTCCGGGTGGCATACGACGAGAAAATCAATGCGAACGTTTATTGCGGCGCTGCTAGGCGCGACGGCAGTATTGCCGGCGCTCGTGCACGCCATATCACCACTTCCTGATCCGGCGGATGCCGCGGCATCAGTTCCGGCGGTCAATGTGCCGTCCGCCTTCGCGGACTATCGGCCATACCTGGAACAGAAAGCGCCCACCTGGCAAGCGCTCAATCGTGCGGTGGCGAGTCGATCGGGCAAGCCCGAGATGGACCACGGTCAAATGCATTCAGGCGATGCCGATGCCAACCACAGCTCCGGCCACGGCTCCAACGCCGGCTCCAACCAAGGCTCTAGTCACAGCAGCCACGGTTCCCATCAAGAGGGGCCGGCAGAATGAAGCAGCATCTCTTTCTCACTGGCCGACTCATTGCCGCCACTACCGCATTGGCGTTCCTCGCCGGCTGCACGACCTTTTCGAAGGACGGCGGCTTCGACACCGTTTCAACAACAGCATCGCAGCGGCTCGGCAAAGACGCCGTGCTAGTCAAGACGGACGAAGATCGAAGCGCTGTCGCCAAACGCACGCAGGAACTGCTATCCCGGCCACTCGGCATGGACGACGCGATCCAGATCGCGCTGTTGAATAACCGCGGATTGCAGGCCTCGTATAGCGAACTCGGCATTGCCGAGGCGGACCTGGTGCAGGCGGGACGGCTGCCGAATCCCGGCTTCACATTCAGCCGCACGCACGGCGGCAACGATCTGAGCATCAGCCGTACGTTCACGCTCGGCTTGTTGAACATGCTGACGCTGCCGTTGTCGACACGCATCGAGAGTCGCCGTTTCGAGCAGACCCGGCTGCTCGCGGCGGACGCCATGCTCAAGGTCGCCGCCGATGCTCGACGCGCCTTTATCGGCGCGGTCGCGGCGAAGCAGTCCGCCGCCTACGCGGAGCAGGTGAAGGATTCGGCGGAAGCCGGCGCCGAACTCGCATTGCGCATGCAGCAAGCCGGCAACTTCAGCAAGCTCGACTATGCGCGTGAGCAGGCCTTCTACGCGGAAGCCGTGGCGCAACTGGCGAAAGCGCGGCAGCAGTCGGTAGCCGCGCGGGAAAAGCTCACCCGCATGATGGGCCTATGGGGTTCGCAAGCGCAGTACGACCTTCCTGAGCGTCTGCCTGACCTGCCTGCAACGAGGCCGGAATTGCAGGACCTCGAGCACTTCGCGATGCAGAACCGCCTGGACATCCAGGCAGCGAAACTCCAGACGCAGAGCGTTGCAAGCTCATTCGGCCTAAGCCAGGCAACGCGATTCATCAATGCGTTGGACGTCGGCTATCAGAACAATTTCACGACCTCCGACGGCCGCGAGCAGGGCTACGAGATCAGCGTCGAGATTCCGATTTTCGACTGGGGCGCTTCGAAAGTGGCGCGCGCCAAAGTGATCTATCTGCAGTCGGCGAACCGCGTCGCCGAGACCGCGATCAATGCGCGCTCGGAAGTTCGAGAATCGTATTCGGCCTATGTGACCGACTACGACGTTGCGAAGCACTATCGCGACGAAGTCGTGCCGATCCGCAAAACCATTTCGGACGAACTGTTGCTTCGCTATAACGGCATGCTCGCGAGCGTGTTCGAACTGCTTGCCGATTCGCGCGACCAGATCGGCGCGGTGAACAGCTATATCGACGCGCTCAAAGACTATTGGCTCGCGGAAACCGACCTGCAACAGGCGCTCGGTGGCCGTCTGCCGCCTCTCGCGATGGCCGCTGCGCCGTTCACATCCATGACGCCGCAAGCGTCATCCACAGATTCTGGAGGTCAATGACATGGTGTCTCGTCGAAATTTTCTGGGCGGCTCTGGAGCCGCGTTGTTGGGTGCGGCACTCGTCAGCAAGGCCGGAGCCGCATCATTGCCTGAGGCGCCCACGATGGCCGGGGCCACGATGCAGGCGCCGCACGCGCCTCCAAATGGCCGGCCGTATGCACCCGTCGCCACGTTGAACGGCTGGTCGCTGCCGTGGCATATGAAGAACGGCTGGAAGGAGTTTCATCTGATTGCCGAGCAAGTGGTGCGCGAACTGGCGCCGGGCATGAGCGCGAACCTGTGGGGCTATAACGGCCAGGCGCCAGGGCCGACCATCGAGGCCGTTGAAGGCGACAAGGTGCGCATCTTCGTGACCAACAAGCTGCCGGAGCACACCACGGTTCACTGGCACGGCATGCTCCTGCCGTGCGGCATGGATGGCGTCGGCGGTCTCACGCAGCCGCACATTCCGCCGGGCAAGACCTTTGTCTACGAGTTTCAACTGGAGAAACACGGCACCTTCATGTATCACTCGCACGCCGACGAGATGGTGCAGATGGCAATGGGCATGATGGGCACATTCATTGTTCATCCGAAAGACCCGGGCGTCATGCAGGTGGATCGCGACTTCGTGTTCATCATGTCCGCATACGACATCGACCCGGGCAGTTTCACGCCGCGCGTGAACGAGATGACCAACTTCAACATGTGGACGTGGAATGCGCGCGTCTTTCCTGGCATCGATTCCTTGCCGGTACGCGCCGGCGACCGCGTGCGCATCCGCGTCGGCAATCTGACGATGACCAATCACCCGATCCATCTGCACGGCTACCATTTCGAAGTGGTGGGGACGGACGGCGGATGGATTCCGCCTTCCGCCCGCTGGCCCGAGGTGACCGCGGACGTCGCAGTCGGCCAGATGCGCGCCATCGAGTTCACGGCGAACCGTCCGGGCGACTGGGCGTTTCATTGCCACAAGTCACACCACACCATGAACGCGATGGGCCATCAGGTACCGAACCTGATCGGTGTGCCGCAGAAAGACCTCGCGCAACGCATCAACAAGCTGGTGCCCGATTACATGGCGATGGGCAGCACGGGCGGCTCGATGGGCGGCATGGAAATGCCGCTACCCGACAACACGCTGCCGATGATGACCGGCACGGGGCCGTTCGGCGCGCTGGAGATGGGCGGCATGTTCACCGTCTTGAAAGTGCGGGAGGGATTGGGGCGCAACGACTATCGTGATCCGGGGTGGTTCAGGCATCCCAGGGGGACGGTGGCCTATGAGTACACCGGCGAGGTGCCGGAGGGTTGAGCCGGCAGTGCGGCGTGCCCATCCAGGGAAAACCTTACCGATCCTTTGTACGCTAGCTCACCAAGATGAGCCAAACTTTACGTGATCAAATTTTTTGAGGTGTTATGCTGAGCCGTCCCTGCCTTCGCAGAAAACAGGTCCGTGCCATTTTTAAAAATACCTAATTAATTAGGAGTCAGGCATGTTGAGAAAGGTGGTCGATCGGGCGAAACAGATCCGACGCAGCGAGGGATTCAAGCATTCCGTGGCCATGCCGCGCCGGATTTCACTTCATGCTACACAGCGTTTGAACAGGGGCATCTTTTCCATCGAGATTCGGGAGAACTCCGGTTTTTTCTCCGTGATGCAGATGGTCCTGTTTATTCTGATGTATTGCGACGAGAAATGCCTCACCCCGTGCATCAGCGCACGCGGCGGGCTGTATGGCGACGCCGAAGGGAAACTGGACTGGTTCTCGGCCTTCTTCGAGTCCGTCCACACCGCCTCCGGCGCCGCGATCACCCATAAGGTCAGAACGTCGACAGTGCGCGACCTGGTTCAACTGGGCTTTCGTCAGCGCTATGAATCCCGGCTTCGACTCAGCAGTGCAAGCGAGCTCTTCTTCGCGCACTATCGTCCGGCCGCGTCTATCTGCGAAGAAGTCGACGCGATCTGCCAGAAGCTTGGGCTCGGCGCGTCGACCCTTGGCGCGCATTTCAGAGGGACCGACAAGGCGCAGGAAGCCGTCCCGGTTTCATGGGGAAGCTTTTGCCGCCATGTGGAAGCCACGCTCGCGGAAAACCCGCACTTGACCAATATTTTGGTTTCAAGCGACGAACGGGCGTTTATCGATTTTTTTGTCGCCTGGCCATTCAGCAAGCCGGTCAGGGTCGCTCCGGCAAAGCATCTCGCCTGTGGCAGCACGCCCGTTCACTTCAGCGGCTATCCGGGACTCGAAATCGGCCGCGAGGCGCTGGTGTCCTGCCTGCTTCTGGCCAATTGCGGGTTCCTCGTGAAGACGCCGTCTTATCTGTCCGCATGGTCGAAGATATTCAATCCCTCCCTTCCGGTGAAGCTCGTCTCGCCTCCGCGCCCGGACGCATTCTGGTTTCCCGATAGCCAGCTCTGGATCGAACAGGCTGCGCGCGATGAAGCCGCTCAAGCGGCGCAAGCGGTTCAAACGAGTAAGGCGGCCAAGGCGGCTTAAGTCTTTTAAGCCGCTTACGCGGCGGCCGCTTTCAAACAGCAGTGCGAAAGCCTGAAAGTCTCCCTCAAACGGCAGGTCGAACTGCTTGCCCGAAAGTCTCCCAGCAAGACCATACCGCTGCGCTAGCGCGGCGGTCTCCCGCACCACGTCCATCGTTTTTACGAAACTCCGCGAAGTATTGACGCTGCGTTTACGCGGATTTTCCTAAATTTCACGGTGCAGGCGTTCCCTGTGGGAGACCCGATCATGGATCTGCTTTACCTCATCGCCATCATTGCATTCAGTGGCCTCGTCGCGGCCTTCGTGATTGGCTGCGACAAGCTTCGCCGTGCGCCCGGAGGCCGTCCATGACCACCTGGATGACCTGGCTCGCGGCGGCCTCGACGCTGATTCTGTTCGCTTACCTCGTGTATGCCTTGCTACGCGCGGAGGCTCTCGAATGAACTTCAACAACCTGTTTCAGCCCGGCCTGTTCATCGTCGTGCTGATCGCGCTTGCCATCCCGCTTGGCCGTTACATGACCGGCGTGGTGGACGGCTCTTCGGTCGTCGTGCGCCGGATAGGGCGGCCGATCGAAGCCGCGTTCTACAAGCTCGCCGGGGTCGACCCCAGCGCCGAAATGTCATGGAAGCACTACGCGCTGGCCGTGCTGGCGTTCAATACGCTCGGCGTGTTCGCGGTGTATGGATTCCTGCGTTTACAGCAATGGTTGCCCGCTAATCCGCAGGGCTTCGGACCGATGACGCCCGACGCCGCCTTCAACACGGCAATCAGCTTCGTGACCAACACGAACTGGCAGGACTACACGCCGGAATCGACCGTCAGCTATCTGACGCAGATGGCCGCGCTGACGGTGCAAAACTTCTTCTCGGCCGCCACCGGCATTGCCGTCGTGATCGCGCTGATTCGGGGTTTCGCACGCCATACGGCCGCGACGATCGGCAATTTCTGGGTCGATCTCACGCGTATCACGCTGTATATCCTCGCGCCGCTCGCAACGGTCATCGCGCTTGTCTTCATCAGTCAGGGCGTGATTCAGAACTTCAAGTCATATGAAGACGTGCCGACGCTGCAGGTGACGACGTATCAAACGCCGAAGACCGATGCCCAGGGCAATCCCGTCAAGGACGCCAAGGGCAACCCGGTGATGGTGGACAACAAGGCCGACAAGCAGACCATCGCCATGGGGCCGGTTGCGTCGCAGGAAGCGATCAAGATGCTCGGCACCAACGGCGGCGGTTTTTTCAACGCCAATTCCGCGCATCCGTACGAGAATCCGACGCCGTTCGCCAACTTCGTTCAGATGATAGCGATGCTCGTTATCCCTGCTGCGTTGTGCCTGGTGTTCGGCCGGATGGTCGGCGACAAGCGCCAGGGCTATGCGGTGCTTGCCGCGATGACGATCGCGTTCGCGGTCGCCTGTTGGGGCGAGATTTCGTCTGAGCAGAACGGCAATCCGCTGTATGCGTCGCTGCATGTCGATCAAACGGCGTCGGCCGCGCAAACCGGCGGCAACATGGAAGGCAAGGAAACCCGCTTCGGCATCGCGCAGTCCGGCATCTTCACCGTGGCGACCACCGCCGCATCGTGTGGCGCCGTTCTCAACACGCACGATTCGTTGACGCCGATGGGCGGCTTCGTTCCGCTCCTGCTGATCGAACTCGGCGAGGTGATCTTCGGCGGCGTGGGCTCGGGCCTGTACGGCATGCTCGTGTTCGCCTTGCTCGCGGTGTTCGTGGCCGGCCTGATGATCGGGCGAACACCGGAATACATCGGCAAGAAGATCGAGTCGTACGAGATGAAGATGGTGTCGATCGCCGTGCTGCTCACGCCGCTGCTTGTGTTGGTCGGTGCGTCGATCGGCGTGCTGACGGCGGCCGGCGTGGCGGGTGTCTCCAATCCTGGGCCGCACGGATTCTCCGAGATTCTCTATGCCTACAGCTCGGCCGCCAATAACAACGGCAGCGCTTTCGCGGGCCTCTCGGTCAATACGCCGTTCTACAACAACACGCTGGCCATCGCCATGTGGTTCGGCCGCTTCGGGTCGATTGTGCCGGTGCTGGCGATCGCTGGATCGCTAGCCGCAAAGAAACGCATCTCCGCTACCGCCGGCACGCTGCCGACGCACGGCCCGCTGTTCGTCGTGCTGCTGCTCGGCACCGTCGTGCTGGTCGGCGCGCTGACGTACGTGCCGGCACTGGCGCTCGGCCCGGTCGTCGAACATCTGATCATGGTCGCGGGACATTGACTGAGAGGACAGCATGACTAACGGACTCCAACCGCCGGTTCATCAGCCGGGCAACATCGGTCAGGCGCGCAACGCCGCGCGCTCGATGTTCGACCCGTCGATTGCCCGGCCGGCGCTCGTCGATTCGTTCAGGAAGCTCGCGCCGCGCCATCAATTGCGCAACCCGGTGATGTTCTGCGTATACATCGGCAGCATTCTGACGACCATTTTGTGGATTGCGGCGCTTGCGGGCCAGGCCGAAGCACCCGCCGGATTCATCCTCGCGATCGCGCTCTGGCTGTGGTTTACCGTGCTGTTCGCCAACTTCGCGGAGGCGCTCGCCGAGGGCCGCTCGAAGGCGCAAGCGGCTTCGCTGCGCGGCGCGAAGCGTGACGTGATGGCGAAGCTGCTGCAGGAAGCGCATCCCAAGTCGCCGATCCGCATCACGACGGCCACCGATCTGCGCAAGGGCGACGTCGTGCTGGTCGAAACCGGCGACGTGATTCCGGCGGACGGCGAGGTGATCGAAGGTGTCGCGTCGGTCGACGAGTCGGCGATCACGGGCGAATCCGCGCCGGTGATCCGCGAATCGGGCGGCGATTTTTCGTCGGTGACGGGCGGCACGCGTGTGCTGTCGGACTGGATCGTCGTGCGGGTCAGCGTGAATCCGGGCGAGGCCTTCCTCGACCGGATGATCGCGATGGTGGAAGGCGCGAAGCGTCAAAAGACACCGAATGAGATTGCCCTGACGATCCTGCTGGTCGCGCTGACGCTCGTGCTGCTGTTCGCAACCGCGACGCTGCTGCCGTTCTCGATGTTCTCGGTCGAAGCCGCGAAAGCAGGGCATGTCGTCACGATTACCGCGCTGGTCGCGCTGCTGGTGTGCCTGATTCCGACCACCATCGGCGGTCTGCTTTCAGCGATCGGCGTAGCGGGCATGAGCCGGATGATGCAGGCGAACGTGATTGCCACCTCGGGCCGCGCTGTTGAAGCCGCAGGCGACGTCGACGTGTTGCTACTCGACAAGACCGGCACGATCACGCTCGGCAATCGCCAGGCTTCGGCTTTCACGCCGGCGCCGGGCGTCACGGAGGAACAGCTCGCCGACGCCGCGCAGTTGTCTTCACTTGCGGACGAAACACCGGAAGGGCGCAGCATCGTCGTGCTGGCGAAGCAGCGCTTCAATATCCGCGAACGCGATATGCACGCATTGCAGGCGACCTTCCTCGCCTTTAGCGCGCAGTCGCGCATGAGCGGTGTCGATCTGCCCGACCGTGAGATTCGCAAGGGCGCATCCGACGCGATCAAACACTATGTCGAGGCGCACGGCGGTCGTTTCCCCGCGGAGTTGACGGCTGCGGTGACGGAAATCGCACGGCGCGGCAGCACGCCGCTGGTCGTCGCGCAGCAAGTGCGCGGCGAGAGCGCTGCACGTTGCATGGGCGTGATCGAGTTGAAGGACATCGTCAAGGGCGGTATCAAGGAACGCTTCGCCGAACTGCGCAAGATGGGCATCAAGACCATCATGGTGACGGGCGATAACCGCCTGACCGCGGCAGCGATCGCTGCCGAAGCCGGCGTGGACGACTTCCTCGCCGAGGTGACGCCGGAGGCCAAGCTCGCCACGATCCGCTCGCACCAGGCCGAAGGCCGGCTCGTGGCAATGACCGGCGACGGCACCAACGACGCCCCTGCGCTCGCGCAAGCGGACGTGGCGGTGGCGATGAATACCGGCACGCAGGCCGCGAAGGAAGCCGGCAACATGGTCGACCTCGATTCGAATCCAACCAAGCTGATCGAGATCGTCGAGATCGGCAAGCAGATGCTGATGACGCGCGGCTCGCTCACCACGTTCTCGATTGCGAACGACGTCGCCAAATACTTTGCGATCATCCCGGCGGCGTTCGCGACGACTTATCCGCAATTGCGTGTGCTCGACGTGATGCATCTGAGCTCGCCTTCATCGGCCATTCTCTCGGCGGTGATTTTCAATGCGCTGATCATCGTTGCGCTGATTCCGCTGGCACTCAAGGGCGTGAAGTACCGGCCGCTCGGCGCGGCGTCGCTGCTGCGCCGCAATCTGCTGATCTACGGGCTGGGCGGCATTCTGCTGCCGTTCCCGTTCATCAAGCTGATCGATATGGTGCTGAACGTGTTCGGCTGGGTCTGACCTAATAGAGTGAAGATCATGAAAACGCTGATTCGACCGGTACTTGTTCTGTTCATCCTGATGACGGTGATCACCGGGGTGATCTATCCGATCGTTGTGACCGCAATCGGTCATGCAGCCTTCGCGGCTCAGGCGAACGGCAGCATGCTCGAGAAGGATGGCAAAGTGGCCGGCTCCGCGCTGATCGGCCAGCAGTTCGACGCGCCGTACTATTTCTGGGGACGCCTGTCGGCCACCACGCCCCAGCCGTACAACGCGCAGAACTCGGGTGGTTCGAACCTTGGCCCGACCAATCCCGCGCTCGCTGACGAAATCAAAGGCCGTCTCGATGCGTTGAAGGCGGCAGGTAACGATATGTCGCAACCGGTGCCGGTGGATCTCGTGACGTCGTCGGGTAGCGGCCTCGACCCGGAAATCAGTCCGGCCGCTGCCGCCTATCAGGTGGCGCGCGTGGCGCAGGTCCGCGGCTTGCCGGTCGATCAGGTGACCAATCTTGTTGCGCGCAATACGTCGGGGCGGCAGTTCGGCATTTTCGGCGAGGCCCGCGTGAATGTGCTGAAGCTCAACCTGGCTTTGGATGACCTCAAGCCGATGCATTGAGCCTGCGGATGAGCGATCCCACCGTAACAGTCGTTGTGATCGACGCTGACAAAGCCATCCGCCGCTTCATTCGTACTAGCCTCGAAGCGGCCGGCATGAGCGTCTTCGACGCACAGACCGGCGCACAAGGCCTGGCGCAGGCTGCGACGCGGCTGGCGGATCTCGTCATCATCGATCTGAGTTTGCCGGACATGGACGGCATCGAGGTGATCCGCGAGTTGCGCGGCTGGTCCGCGATGCCGGTGATCGTCCTGTCGGCGCGAAGCCGCGAAGAAGACAAGGTTGCGGCGCTCGACGCCGGCGCCGACGATTACCTCACCAAACCATTCGGCTTGCCCGAACTTGGCGCGCGGATCAGAGCGCATTTGCGCAGGCAGACCAACGGCGACAGGGTCGGCGTGCCTCAGGTTCAGTTCGGCCTCGTCACAATCGATCTCGGCGAGCGCAGGGTCGTGCGCGGCAGCCGGGTCGTCCATCTCAGCCCCACCGAATATCGCCTGCTCTCCGCGCTGGTGCGCCATCCTGGGCGTGTATTGACGCATGAGCAGTTGCTCGGCGAGGTATGGGGTCCCCTGCAGACCGACAACCACCACTACCTGCGCATCTACATGGGGCATCTGCGCCACAAGCTCGAGCGCGATCCGGCACACCCCGAACACATCGTCACCGAGGCCGGCGTGGGCTACCGGCTGGTCGGCGTGCGGTGATTTTCACAGGATTTTTATATCGCCGGCGGCAATCGATTCTCGGCCTTTACGGTGTCGTTCGTATAGTTCAAGTCTGGCGTTTCGCCGCAAGGAAAATCTGGTTTTTGCTGGAGTGTGTATGGCATTCGAACAAACAAAGGGCAACGTGACCGTGGAGGCTCGCGTGTTTTCCGCACCGGGTTTTGACCTGCCATGACGCCTTCAAGACCCGCGATGATATTCAGGGGGATGTGCAAGGTCGTCGCCATCGCCTTTGTCACCAATCAGGTTCTCACGACTATTTTTACCTACGTCGCTCAGCAACTCGATGCTACGCTGCCTCATGAAACGATCTGGCTGTTCAGCTGCGTGACATGCGGACTGTTGACGCTGTGGCTGCAATCCGATGCGCGGCGCGCCTTCGGCTTCGCGCGTGAGAAAGGTTTCGTGAGGACGGGCGGTGACAGGAAACAGGAACTGCAAATTGCCGAGGATTGTCCGAAGCGGTGGCTGGTGATCTTGCATATCGAGCTGAATCCGGCTGCGATACAGGCATCATGAGGATGCCTTCCGTCGCCGTGTAATTTGCGTGCGCGCATGCTGCAAAAACAGCAGTTTTTTACACGACGTTAATGCCGCTTTCGCTAAGCTCAAAGTACAAAGTACCCGCCAGGAGTTCTCGATGATACGCATGCTGATTCCTGTTCTCGACCACGGCGGCGCGATAGAAGCCGCGCGCTATGCGGCGTTCATGTTTCTGGAGCGCGGTGTAACCGAAGTCGAATTGCTGGAAGTACTCGAGCCTGTCGATCAGGGGCGCGCTGCAGCCTTCCATACCCGAAGCTCACTGGTGCGGATGGAAAAACATGCCATGCTCAAGGCGCTGATCGATGCCCGCACGATTCTCGAAGAAGCCGGTGTGCCGTACCACTGGAAGCGGGTATTCGGCCACCGCACGAAAGCGATCGCCGACTATGCGGCAACGACCCAGCCCGACGTCATGGTGATCGACGCGAGCCACATGGGCTTTTTTAGAAGACTGGCCATGTTCGCGTCGCTGTCAAGGCGCACGGTTACTCCGGTAACGATGGTTCACTGACTCATCCCACGTTCATCGGCAGCAGCACCATCTGTTTGCCATGCTGGTGCAGACGTGTCTGGATTTCCAGCGGTGTGTGATTGTGAAGCCACCGCGTCAGGATATCGAAAGGAAGGTGGGCGTGATTTCTCCAAAGCATGATTATTGTCCGGTATAGCCCACGGGTGCCGTGTACTTGCCTTGGATCGCATTCGCGTTCGCCAGCACAACGTAAATCGGCGACTCGGTCAGCGTGAGATTCGCGATGCCGTTCGTGTAGCTCACCGAGCTTACATTGCCCATCATGTCGATGACGCTTACGCTGCCGCTCGTGCCGGTCGAGTTCACGGTCAACGCATAGGTGGTGCTATAGGTCGAACTGTAGGTACCCGACGACGTCGGCCAGTTCGAATTGTTGTGCGTCCACAGCGCCGCGATCACCGCACCCGAGTTGAGCTGCTGGAATGCGTAGCCATACACCATCGAAGGAAGACTGTTGAGGCGTCCGAGCGTTTGCGTGCCGTCCAGGACACGCGTCAGCGCGGCGAACGCGAGCGCTTCTGGTTTGGGACTCAGATTCGTCGCGCCATATTGCCCCTGCGGATCGGCGAGATCGAAGAACGTGCCGATGCCCACGTCAGCAGGATAGTCCGCGCCGTAGAAGAAGTAGGTGACCTGTGCACCTTCGCCGAGAATGATCAGATGCGAGCGCAATGCGACTGCGGCCTGCCCGTACAACTGGTTGGCCGGTGGATAGCTCGCCCCGTAAGCGGCGCCGGAGTCGTAGGTGATGCCGAGCTCGGTCATCCAAAGTCGCATGTTCGGCTTGACCATCTGCATCTGCGAACGCAACGACCTCATCTGCTGATCGAGGGCGTTCGCGACATTCGCGGGATTCGGATCGGTATCGTATTGTTCTGGCGGATGCGCGGCGAATGTGCCGGCGTTGTAATAGCCGTGCGTCGTCACACCGTCGATGTAATTGCCGAGCCCTAGCGATGCGTAGGTGGCGAGATATCCCTGCGTACATTCCGTCGAGCAGTTGGCGGGAAAGACGTTGGTTGTGCCCATCACGACCGCGTTCGGATCAGTCGAATGCAAACCTTTATAGGCGGCCGCATACATCGCGACGAAATTGGCGGTCGAATCGACCCATTGGGGCTCCCACGTCACCTGGTAATAGTTGTATTGCTGATTGGAAAAATACTGCTGACGGATCGCAGCGCTGTCGGTGCCCACGCGCGCCATGTAGCTCTGGTAGTAGCTTTCGTTGGACGGTGCGTTGGTGTCGTCCTGAAACGCGCCAGTCGGACTCGCCCACGCGGGAATGCCGTCCAGCCTGACGAGCCGCATGATCTTGCCGTTCGTGTAGAACGGATCGAGATCCGATAAGGAGGGCGTCCACGTATTCGCCGCATTGGGCTCCATGGCGGACAACTCACGGTCGTCGATCGTTTGGGAGACGCCGAGCGCTGCGAGCATCGGGCCATTGTCGTTGAAGCCCTGCATGCCGAAGCGGTGCTGCTCCTGATGCGCATAGCTGACTGCCGGTATCGTGCTGGACAGGTTCGGCAGGATGCCGAAGGTGGCGATGCCGGTTGGACGCGTGCCGAATTGCGGGAGCGTGCCGCCCGAGTGCGACAGCGTCGCCGTGATCGCGAAGTAACCCGCCGCGCTGCTCTGGCACGACAGCGTGCTGGTCCGCGTCCCGCTCGCAACGGCAAACGAACCGCTGCCCTTGATATTGCCCAACTGATCCTGCATCGACCAGACGACGGTGTCCGCCGATGTCGCCGCGGTGACGAACGACACCTGGAAGGCGCTGCCTTGATTGAAGAGGCGTGTGCCGTCGCTGCTTCGCGTGTCGGTGACGATCAGGCCGTTGGCGGTGCCTCCGGCTGCTGTCGTCGGTGCTGCGCAGGCGATGGCGGATGCTGGTGTCGGCGTAGGCGTAGGCGTAGGCGTAGGCGTAGGTGTCGGTGTTGGTGTTGGTGTTGGAGTCGGTGTTGGCGTCGGAGTTGGTGTTGGAGTCGGTGTCGGTGTCGGTGTCGGTGTCGGTGTCGGTGTCGGAGTCGGAGTCGGAGTCGGAGTCGGAGTCGGCGTTGGTGTCGGCGTTGGCGTCGGCGTCGGCGTCGGCGTTGGTGTCGGAGTCGGTGTCGGCGCAGGTGCAGGTGTCTTCGGAATCCAGCAGAACTTCGAAACTCCATACGCCGGGTCGGTACCAAAAGCCGTATTGCTGCAAGTCACACCATTGGTGAAAACTTTGCTCACGTTATTGGCAGTCGTGCTCGCGCCATAGAGTACGGTCATCTTGCCGCTGAACGAACAGCGCGCGTTCTCGACGGCACACTGCGTCCACGCACTAGAGGGACTCGGAGTCGGAGAAGGGGTGGGCGTTGGAGTCGGAGTAGGGGTAGGAGTCGGAGTCGGTGTGGGCGCCGAAGTGCTTTTGTACCAGCAACTCTTCCCATACCCGAATGCGGGATCCGTACTCGACACCGCGCCCGTCGAGCACTGCACGCCGCCCGTGAACGGGCCATTGATATCGTATTGAAGCGTAGGCGACGTGGTGCCGTAAACGACGTTCGCCGTGCCGGTGAACGAACAGAATTGTCCCTCGGCCGCACAGTACGTGTACGTTGTTCCGCTGATCGTCAATGAGCTTTGCGCGTGGGCCGCGCCAACCAGCATCCCGCCGACCGGCGCAAGCATCAGAAGCGCGCGTTTCATTTCGGACTCCGCGAATAGATGTCGTCGGTGATGCCCGCGCGTCAATTGAATGCGTCGAGGCAGTCCGAGGCGTGATCACTGCTGGGGAGCGAAGACAACGAGCTTTAGTTAAGTCGATTTGACTATCCGGTAACGGACAACAGGAAGCTCTTTCCAGCAAAATCGACTTGCACCCACGTTTTAAACGTAGATTTTGCTCGATTAAGCATCATTCGTATGAATAAAGCCGGTAGGGTAGGCGTGCTTTTCAGGAGCAGAAGCGGCCGCGCAAGTAGCTCTTACTTCCAGAAAGCGTTCGTTTTGACACTGCTTCAAACTTCTCCCGTCCAGCTTGACACTGCTTGACTGTCCCTTTTTGGCATCGTCCCGATAATTGCCCCCGGCGCGGTCGGTTTGAGCGCAACGCCATTGCTGAACCCGCCACACACACGGTCTTTCAATACGACGCATTACTCATCAATGGGGATAACCATGAAATTCACGCGCTCAGGCGTTCTCGCTACGGCGGCAATTGCTGCAGCAGCCGCCATGCCGGCCGTTTCGCAGGCAGCCGACGGCACCATCACATTCACCGGCCAGATCACCAGCCAGACCTGCACGATCAGCGGTAACGGCGGCGGCAAGAACTTCACCGTCACGCTGCCGACCGTCTCGACCTCGGCGCTCGCCACTGCGGGCACGACCGCGGGCCGCACGCCGTTCAACATCGCACTGTCGAACTGCACGCCGAACTCGGGCAACGTGTCGACTTATTTCGAACCGGGCGCCACGGTCGATACGACCACGGGGCAACTGATCAACGCCTCGGGCACGGCGACCAATGTCGAAATCGGCCTGCTCAACGGAGACAGCAGCGTGATCACGCTGGGTGCGGCTCAGGCGTCGCAGAACTCGAAGGCCGTTGCGCTGGCGAGCGGTGCCGCCACGCTCAAGTACTTCGCGCAATACGTGGCAACCAATGGCGCGTCGACGGCGGGTACCGTCAATACGACCGTCATGTACTCGATCGTCTACCAGTAAAAGCAGGACGCTACGGGGCGGTGGCCGGCGCCCGCAAGAGGCGCCGGCTGTCGAGGAGATCAGAGCGAACCACGAGTTCGCCACGCAATCAGGATAACGAAATGGCAATGCGAAAGAAATTATCAAGGGCGATGACGGTTTTCGCATTGTCATGGTTGGTGAGCAGCGCGCATGCGGGTGTCGTGATCAGCGGCACGCGCGTGATCTATCAGGCAAAAGAGCGTGAAGTAACCGTCAAGCTCAGTAACGAAGGTGACGCACCGGCGCTGGTTCAGGTGTGGCTCGACACGGGCAATCCGAACGCGATGCCGGACGAATCGAAGGTGCCGTTCACCCTGTCGCCGCCGCTTTTTCGCCTCGATCCGAAGAAAGGGCAGAGCCTGCGCCTGATCTATACGCAGGAGCCCTTGCCGCAAGACAAGGAGTCCCTGTTCTGGCTCAACGTGCTTGAAGTGCCGCCGCGCGCAGCCGCCAGCACCACAGCGGACGATCCGAATTCGCTGCAACTCGCGTTCCGTTCGCGCATCAAGTTGTTTTTCCGTCCTGCGGGGCTGCCGGGAAATGCGGACGAAGCGGCCGCGAAAGTCAGTTGGAAATTTGTGCGCAAGGACAACGGCGCCTACGCGCTCGAGGCGACCAACCCGACGCCCTATCACGTGACGTTCAGCAAGATCGTCGCCAATGAGGGCACGACGAACTGGACCAGTGACAAGGGCGGCATGGTCGACCCGGGCGCGAGCGCGGACTTCGACATTGGCAACGTTGCGCCGCTCGCCGACGTGCCGGCGCAAGTCGACTACACATTCATCAACGACTACGGCGCCGGCGTCACCGGCAAAACGCTGCGCGACGGGACCCGCAAGTAATCATGCGGACCCGGGAATATTCTTCGCGGCCGCGAGCCGGACACTGGTTCGCGCTCAGGCGCAGCCATGCCATGATGCTCGGCGCGCTGGCCGCATGGGGCGCGACGCCCGCGTTCGCCGACTCCACGATGCTTGCCGACGTGCAGTTCAACAGCGAATTTCTGATGAAACCGAAAGGCCAAAGCGTCGACGTGTCGCGTTTCGAGCGTGGCAATCCGGTGCAGCCCGGCGAGTACACGGTCGATCTCTACGTGAACGGAAACTGGGTCGGCCACGACACGTTGCGTTTCGTGGCTCGGGAAGGCGCGGGGAACGCCGTGCCGTGTTTCAGCAAGGCGCTGATCGAGCGCCTCGGCCTGGATTTTTCGGCACTGTCGGACAAGGGCCGTGGCGAACTCGCGAAAGCCCAGGCGGGCGAATGCGCGAACGTCGCCGATCTCGTCGATGGTGCGTCGCAATCCTTCGACCTGTCCGATCTGCGGCTCGACCTGAGCATCCCGCAGGCAGCGCTGCTGCGCAATCCGCAAGGCTATGTGAGCCCCGAGTTCTGGGACGAAGGCGTGACCTCGGCCACCTTGGGCTACAACCTGAATTCGTTTCGCGTGACGGGTTCGGGCTCCGCGGGGTTGTCAAATACGCAGACCTATCTCGGCCTGAATAGCGGCGTCAACGTCGGCAGTTGGCACTTTCGCCAGAATTCCGCGCTGACGTGGCAATCGAACGGACCGCGCACGTATCAGAACATCGCGACCTACGTGCAGCACGATCTGCCGTCGATCCGTAGCCAGTTGACGCTCGGTGACGCCTTTACCGATGGCGCCGTGTTCGACAGCATCGGCATTCGCGGCGTCGAACTCGCGAGCGACGACCGCATGTTGCCCGACTCGCTGCGCGGCTATGCACCGCTGATTCGCGGCGTGGCGATGACCAATGCGCGCGTGAGCGTCACGCAGAACGGCAACAAGCTGTACGAGACAACCGTCGCACCGGGCGCATTCGAAATCAACGATCTGTACGCCACCGGTTACGGCGGCAACCTGCTCGTCACGGTCACGGAAGCCGACGGCAGTCAGCATAGTTTCTCCGTGCCCTATGCGTCGGTCGCGCAATTGCTGCGTCCGGGCATCACCCGTTTCAATGTCGCCGCGGGCCAGCTTCGCGATGCGCAGGTCAATCAGCACGACAGCCTCCTTCAGGGGACGGTGCAGCACGGTTTCAACAACGTCATCACCGGCTACGCGGGGGCGATCGTTGCGGAAGGCTATCTCGCCGGGCTGCTCGGCGCGGCGGTCAACACGCCGTTGGGTGCGGTTGCGTTAGACGTAACCGAGGCCCGCGCCAACATTCGCGGCGTGACCAACACCACCGGCCAGAGCGTGCGAATCAGCTACAGCAAGCTGGTGCCGGCCACCAACACGAACTTCACCGTCGCCGCTTATCGCTATTCGTCGAGCGGTTTCTGGGCATTGCGCGACGCCATGCTGGCGCGCAGCGCGGTTGCCGCGGGGCAGGACCCGAGCTCGGTGGATCGCCAACGCAATCAGGTCCAACTGACGATGAACCAGAGCTTCGGCAACGGCTGGGGCAATGCCTACGTGGTCGGCTCGACGCTCGACTACTGGAATCGCAGCGGCACCACCACGCAATTCCAGATCGGTTACAACAACGTGCTGCGCGCGCTCGGCACCAACTTCAGCTACAACGTGTCGCTGTCGAGACAACGCGACGGCCTGACCGGCCAGATGAACAACCAGATCTTCGCAAGCGTCTCGATTCCGCTCGGCACGGGCCGGCATGCGCCGACCCTGTCGACCAGCTTCACGCACAACAGTCAGAGCGGGTCGTCCGAGCAGGCGATGCTGAACGGCTCCGCCGGCGTGGACAACGAATTTACCTATGGCGTGACGGCGAACCATGCACCGGGCTCGAGTGCAGGCGGCGTGAACGGCCAGTACCGCAGCCCGTACGCGACGCTGGCGGCGAGCGCAAGCGGCGGCTCCGGCTTCTCGCAAGTGTCGGCCGGCGTGACCGGCGCGATCGTTGCGCATCCGGGCGGCGTGACCTTCGCGAACGACCTGGGCGACACGATCGGTGTGGTCAAGGCGAAAGACGCGAAGGGTGCCCGCATCACCAATTCGTCCGGCGTGCGCATCGACAACTTCGGTTATGCAGTGATTCCGTATCTGACGCCGTACAGCCTGAACACGGTCGAAATCGATCCGAAGGGAATCCCGCTCGACGTCGAATTCAAGTCGACCAGCCAGCAGGTGGCGCCGCGTGCCAACTCGGTGGTGATGATTCACTTCGGCACGGTGACCGGCAGAGCGGCGGTGATCTCGGCTCGCTTACCGAACGGCGCACCGTTGCCATTCGGCGCGACGGTGTACGACGCGAAGGGGCAGGGTGTTGGCGCGATCGGCCAGAACAGCCGCATCTTCGTGCGCGGCGTGGCCGATGAGGGTGCGCTCACCGTGAAGTGGGGCGATGCGGCCGATGAGCAGTGTGCCTTCGGTTATCACTTGCCGCCGAAGGGCGAAGATCGCGGCGCGTATGCGCATATCGATGCCGTGTGTGGTGCGGCGGGCGGCATGACGAACCAGGCAGCGGCGGGCTCGTCTGCTGGAGGAAATACGCAATGAAGAAGTTTCTCTCGTACGGTGCGCTGCGCCGATGCTTCGGCATCCTGATGCTAGTCGCTGCGGGTTGTGCCGGCCTGATCGCCAGCGTACCCGCTCACGCAGCGCTGCAATGCACGATTACCGGCTCGGCGGCGATCAGCTTCGGCACGCTCACCGTGCCGCGCGACACGCCGGTCGGCACGGCAATTGGGCCGGTGCAGTCGTCGACCGTTTCTGTTAACTGCCCATCGAATCCCGGTACGGTGCCGCCGTACAACAACGGCTGGTATATCCAGTACTATCCGCAACTGACGAGCAGCGCGGTAACGGGCGTGTGGAACACCGGTATCGCGGGCATCGGCATCAAGGTCGTGGACGTGACCTACGGCAACACGACTTTGTCCTCACTGGCAGTCGGCAAGTGGGGCGATTTCGGCGCACCGATCACGACGACGGCGGCGTTCCAGGGCAGCTTTACGTTCACCTACCAACTGGTCAAAACGGCCGCACAAGTGACGACGGGTGGCGCGGTGAACATCCCGCAGGTGCTCACGCTGGTCAGCCACAATATTCCCGTGAATATAACGTCGCCGGCTCTCGTGACGATCTCGGTCAACAACACCTCGATCGTCGCGACGACGTGCACGGTGACCACGCCTTCGGTGAGTGTCACGCTGCCTACCGTCAATGCCAGCGCATTGAGCCCCGTCGGAACGACAGTCGGCAACACGAACCTCAGCATCGGACTATCGTGTCAGGCCGGCGCGAATGTCTATGTGACGCTGACCGACGCGACCACGCCTGGCAATACGACCAGCAATCTGACGCTGGCGAGCGGGTCGACCGCGACGGGTGTCGCGTTACGCGTGCTTAATAGCGGTGGAACGGCAGTCAGCTACGGGCCGGATTCGGCGGTGGCGGGCAATCGGAACCAATGGCTGGTCGGTGCATCGTCGAGCACGACTCGCATTCCCTTGACCGCGCAGTACATCTCCACCGGCACGGTAGGGCCGGGTACGGTGAAAGGACTCGCCACCTTCACGATGAGCTATCAATGAGACTTGACGGTACGGCGCGTTGACTCGCCAACAACGTGCGGAAATCGCCTAGCCGCGCATACCCAGGTCCGCAAAACCGACGGTTCTCGCCTCGCATGCTTGCGTAAAAGCCGTGTCGTAGCTCGAGAAAAAGACCGTGCGGGTTTCGGCCAGCGTTTTAAACAGATCGACCAGGACCCCGCGCGCCGAGGCGTCGAGTCCGCCGACCGGTTCATCCGCGATCACGACTTTGGTCTCGCCGAGTACGGCCGCGGTCAGGAAGAATTTCTTGCGCGTGCCAAACGACATCTGCTCGAAGCGCTTGTCGAGATGCGGATCGAGCCCGAAGCGATGGGCAAGGTCGAGCGTGTGACTGTCGACCGTTGTCTTTCTCTCCGACGCCACACGCGCCAGATACTCACGACCGGTCTGCTCCGGATACGTCATGCAGTCTTCGGGCACGTACGTGAGTACGGATTTGGCTTCGCGCGGCGCGGTGCGCAGCGAATGACCGCCGAGCCACACTTCGCCGGCGTCGGGCTCGATCGTGCCGGCGAGGATGCCCAGCAACGTCGACTTGCCGCTGCCGGATTCATCGTTGAGCGCCACGCATCCTGCAGCCGTGTCGCAATGCAGCCCCTGAAAGATGATGCGTTCGCTATAGCGTTTGCTGAGGTTTTCGAATCGAAGCATGACGTGCGGAGTGTGTCAGCCGAAGAATGTGCCTGACGACGGCAGCGAGGATTCTTCGGGAAGTTAGCGGTTCGCAAGTGTAGCAGTGCGGTCAGATGCTTTCGCTGCATCCGACAATGACACCACCCGCTGACGAGGTAAGCGAAGGGACATCTGCGCGCGCAGTGTAAAGTTGCGTCTTTTTGCGCCGTTAAAAAAGGCTTCGCCGCCATTCTGTCCACCTCCTGAACACCTCGACGCTTCCCACGTCGACCGCAATCCATGCAAACTGCTGCCCGCAAAGCGGCCCAACCGTCCCGCGCCGAACTCAGGCGTATCGTCACGGCAATTGTTATCGGCAACGGCTTCGTGGCGTACGACTTCACCGTCTACAGCTTTTCCGCAGTCATCATCGGTAACCTGTTCTTTCCATCGAGCAATTCCGCGTCGTCGCTGCTGCTCTCGCTCGCCACCTTCGGCGCGGGCTTCGTGATGCGCCCGCTCGGCGCGATCATGATCGGCCACATTGCCGATAGCCGTGGCCGCAAAGCCGGCCTCACGGTATCGCTCACGCTGATGACCCTTGGCACGTGGCTGATCGCGTGCCTGCCGGGCTATGCGTCGATCGGTCCGGCCGCGGCGGTATTGATGGTGCTCGCGCGCCTGATGCAGGGGCTCGCCGCTGGAGGTGAGATCGGGCCGGCGTCGGCTTCGCTGATGGAATCGGTTGCCTACCGGCACCGGTGTTTCATGGTGAGCTGGCGCGGCGCGAGCCAGGGCGCGGCCGCCTTCGCCGCCGCGCTGGTCGGGGCGTGCACGACGGCGCTGCTGTCGCCGGCCGCCATGCATGACTGGGGATGGCGCATTCCGTTCGTGCTGGGCGGGCTGATCGGACCGGTCGGCTGGTACCTGCGTCGCCGCATGCCGGTAGCCGCGCCGCTGCCGCGTACGCGGCTCAGTCCGAGGCGCATGGTCACGGAATATCCGCGTCCCTTCGTCTGCGGCCTTCTGATGATGGCGGCGCCGTCGGTGGGCATCTACCTCACCGTTTTCTATATGCCGGCCTACCTGGTTCACACGCTGCATCGGCCGGCGGCAATCAGCCTCTTGACCGCCTGCCTGTCGGGCCTCGTGATCATGGTGGTGACGCCGCTCGTGGCGCGCGCGGCCGACCGTTTCGTGAGCCGCAAGACGTTGCAGTACGCGGCACTCGTAGCGTCGCTGGCGGCCGCGTGGCCGGCATTCCGGGCGCTGACCCACGGCGTGGGCGACGTCGCCGCGCTCGTCATCATCACGGGGTACGTCGCGCTTGCGGTCAACAATGCCGGCCCGAGTTCCGTGCTGATGATGGAGGCGTTTCCGGCGCATCGGCGCGCGGCGGGACTTGCGATGATTTACAGTTTCGGCGTCGTCCTGTTCGGCGGATTTTCGCCGTTCCTCGTGACGTGGCTGATCAGCCGGACTGGCGATCCGATGGTTCCAGCGTGGTATCTGATGGCCGCGACCCTGCTTACGCTTGCTGCGTTAAGGGCATTTCCCGAGGCAGAGGCGCCGGATGCGCGCCTTGCCGGTGCTTCGCAGCCGCCGGCTTAAACGCTCCCCCAGCGCTCCTTTGCGCCGCGGTGCTGCAGGTCCAAGGCGCGCGCCCGCATGTCCTGCGGGCTCATGTCGAAGGCACGGCGAAACGCGCGAGTGAAATCGGACGCGCTCTGAAAGCCGAGTCCATAGGCGATTTCCGTCACCTGAAGATGGGGGAAACGAACCAGTTCGTCCGCCGCTTCCCGCAAGCGGCGATTGCGGATGTAGGCGCCGAGCCCGCCGTCGTGCTCGAACCAGCGATAGATGGTGGCGCGTTTCAGTTGTAACGCCTGAACCACGCTGGTCGGTGTGAGGTCGCCCTGGTGCAGGTTGGCTTCGACGTAGCGCCGCACCTGTCCCATCACGGCGGCCTGCATCGCCGCCCGGCTCGCGCCGGTCAGTCGCGTCTCCTTGCGGAAGGCGGCGATCAGCAGTTGGGCGCCGGCATGTAATGCCTCCGCCGCGCTGGCCGGGTCGAGCGTAGGGATTTCCCGGGCGACTGCCGTCAGATGGTCCAGCGCGAGACCGGTCAGCGGCGCACCCTGCTGGACGACGCGGCCGTGAATCGCTGTGGCGTCGCGCAGTTCCTCATCCACGATCGCAGCGGGTACGAACAGGCTCAGAAGCCGGCATTCGGGCCGCTCGGCCCGAAACGGCTGATTCAGGTCGAACGCGACGATACCCTGCACCGAGCCCTGCTCGCTGCGTTTCTTGCGCATGCCCGTCACGTGGCCGACCTCGCCTTCCACGAACAGTTGAAAGGCGTAATCGCGCCGCGAGTCCGTGGAAACCCGCGCGACCGATCGTTCCAGCAACATCGCGTCCGTGCTGCAGTCCGTAAACACCATACCGCCGACCGCATAAAGATCGATCTCACCGCGAAATCCTTTGGCGACCTGCTCCTTCGACGGTGGCACGTCCACCACATGTCCCACGCGCTGGCGCCAGGCCAGAAATTGTTCGTCGGCTGTGAGCGCGTGCGTGCTGAAGCTGCTCGTAGAAATGGCGGAGCGCGATTCGGCTGCGGCGGCAGCAGCCAGGTGCGGCGGTAAGGTGCGCTGGTTCATGGATCGGTTGCTGCGAACGAGGCGTGTGGTTCTGGCGAGTAGCCGCGGTAACCAGATATTTAACACGCCGTCGTCGAATATTGAGACGGATGGTAAAGCCTAACAAAAAACCTGCGGTATCGTCGGATGATTAGATGCAGATCGGTTTCATCGACGGCGCCGCCAATCCGTTTATAACAGGCCCCGCGCTGGAAAACGCAAAGCACGCAGAAAGCGCGCCGATTGGCATTTGCGGCGCAATGGGTGCGAGGCCCAGGCTTTGCAGGCGGCCAATTTACGGGGTATCGAAAGATGAGCGGCACGAACAGGCAACCGACCGCCCAGCGCGGCGGGCGGCGTCCGTCCAGTCTGGTGGATAGCCAACTGGAGCATCTTGAGAACATGGTTCAGTACGTCACACGCGGCGACGCGGTTGGCGTGCTGGTCCCGCTAGACCATGAGTACTGGGAAAAGCGCATTCGCGCGCTGGAAGAGACTCACGAGTTGATTGCCAGCCAGCGCAAACGTGTCATCAAGCTTCTCGACCGTCTCGGGAGTGAAGCGCAGACGAAGCTGAGGCGGCGCACCGCTGCCTGAGTCCGGATTTGCAGAAGGGAAAGGTTGCGAGGATCGGGGGTAGTTGCAGGAGAGAAGATCGGTGCCACAAGGTACCGGCAATAAAAAAGAAGGACCTGAGAGTGCGGTAATGAGGCGGACGGGCCCACAGAGGTTCGCCGCTCAGTTGTGAAACCGTTGGGTGTCTTGCCCATCGGACGTTTGGGGGTGCTTTAACAGAGACCTCCGGACTTGGCCGAGCAACCGGCTGGGGATCGCCACGAAAGTGTCGTCCTCGCCGGGCGCTCGCTCGGCTCACCCCTGCGTCAAACCCAACACCTGCCTAGATAGCCGCCAGCCTGTCTGGATGGGCACCTTTAATATTCCGCGATTTACTGCGACATTGACCGCTTTTTAATAGGGCGCGGTTACTTTCAGGTATGCAGAATACGCAGTGAATATAGCGCTGATAAACTGTGCGCCGGAACAACAGGTCGTCGCTTTCAAGGCGCGATCGCTCCCCCAAATTCGACGATACGAATCGCCGGACTACCCACCGATACCACCTGTATTTGACCCGTATTGGGGCCCCCTTTGGCCCGTTTTTGGAAGTGACTCATGAAGCCGGGAAAGAACTCGTTTGGGAAAAGACGCGCACGCAAGATCGCCATTGGGGTCAGTGCTGTATTCATCGCGGCATTGCTCGCACTGAGCGGCTGGCTTTACCAGCAGCGCGACGCGCAGACAACCCCGGCGCTTACCGGCATCGCGAATCAGATGCGTCACGATCCCTCGGTATGGACGCATGAAGAGAAAGACGCATCGCAAATGCTGCGTGATATTCATGACGTCAACGTGGCCGCGATCGGCGTGAGCCCCAACGCGATTCTCGTGTCGAAGCGCGACGGCGCGAAATACTTCGTCACCGACCATAACGCGACGTTCTCGCACGCACTGCTGCTCGGTGAACCCAAAGCTGGCCAGGCCGCGTCCTACCAGCTCGTCTGGCTGCCCGACGCCGACATTCGCACCGGCGCGTCGCGCTGGGTGCCGGTGTTCAATCAGGTGCGCGACGCGATCAGTTTGCTGTTGCCGCTGTTGCTGATCGGCGGCATGGTGTGGTTCATGCGACGCGAGATGAGAGGCGGCGCGTCGCTTCTCAGCAAGGCGCCTACGCTGCGTTTCGACGACGTGATCGGCGCGTGTGAAGCGAAGGCGGCGCTAGCGGACATCCGCGGCTATCTGTCCGATCCGAAGCAGTTCACGTCGATGGGTGTGCGCGCACCGTGCGGCATTCTGATGGTCGGCGGCCCCGGCGTCGGCAAGACGCGGCTTGCCCAAGCGCTCGCCGGCGAATGCGGCGCGAACTTCATTTCGATCACTGGCAGCTACTTCAGTGCGAAGTACTACGGTGTCGGTATCCAGAAGGTCAAACACCTGTTCGAACTCGCGCGCAAGAATGCCCCCACGGTCATCTTCATCGACGAAGCCGACGGCCTCGCCAAGCGCACGGATACCGGCGGCGGTCCCGTCGAAGCCGAGAGCAATCGCATCATCAACCAGTTGCTGGCGGAAATGGATGGCTTCGCTTCGAATGAAGGCGTCATCATCGTCGCGGCCACGAACCATCCCGACAATCTGGACGAGGCGTTGCGCCGGCCGGGCCGTTTCGATCGCACGGTGCAGGTTCGTTTGCCCGATCGCGAAGACCGCGCGAAAATTTTCCGTTTCTATGCGGAGAAACTGAAGTCGAAGGCTGCAGACATCGACTACGACCAACTCGCTCGCCTGACCACTGGCCTCTCTCCGGCAACGGTCGCGATGGTCGTGAATCAGGCGGGACTGGTCGCGCGCAAAGCCGGCGAGACGGAAATCGCCGCGAAGCATTTCATGGAAGCGATCAAGATTGCGCGCATCGGCGACGTGAGCGGCGCCGAGCGGGCACTGAGCGAGGACGAACGCACGCGTATCGCGGTGCACGAAGCGGGGCACGGTCTCGTCGCCGCGCTGCTCGGCACCGGTGTGCTGGAAGAGGTCACGATCTTGCCGCGTGGCGGCGCATTGGGTGTGGCGCTCATCACCAAGGCGCAAGACAAGCACCTGTACCGCGAGACCGAGATCCGCAACGAGATTCAGGTCCTGCTCGGCGGTCGCAACGCCGAAATTCTCACGTTCTCCGAAGCGTCGAGCGGCGCCGCGTCGGATCTGCAGGAAGCGTCGCGCATCAGTCTCGACATGGTGTCGAAGTTCGGCTTCAACCGCGATGGCGATCTGTTCAGTCTCGCGGCGCTGCCGTCGCAGTACGCGGGCCTGCAAATGAAGAGCGCCATCGAGCACGCCAACGTGCTGCTTAAGGAGTTGAACGAGTTGTGCTATGGGTTGCTGCACGCTTATGAGCCCGTGCTGCGCGCCATTGCCGATGAACTGCTCGAGCGGGAGACGGTCCCGGGAGAAGCGGTTTACCGCCTGATCAAGGAGCACAAGAGCGCGCTGAAGATCGTGCACGAGCCGGCTGCCGCTTGATCCGCGCTTGTTCCGTTTTGCCGCCACGAGAGCGGGAACGTCATTTCTTAGGTGGTGGCGTGTCGCCCTTTTGCGGCAGAGGCTGATCGAGACCCGGTTCGACCGGGGTAGGGATGGCGTCGCCAATAGGCTTGGAGACCTCGGTAGGCGGGCTGCCGGGGTCTTCATCCGGCTTGTTTTCGTGCTCGTTCGGGGGATTGGGCATGTTGGCCACGATGGCTCTCCGGTGGATTGCTATGAGCAATGAGTAGCAATGCGCGTTCCACGGCTGGCCCGCACAGCCCACACCCCTACAAAACCCCGGATTTCCAGACCATTTGCGCAGCGGCTGCCAGAACGAACACCAGAACCAGAACGCGAAACGCCCCCGGCGGCAATCTGTCTCTAAGCGGCCGTACCAACAGTATTCCCGCGATCACCGGCACACTCGCGCACACCGAAATGACCAGATCGCTCCAGCTGGCATGCGCACCGCCGCTAAACGTGGCAACCAGCGTGATGATCGACACCACCAGAATAATTGCGATCTGCTTCGTAAAGACTTTTCCCGTGGCGCCCGTGGCGATCAGATACATCGCCAGCAAAGGCCCGGGCACCGAAGCGATGCTCTCCATCACCGCCGCCCCGAATCCCAGTACGAAGCCCGCCGGTTTCGCCCATCTCGGCGACAGCGTGAGCCGCGGCGAAAGCAACAGGAGCAGCGCAGCAACGATCAGTAATACGCCAGCAGCAGCCTGCGCGCGATGGGGCGCAAGCGAAATCAGTACGCTCACGCCGACGATGTTGCCGATCACCGTACCGATCAAGGGCGCGGCAATGCGCCGGACCGTCGGCAGCATGTCGCCGCCTTCCAGTGCCTGTGGAATATTGCCGAGAATGATCGGCATCGACAGTAGTAGAACGGCCTCCTTGATCGGCATGAACTGGCTGAGAATCGGCATCGCTACCAGCGGCACGCCGATACTCACCACGCCCTTGACCATTCCGCCCAGCAATAGCGCCGCAACAATGCCGAGCAGCGCGTAAAGGCTGAGCGTCTGCAGGCTCGCGCCAAGCACGCCGTTGGCGAAACTGAAATGAAACATCGTTGAAGTCCGCGAGCCCACCGCGCGGACCAGATGGACCGGAGTTCGCGCGGGCAGTGGCTTGTTTTTATCGTTCGCCTGTTCAGTGCCTGCGTGTCGCGCAAGGGTCGAAGCAGCCGGCTAAGTGAGGCCTGATGATACCGCGCCCTTACTCATGTCGCATGAAAGCAGAACGTAATGGATGAGTCCTTCAGGCGGCATCTGAAGCGGTGCTTTTATCTCTCAACGCACGCCCATTGCGAGCGGTAAAAGTGGCGGGCGTTTGCGTAGCCATTGGCGTCGTGGTGTCCAACGGCGCACGCCGTGTTTTCAAGCGAAGAATCGGTGCTTCGATCAAGTGCCAGGACAACACGGCCATCGTCAGCGAAATCAGGAACGACGCGACAATCCCGGCAACATGCGCCCACAGCGGCACGGCACCGCCGAAGAACGCCGTGGCGTGGTGGTTGCGGGTCAGGTCCGGAATCAGATTGTGATAGAGATAAAAGCCGTAGCTGATGCGCCCGAAGTTCACCAGCCAGCCGGTTTCGAGCAGGCCGATCACCGCCGCGTTGCGGCAGCACGCAATCGAACACACCAGTGCCGCGATGCAGAGGCCATACAAGCCACTGACCGTCGTGAAGGCAAGCGAACTGCCCGACTGACTCCACGTGGGCTCAGTCGTACAAAAGCCCACAAGGCCAACGCTCAACACGAACAGCGTCATGCCATGTCCGAGCACGACTCGCAAGCGGCTCTCTTTTCCGGCGATCATCAAGCCGCCAATCCCGCCCAATGCCAGCAGCCAGAAGTTGGTCAGCGGATGCGTATAAATCGTGATGTCCTGCCACTGTGCCGCACGCATCGCCAGTAGCGAAACCAGTCCAACCGCGACGATCGCAAGGCACACCGCGCGATGCCGCCGCGCCGCAACCAGCAGCAATAACGGCGCAAACACAAGATAGAACTGCTCCTCGATCGCGAGACTCCAGAGATGCGAGTAACGCCCCGGCCAGTAATGCAGCACCGAGCCGATCCAGAAGTTCGACAGATAGGCGAAATGAAACGGCATGCCACTCGCGAGCTCCGGGCTCGCCATCCCGAGCGCCATTAGCACGCACATCACCACCAGCATCAGGTAGTAAATCGGAAAAATGCGCAACGTGCGGCGAAACAGAAAGCGCTTCAATTCCACTCCGAACCGGCTCCCGTTTGTTTCGATGCGCGCGCGTTGTGCGGACAGAATACCGATGATCAGAAAGCCGCTTAGCGCGAAGAATATCCACACACCAAGATGGCCAATTTCGCCGATGTCGCCGAATAAACGGTGCTGAAAAAAGACCATAAGGACTGCGATCGCGCGCAATCCGTCGAAGCCTGTAATTCTGTTGTTCATGTGGTTATCTTCCAATGCGAAGGCGGTGCGCAAGGCGCTGCCGTTCAGGGCGAGACTACGATGAAAAAAAGCGAAAAAAATCGCGCACCGCAATCAGTGATTTTTTTCAGTGACCTTTACCGATCGTGTTTGTGCTGGATGGTTTGAAAGTCGCAAAACTTGCTGCAAGACTTTCCGCTAACCATGGCATGACAACTCAGTATTACTGCATGCCGACATCTGATTTTCAGATTGCTGGCACTCCGAATGCATTTAGAGGGCGGTTGTCAGCGCATGTCGAGTTGGCGCACGGTTTCGCTGGGAACGTTTTATTCTCATGGAGTTCCTACATGGAACTCCCTGTGTATGACCGCTTTTCACGGCGCATTGCACGCACGCGCCATCTTGCGAGAACCAGAATGGACACCCGCCGCGGACGCTCGATCGAAGTGGATTTCTTCCGCGGCGTCGTGTTGATCGTCATCGTGCTGGACCACATTCCCGGTAGCGCGCTGTCGCATCTGATGTTGCACACCTATGCCCTGTGTGACTCGGCGGAAGTGTTTGTGTTCCTTGGCGGCTATGCGTCGGCGGCAGCGTTTACAGCGGTACTCGCGGGCCGTGGCGAAGGTGCGGCGAAGATGCGTTTCGTCAGGCGCTGCTGGGAGATCTATCGCGCCTATCTATTGACGGCCGTATTGACGCTGCTGTCCGGCGCCGTCCTCGCGCTATTGCATCTGAACCAGCCGATGGTCGACCTGACCGGCTGGCAACCGTTCGTGGTTCAGCCGCTGCGCGAAGCGTTCGATATTGCCGTGCTGCGGCGCCAGCCGTATTTGTCGAGCGTACTGCCCATGTACGTGATCTTTGCGCTATTCGTACCATTCGTGGTGCCGTTGGCGCGCCGGTCTTCGCTCGCGGCGCTGGGCCTGAGCGTGACGATCTGGGCGCTTGCCCGGCCGCTGGCCGCGCTATTCAGCATTGACGACGTGGCCGACTGGGCTTTTAATCCGTTTGCATGGCAACTGATGTTCGTGCTCGGCATTCTGTGCCGGGTGCAGCCCGTCAGCGAGCGCTTTCACGCCACCCGCACGGCGCACTGGTTTACACGTGCCGCGGTGGTCGCGGTGCTGGCGTTCGCCATTGTTAAACTCTTTGTGCTGACGCAGCCGCTGCCCGGCGTGAATAAACAGAACCTTTCCGTGGAACGCGTGATCAACTTTCTCGTCATCGCCTGGCTCGCCGCGCAGTTCGTGCGCACGGGCAGCATCGCGTGGCTCGCACAGCGGTTGCCGGCCGTGGTGACGGTCGGCCGTACCGGGCTCGTGTGTTTTGTCGGCGGCACGCTGGTGTCGTTGATCGTCGATACGGCAACGCCGCATACGTTCCACGGCTTTCGCGGCACGCTGATCGGACTCGGCGGCGATCTGGTCGCCATCGGCGCGGTGCTGATGATCGCGCGCGGCTGGAACGACTGGAGAGGGCCGCGCTCGCGCGCGGCTGTCAACGGCGCGGGTTACGGATGAGGGCGCAGGTGCGCCATGTCCGCCATAGGCTTTCTAAGGGGCATTCACGCACGGCCGTCACGGTGGCCGGCGCCGTGCTATGCCTGACGAACGCCTCACAGGCATTCGCCGCGCCCAAGGACGCGCCGCTCGACATGCGTTGCGCGGAATTCGCGGGCGCGGTGTTGCCCCCCGAACTGATCGCTTTGCCCACGGCTGGCGCGCAGATCGAAAGTGCGGCGATGGTCGCGGCCACGGCGCCCGGCAATCAGCAAGGCGGCGAATATTGCCGTATCACCGGGCGCATCAAGGCGCTCAAGGCCAGCACGCCTGATATTCGCTTCGACCTGAATCTGCCGCGCCGCTGGAACGGCCGCGCGCTGCAGATCGGCGGCGGGGGTTATAACGGCGTGGTGGTGAGCGGTACGGGCGTGATGCCGTTCTCTCCGGATCGCGCACCGCTCGCGCAAGGCTATGCAACCTTCGGCGACGACTCGGGGCATGTGGGCGATTCGTCGCTCGCGGTCTTCGGCCTCGTGGATGAAGCGGTGACGAATTTCGGCTACGCGCATCTGAAGAAAACGCACGACGCCGCGCTCGCGCTGATTGCACGCGCTTATGGCCGGCCACCTCAACGGATGTATTTCGCCGGCGGCTCGACGGGCGGCCGCGAAGGCTACACGGTGATGCAGCGCTATCCGGACGACTACGACGGCGTGATCGCCAATTCGCCCGCGCTCAATTTTTCCGGCGTGCGTTTGATGGGCGTGAAGCTCGGTCAGGCGGAATACGCGACGCCCGGCGGTTTCATTCCACCGCTATTGCTCGAGCATGTGTATCAACGCACGCTCGCGGTGTGTGACCGGCTCGATGGCGCCGCGGACGGCATCGTCAGCGACGTCGAGGGATGCAAGGAACACGAGGCGGAAATCATCGCCTCGTTGCGCTGCGCCGGACGAGCCCCCTCGCATGACGAGTGCCTCACCGACACACAGCTCTCCACCTTGCTGGTGATGCGCGATGGCCTGTCGTTGCCCTACAAGCTGGCGTGGAATGTTAGCGGCTATAGCGGCTACAACGTCTTTCAGGGCACGCATCTGACCGGCATGCTCGGCCTGGGGCATCAAGCCGGGCGCTTGCCCGTGCCGACCTTCTTCGCCAACGGCTACCTGTTCGCGCAGGGCGACGGCTACATCCGCTACTTCGTGGCCCGCGATGCGGAGTTCGACTCGCTCAGGTTCGACCCGCTTCATCCCGGCAAATATCGCGGCCAGCTCATCGCGCTCTCACAGACGATCGGTGCGATGAACACCGACCTGGCCCGCTACATCGCGAAGGGCGGCAAGCTCATCACACTGCAAGGCCTCGCCGACGAAGTCATCAGCCCGAACCAGACGATCGCCTACTACGACGCGCTGATCGATCGATTCGGCATCGACCAGGTCGATGCGTTCATGCGGCTCTACATGGTGCCGGGTTTCCAGCATGGCAGCGGGGTGTTCATCCCCTCGGTGGATCTGCTGGGTGCGCTCGACAATTGGGTGACGCGTGGCGTATCGCCCGAAACGTTGACCGCTACGGATATCGCGGCCGCGACCAACGGGCGCTCGCGTCCGTTGTGCCGTTACCCGCTGTTTCCCCGCTATAGCGGCAAGGGCAATGTGAATCTCGCCAGCAGTTTCGCGTGCGCCGAACCGTGACGGGGTGCGGCCTGTCGGACAAGAACCCCGGCCGGCCCTGAAAGGCTGACACGCTCGCCGGCGGTATCCGTTCCTCCGAAATCTCGCGGTTGCGCTGCACGCTTTCCCACTTTCAATTACATTGCGGGTGCGGCGGCGTATTCGTCCCGCCCCCTTTTAATCCAATACCGGTGTCTGCCATCGTCGAATCCATGCAGCCTATCGTCTCGGTCACGAATCTGTCGAAAACCTATGCCACGGGTTTTCATGCACTAAAAAACATCAATCTGGCGATCAATCGCGGAGAAATCTTCGCCTTGCTTGGCCCCAACGGGGCGGGCAAGACCACCCTCATCAGCATCATTTGCGGCATTGTCAACGCGAGCGTTGGCAGCGTGATGGTGGACGGCCGTGACATCGCGACGGACTATCGCGGCGCACGCTCGCTGATCGGCCTCGTGCCGCAGGAACTCACCACCGACTCGTTCGAAACCGTCTGGGCGACCGTCTCGTTCAGCCGCGGGCTGTTCGGCAAGCCGAAAAATCCCGCTTACATCGAAAAGATCCTGCGCGATCTGTCGCTGTGGGAAAAACGCGATAACAAGATCATTACGCTGTCGGGCGGCATGAAGCGTCGCGTGCTGATTGCGAAGGCGCTCTCGCACGAACCGCGCGTGCTGTTTCTCGACGAACCCACGGCCGGTGTCGATGTCGAGTTGCGCCGCGATATGTGGAAGCTGGTGCGCTCGCTCACCGCAAGCGGTGTGACGATCATTCTCACCACGCACTATATCGACGAAGCCGAGGAAATGGCTGACCGCATCGGCGTGATCAATGCGGGCGAAATCATGCTGGTGGAAGAGAAGACGGAATTGATGCGCAAACTCGGCAAGAAGCAGTTGACGCTGCAACTGGAAAGTTCGCTCGACGAGGTGCCGTCGGCGCTGGCCGGATATGGGCTGGATGTCGCCAAAGGTGGCAATGAGTTGATCTACACGTATGAGGGCGACGGCGGGCGTACCGACATCATCGCGCTGCTCAAAGCGCTCGACGATGCCGGCATCCGCTTCAAGGATCTGCATACGACGCAAAGTTCGCTCGAAGACATCTTCGTCAGTCTGCTCCGAGGTAACTCATGAACATCTACGCAATTCGCGCGATCTATAAGTTCGAGATGGCGCGCACCTGGCGCACGCTGATGCAGAGCATCATCGCACCGGTGATCTCGACTTCGCTTTACTTCGTCGTGTTCGGCGCGGCCATCGGCTCGCGTATCAAGGAAGTGGATGGCATCAGTTACGGCGCGTTCATCGTGCCGGGTCTGATCATGCTTTCGCTGCTGTCGCAAAGCATTTCGAATGCGTCGTTCGGGATTTACTTTCCGCGCTTTACCGGCACGATCTACGAGTTGCTGTCGGCGCCGGTGTCGTATCTCGAGATCGTGGTGAGCTATGTGGGCGCGGCGGCCACCAAATCGATTCTGCTCGGCTTGATCATTCTGGCTACTGCCGGCCTGTTCGTGCCGCTGCAGGTGCAGCATCCGTTCTGGATGATTCTGTTTCTGGTGTTGACTGCGGTGACGTTCAGTCTGCTCGGTTTCATTATCGGCATCTGGGCGGATAGCTTCGAGAAGCTGCAACTCGTGCCGCTTCTGATCATCACGCCGCTTACGTTCCTCGGCGGCAGTTTCTATGCGGTCAATATGTTGCCGCCGTTCTGGAAGGTCGTGACGCTGTTCAATCCGATCGTTTATCTGGTCAGCGGTTTTCGCTGGAGCTTCTATGGTCTCGCCGATGTGGATGTCGGTGTCAGCCTCGGGATGACCGCGTTGTTTCTGGCGGTGTTTCTGGTGATCGTTGCCTGGATCTTCAAGACCGGGTACCGGCTCAAGAGCTGACAGCGCTCACGACTCAAGCGCATGCGGCCGGCTCGACATGCGCGCCGGCCGCAGTGCCCTTTCATCCCTCTCTTACGTCACATACCCCTGCGCCACATTGATCAACTGCACGCGATTGCGCACGTTGAACAACTGCCGCAAGCGCCGCAAATGGTAGTCGACGTTATGCGGCGACAGCCCGAGGAAGTAGGCGATTTCCTTGTCGCGCTGTCCCTGCACAACCGCCTTCAGTACTGCATGCTGCAATTCGCTCAACGCGACGCGCTGCTGCTGCTCGGGTGCGATCCCGATCACGCTTTTCGCGTGCGTCCAGATGAATTCATGGATCGTGTGCGCGAACATCAGCGTTTCGGCCACGATCGATTCCGTCATCCAGCGCGGGTTGCCGATCTCCGAGTTGAAGCACAAGCTCGCACTCAGCTCCGGCTCGGGCAGCGGCATCTGCGTGAGAATCCCGCTTTTGCGGCCGTTGGCCTCCAGCATGTCGATCAGCCCGCCGAGCCGCTCGCTGCGCATCTGCGCGCGCGGCAGATCGGCGCGCATGTCGGCGGTGTTCCAGAGGAACGGCATGCCGGTCGGCGACGCCAGCGCGACGCGCGGATCGAGCTCGAAATAACGCTCGCGGAAATAGCGCGTGAGCCATGTCTGCGACTCGTAGCTGGTCAGCACGAACATCGACTTGTGATGCGCGGTGGTGCGCGTGGCCGAATAGCTGAATGAGTCGAAGCCGAGTTGTTTGATGCGCCGCCGCACGAATTCGATGCGGTCCTGCGCACTGCCAAAACGCACCAGCGGACTGATGACGGGCGCTGCACGTCGTGCGGCGGGCGAGGGTGTGCCGATCTCCTCTTCGGTGAAGAGCGTCAGGAAGCCGGTGGGCGATATGCCTGACGCCATGCGGGTTGATGTCCTGGATGCTTCAGCCGCGTGGGCTGTTTTCTCGAGTTGCCGCGTGCCGGCCGGGTAAGCCGGTTGTGCGGTAACCGCTGAGTTGTATGCCGCCGACACGTGGCTGGCTTCGCCTTGCGGCGAACCGGTCAGCCAATGCGGCAACGTATCGCATTCGTGTTCCATGAAACGGTAGCTCCGGCGTTCGAAACGCGTGAAAGACGACAACCTGGATGATTAACTATTTCCAAATATTACGGTAGCCGGTTCCTTGCTATCATTTTTGAGATCTTGCGCTGACCTCTAACCGGCGACTCGGGTGTGGCAGGGTTTGCTCATGTGCATATATGACCTCCCAGAAAGTGACGTGATGGCAAAAATTCCAAAGCTGACAACGACGCTTGCCTACGACCGCTATATGGCGGGCCAGAAACTGGTGTCGAGCGTGGATCGCCCATGGCGGCACCTGGTGCTGCGCTCGTATCTCGAACCCGACGAGCAGGAACTGCTGGAGGCGCCCGGCCTGCAGGACGTCACGCTGATGACGCTCGGCAGCGGCGCCGAACACCTCGAGCGCAACCTCGACGGACGCTGGGAGAGCGCCGACCTGCGTGTGGGCGCCGTCTGGTTCGTGCCGCCCGTGCCGATCTCGTGGCGCTGGCGTTCGATCAGCGATGAGCCGCTGTCGACCGTTCATTTGCACCTGGAGCGCAGCCTGATCGACAGCGTCGCCGACCAGATGGAGCTGGACGGTTCACGCGAGCTGTCGCTGGGCGACGCAATGCAGTTTCACGATCCACTGATCGCCGAGATGCTTGGCGCATTGCATCGCGCCGCGGGCGATCCCGCCGACTCGCGGCTGTATGTCGATGCGCTGGCCCACGCGCTCGCCGCTCATCTGTTGCAACATTACTCGCGCGGCCGTGACGCCGAGGCCGGCCTGCCGCCGCATCCCGAGCGGCTGGTGCCACGCCGCATCCGCCGTGTAACCGATTACATTCGTGCCAATCTTGCCGCCGATCTGGCCATCAGCGAACTGGCCGCGCAGGCCGGGTTAAGCAGCTTTCACTTTGCGCGTGTGTTCCGTCGCGAGACCGGTGAAACACCCCATCAGTTCGTCACGCGCTTGCGTCTCGAGGAAGCCGCGAGGCTGCTGCGCGCCACCGATCAGCCGGTGTTGCAAATCGCGCTTGCGGTTGGTTTCGAGAATGCCAGTCATTTCTCCGTGCAGTTCAAGCGTGGCTACGGCGTAACGCCGCTTGCCTACCGGCTGCGCGGCTGAGCGTCAGGTTGCGCGGCTGGATCGTGCGGGCGGCTCGCCACGATGCGATGCCCGAGCGGCATGCCGACGGTTGACGGCACGCGGGATTCGTCGGTCGCGACACGCTATGCTGCTGTGTAGCGCGGGAACGCCTAGTCGCCGCGTGGCACCGTGTATCGAGGCCGGTCGCGGTGGGTTGTCGAGGGCAAGGTTTGATGAAGCGCCGAAAACGGCAATCACGCACTTTTCGCAGTTTGCTGCGCATTGCGCGGCTTGCAAACTACGAAGTTTCGTGGCGCGATTGAGGATGGACCTGGCATGGATGCACCTCGGTGCTGTTCCGGCCAATTTCGAAGCCGTTGGGTTCCATGCGCGGTGAAGGAAAGAACCGCGTGCAACCATTGTGCCTGCTGGTTTGTGGTCGCCGACGGTGGGGCGCAATGAGCGCGCGGCAGCCTGCGCGATGTGTGGCCGTCGCTGCCACCGGACTAACTGGCCTGACCAGTTGTACGGCAACTGTATCTGTCGAAGCCTTGCACCGGCCGACAGAATGTTGTGCCGACGGCTTGGCCCGAGCCGGCGTCTGACCGACCTCTCCACTCAACCCTTCACACCGGATATCTAGCGATGACCCGACTCCGAATCACCTCCTGCGGCCATGTCTTTACCGCCGAAACGCATCCCGACGCGCCGCAAACGGTGGCCGCCTTTCTGAAGCTTCTGCCGTACCGTCAGAAGATCATTCACGTGCGCTGGAGCGGCGAGGGCTGCTGGGTGCCGCTCGGCGACTTCAAACTCGAAAACGACGGTGTGGCAGTCGGCTTCGAAAATCACACGAGCCATCCGTCGGTGGGCGACATCCTGTTCTATCCGGGCGGCTACAGCGAAACGGAGATCATTCTTGCATATGGCTCGTGCTGCTTCGCAAGCAAGCTGGGTCAGCTCGCGGGCAATCACTTTCTGACCATCGTCGAAGGCAAGGAAAAGCTGCGCGAACTCGGCACCAAGGTGTTGTGGGAAGGTGCGCAAGACGTGCTGTTCGAGAAGATCTGAAGCGGCGGCGGTGCGGGGTACCCGCAGTAGCCGGAGGCGGAGGGTAGGAGAACGCGCGCAACTTGCGCGCGCGTCGAAAAGCTTTGCTGGCACCTCGCACATTGCATCGTGCGGGGTGCCGTTCAACACTTACTTGAACAGCTTCATCGCTTGCGAGAGCGTATTGAACACGCCCCATGCCAGCGGCAGTGTCACATACAGCCAGAAGACGGCGAGCTTGACCTTGTTGGTCGGATGAACGGCTTGAACGGTCGACATGCGAGTCTCCTTAGGCGCCTTTGGCGAGTTGTGCGTCAGTCATGTGATGCTTGTCGTCGACACGCTTGACCAGCAGGTTGCAGACGAAACCGATCACCAGCAGCACCACCATGATGTGGATCGTCATCGTGTAGGCGTCCGCCTTTGCCACGCCGTGCGCCACTTCATACGCACGGATGTAATTCACCAGCACCGGACCGGCGACACCCGCCGCGGCCCAGGCAGTCAGCAGACGGCCGTGAATGCCACCGACGAACGCCGTGCCGAACATGTCCGCGAGATACGCGGGCACTGTTGCGAAGCCGCCGCCGTACATCGACAGGATCACGCAGTAGGCAAGCACGAACAGGGCGATCTGGCCGGAAGCCGCGAAGCCGGGCACGAGGTAGTACAGCACGGCGCCGAGCGCGAAGAAGATGAAGTAGGTGTTCTTGCGGCCGATCCAGTCCGAAGCCGAGGCCCACACGAAACGGCCGCCCATGTTGAACAGCGAGAGCAGGCCGACGAAACCAGCCGCTGCGGCAGCCGTCACGGTGTCCTTGAAGCTCTCCTGAATCATCACCGACGCCTGGCCGAGAATGCCGATGCCGGCCGTCACGTTCAGGAACAGCACCAGCCAGATCAGATAGAACTGCGGCGTCTTCAACGCCTGATCGATGTGCACGTGGTTACGCGAAATCATCTTCTTCTGGCTGGTCGCGGGCGGCGTCCAGCCGGCCGGCTTCCAGTCCGCCGGCGGCACGCGAATCGCGAGTGCGCCGATCGACATCGAGATGAAGTACGCAATGCCGAGCACGACGAAGGTCTCCGCCACGCCGATGCTGGTCGCGCTGCGGAAGTGGTTCATCAATGCTACCGACAACGGCGCGGCAATCATCGCGCCGCCGCCGAAGCCCATGATCGCCATACCGGTCGCCATGCCGCGACGGTCCGGGAACCAGCGGATCAATGTCGACACCGGCGACACGTAACCGAGGCCGAGTCCGATCCCGCCGATCACGCCGTAGCCGAGATAGAGCAGCGCGATCTGATGCAGGTGCACGCCGAGCGCGGAGACGAGGAAGCCGCCGCCGAAGCAGCACGCAGCGGTGAACATCGTGCGGCGCGGGCCGACATGCTCGAGCCACTTGCCGGCAAACGCCGCTGACAAACCCAGGAACACGATCGCCAGCGAAAAGATCCAGCCGAGCGAGGTCAGCGACCAGTCGTCAGCGGCGGATTGCGTGATGCCGATGACTTTCGTCAGCGGACCGTTGAACACGGAGAAGGCGTACGCCTGACCGATACACAGGTGAACGGCGAGCGCTGCGGGCGGAACCATCCAGCGCGAAAACCCCGGCTTCGCAACGGTGGCCTGTTTGGAAAAGAATGGGGTAGAGCCTGAATTCCCGCTCGGCTCGGTGATACTGCTCATGGTCGGTCTCCGGTGTGACGAATGCTTTGTTATCGGCGTTTCATACGCGTTGCTTTAGCGTCGCGACGTAAAAATTGCTGATTCATGTGGCCTCGATATATGTATTTTTATTTCATATGACGGGCGCTAAATTCAGACAAAACTTGTTCCGTCGAACGATAGGGCGCGAACCTGGCGTTTGCAATATGAGATGCAAATGCATAAGGCATTAGCCTGATGAAATGCGACCGTAATCTGTCGAATTGCGGCAGTGCGGCACGAACACCAGAAATCCAGCATTCATTCAAAAGCCAACGGGCCGGCCGTGGCACCTTTGCCACGCCGGCCCGTCGCAATCCTCATCGGCAGGAATCAGGCGACCGTGCGCCCCGTCTTCATCTTCGCCGCCACCAGTACCGAGATCAGACAGCCGATCGCCAGGTACGCCGCCACCGGATGCCAGGAGCCGCCGGCAAAGCTGACCAGCGCCACTGCGATAAACGGCGTGAAGCCGCCGCCGACCACGCTCGCCACCTGATAACCGACGCCCGCGCCGCTATAGCGGTACTCGGTGCCGAACAGTTCGGTGAACATCGGCTGCTGCACGCTCACGACCATGTCGTGGGCGACGTTGGCGAGCATGACGGCGAAGATCACGATCCACACCGTCGAGCGGGCTTCGAGCGCGAGGAAGAACGGCACCGCGCTGAACATGCCGACCAGCGCGCCGATGATGTACACGCGCCGGCGGCCGAAGCGGTCCGCCAGCCACGCGAAGCACGGAATCGTCACGCAGCTCACCGCGCCGACCAGCAGACCGATCGAGAGGAAGAACTCACGCGGCATGTGCAGATTCGCCGTCGAGTAGTTCAGTGCGAACGCGGTCACGATATACATCGTGAACAACTCGGCAAGGCGCAGCGCGATGATCAGCAGGAAAGCCTTGGGGTGTTTCAGCAGGGCCTCGACGATCGGCAGCCGCACGCTGCGTTCACCCCGTTCGCCGACCTTCTCGACGAACTCCTTCGATTCTTCCATGCTCGAGCGGATCCACAGCGCGATCAGCACCAGCACCACACTGAACAGGAAAGGCAGGCGCCAGCCCCAGCTCAGGAACGACGCGTTGTCCATCGAGCGGCTGATGATCGCGACCAATCCGGTCGCGAGCACCAGACCCACGCCATAGCCGACCTGCACGCCGCTGCTGTAGAACGCCTTCTTCTTCTCCGGCGCGCTTTCGACCGCCATCAAGGCCGCGCCACCCCATTCGCCGCCGACCGCGAAGCCCTGGATCGCGCGCAACGTGACGAGCAGCACCGGCGCCCACCAGCCGATGCTGGAGAAAGCCGGCAGCAGACCGATTGCCGCGGTGGAGAGGCCCATCATCATCACCGTGAGGACCAGCATGCGCTTGCGTCCAAGCCGGTCGCCGTAGTGGCCGAACACGAAACCGCCGAGCGGCCGGAACAGAAAGCCGACGCCGAAGGTCGCGAATGCGGCGAGCGTGCCCATCGCCGGGCTGACCTTCGGGAAGAACTCGGCGTTGAAAACGAGCGCGGCGACGATGCCATACAGCAGAAAGTCGTACCAGTCGACTACGGCGCCGACAAAGCTGCCGAGCGCCGCTTTGCGTGCCTGGCTGCGCGCCGGGCGGTTGTCGGTGATGGCCGTTTTCGGCGCGCTCGGGATAGTGGTACTCATGACGGTGTCTCCTTCGAATTCTTGGGTGCTGTCTGGAAGCGCGCGGCAGATGCAGGGCAGGGGACGCTGCGGCCCATCACAGGATTCCCCGAAGGTTAATGATGCGAAGCGGTTCCCACAATCCGCATTCGGGTGAAATTGCGCGATCATCGAACGCGACTGCGCGCATAGCGCGCGTTTTGCGCGTTTACACCGAGCGTTGTGTGTTGAGACAAGCAGAGGAACCGCCCGCGGGTTGCCCGTGCTACCTTGAGCATACAATCCTAAAAACAACAGTCGCTGATATACTACATACGGAATATTGATTTTTGCGGCGCTGCAGCATATGATTGAGTCATCTATTCACTCAATCATTCGGAGTTACAAATGGAATTCGTTCCTCTCTCGCTGCTCGCCGTTGGTTTTGTAGGTTTGGGCTCTGCCGCCACCGTTCTGCTGACCCGGTGGATCCCGCAGCCGGTTGCGCAACTTGCAGCGCAACATGGCCGGTTCGTCGGCCTGGGCGAGCAGGATGGCAGAATGGCCGCAGTGGCGCCCGCAGTGGTGCCGTATCGTGCGCATGTTCAACAAGAGGCGATGAATGTCGTCAGAACTTCAAACTGAAGCAGTGGCCACACCCCTGACGTTGTCGTTGCAGCCGATCGGCGCGAGCGTGAGCTTGCGCGATCAGGCGTATGCCATGCTGCGCCAGGCCATTGCCGACGCGGATATCTACCGGACTCACGAAGAAATCCGCCTCGACGAGCGCGTGTTGAGCGAATCGCTGGGCGTGAGCCGCACGCCGGTGCGCGAGGCGATGACGCTGCTCGAACAGGAAGGTTTTCTGCGCATGGTGCCGCGGCGCGGCATCTACATCGTGCGCAAGAGCAAGCGTGAAATCGTCGAAATGATCCAGATGTGGGCCGCGCTCGAAAGCATGGCGGCGCGTCTTGCCACGCTGCACGCCACGGACGAGGAAATCGCCCGCCTGCGCCACATGTTCGACAATTTCCGCGACGCCACGCCGGCCGAGCACATCGCCGAGTATTCCGACGCCAACATCGCGTTCCATCAGGCGATCGTCGAGCTGTCGAAGTCGCAGATCATTCTCGACACGATCAAGAACATCTTCATCCACGTGCGGGCGATTCGCCGCATGACCATTTCGCAAAGCGACCGCGCGTCGCGTTCGATCGTTGACCACCTGCGCATTATTGAGGCACTGGAGCAGCGCGATACCGAACTGGCCGAGCGTCTTACACGCCAGCATTCGCTCGATCTGGCGACGTTCGTGGAAGCGAATTGCGATTTTCTGGATTGATGGCGGCTTAGGCGCCTGATTGGCGCAACGAATGGCAAAAGGCCCGCAGTGATCACGTCACTGCGGGCCTTTTGCTTTTCCGCTCCATTTATTTCCTTCCTGGTCACCGCCTTGCAGTGGGGTTAAGCCCGGCTTGACGGTCTATGAAATATGGTATGTGATATATCAAAGGCGATCGAGACAAGCAGCACACCTCGGTGTTTTCCCTCGAATCGAGCAGGCCGGAGCTGCGTTATCTCGCTGCAACGCAAGCCAGGCAGGCGTTCAGGGCAGAAATCCCGAAGCAGTCGCATTTTGAGATCGCGCTTGATTGAATCTGATATATCACATACCGTATGTACCGAGTCTAACCAGACATCCGCGCGAGCGGACGTTATCGAAGCGGGCGCGTCGGTCGATAACCGTTGCACACAACTGACTGATCAGGACAGGAGACTTGACATGAGCAAAGCACTCGACGGCGTGCGCATTCTCGATTTCACGCATGTGCAATCGGGCCCGACCTGCACGCAGTTGCTCGCGTGGTTCGGCGCGGACGTGATCAAGGTGGAGCGGGCCGGCGCCGGCGACATCACGCGCGAGCAACTACGGGACATTCCCGACGTGGACAGCTTGTACTTCACGATGCTCAATCACAACAAGCGCTCGGTCACGATCGATACCAAGAACCCGGAAGGCAAGCTGGTGCTCGAGGCGCTGATCCAGAAGTGCGACGTGCTGGTGGAGAATTTCGCACCGGGCGCACTGGACCGGATGGGCTTCACGTGGGAGCGGATTCAGGAGTTGAACCCGCGCATGATCGTGGCTTCGGTGAAGGGTTTCGGCCCGGGTCCTTACGAGGACTGCAAGGTCTACGAGAACGTTGCGCAATGCGCGGGCGGCGCGGCCTCGACCACCGGTTTCGACGATGGTCCGCCGGTGGTGAGCGGCGCGCAGATCGGCGACAGCGGCACGGGTTTGCATCTGGCGCTCGGCATTGTCACGGCGCTGTATCAGCGCACGCTAACCGGGCGCGGTCAGAAGGTGCTCGCCGCGATGCAGGACGGCGTGCTCAATCTGTGCCGCGTGAAGCTGCGCGACCAGCAGCGGCTCGAACGCACCGGCACGATGAAAGAGTATCCGCAATATCCGAACGGGACGTTCGGTGAAGCGGTGCCGCGCGCGGGGAATGCTTCGGGCGGCGGTCAACCGGGCTGGATCCTGAAGTGCAAGGGCTGGGAGACGGATCCGAATGCGTATATCTACTTCATCACGCAGGCGCCGGTGTGGGCGAAGATCTGCAACGTGATCGGCAAGGAAGAATGGGCCACTGATCCAAACTACGCGACGCCTGCCGCGCGCTTGCCGCATCTGAAGGATATCTTTGCCGAGATCGAGCGGTGGACCATGACCAAGACCAAGTTCGAGGCCATGCAGATCCTCAACAAATACGACATTCCCTGCGGGCCGATTCTCTCGATGAAGGAAATCGCCGAAGAGCCGTCGCTGCGCAAGACCGGCACGATTGTCGAAGTGGATCATCCAACCCGCGGCAAGTATCTGACGGTTGGCAATCCTATCAAACTGTCGGACAGCCCGACCGAAGTCAAGCGCTCGCCGCTGCTGGGCGAGCATACCGACGAGGTGATGACCGAACTCGGCTACTCGCCCGAACAGATCAGCGCATTGCGGACCGCCGGCGCGATTTGAGAACTCAAGGAGCGATGTATGGATACGTGGATGCGTTTCATGTCGAGCGACGGTGGTGTCGTGTTCGGCAGGGTGGAAGGCGGTTATCTGCACGAGTACGAAAGTCTCGATCAACCGGTGCCGACCGGCGCAGTGTTGTCGACACGTGCGCTCACGCCGCTCGCGCCTTGTGCGCCCGGCAAGATCGTCGCGTTGTGGAATAACTTTCACGCGCTTGCGGCGAAGCTCGACAAGCCTGTGCCGGCGCATCCGCTATTTCTGTTAAAGCCGGCGGGGTCGGTGATCGGTTCGGGTGAACCGATCCGTCGGCCGCTCAGTTACGCGGGCAAGATCGTCTACGAAGGCGAACTCGGCATCGTGATTGGCCGGCGCTGCCGCGACGCGAGTATCGAAGAGGCTGCGGAATCGATCTTCGGCTACACGCTGGTCAACGACGTGACCGCCGCCGATCTGCTGAATGAGAGCCCGCACTTCCCGCAATGGTGCCGGGCGAAGGGCTTCGATACGTTCTGCTGTATCGGACCCTCGATCGTCTCCGGTTTCGACTGGCATGCGGCACGTCTTGTCACGATGCTCGACGGAGTGGAGCGGCAGAACTATCCGCTTGCGGATATGGTGTTTTCGCCTGCCGAGCAGGTGAGTCTGATTTCACAGGACTTGACGCTCGAACCGGGTGATGTGATTGCGTGCGGCACGTCGGTCGGCGTTGGCTCGATCAAGGACGGCGCGACCGTGACGGTCTCAATCGAAGGGATCGGCACATTGAGCAATACCTTGACCGCTGTGTGTGAGATAGCGCTATGACGCGACGGCCGCGGCTCGTTGCGTTGCTTGGCAGTGGCACGGGGCTCGCCGTCATGGTGGGCGGGTTTGCGTGCTACCTGTCGGCGGCGGCGCAGGCGAATGTCGAGCGTATCGAGCTCTGCGCCGCGGTCTTCATCGGTGCGCTGGTGTTCGCCACCTCCGCCATCGCATTCTGCAAACTGCGTGGCGTGCTGGACCTGAGTAAAGTCGCGCGTCCGGGGCATGGCATCGTCAACGTCTCGGCGCTTCTACTGTGTGGTTGGCTCGGCTACGGCTTCGTCACGGAGCAGGCGCAGCCGTACGGGCTCGCCGCGCTGCTTGCGATGAGCGTGCTGGCCGTTGCGCTCGGTACGCATCTGATGACAAGCCGCGAGTACTCGACGAACGATCGCGATTCACACTGCCATGCGTTTGCCGGACGTTGCGATGGATTTGCGCTGGAGCGGCGCGGGTTGTTGGCGCGCATCGAATGGCATGGCGGCGAAGAGCAGGCGTGGGCGCTGCGCGAGATAACGCCCGGCACGGTGCGCGCGGCAGCATACCGGCACCGTCGCGGCTGGCATGACACTGGGACGGTGAGCGTACAAAAACGCGGGTCTGTCCGCCAACGCGCCACTCACCGCTCAATGTGCCGTCAAAGATGAATACACCGATGCGTCGGGCGGCGAGCAGAGCGAACGGCGGAATCGTCCCGCCGAAGCCCTTATTCGCCGGTCGCCGCGAATTCGCTGTAGTACCAGGCTTTCTTGCTCAGGATCATCTGGGCAAGAAACTCGGCGTCGTACGCGCTGTGAAGATGCGCGTGAAACCGCTCGATGTAGGCGGTGATGCGCGCTGCTTCGCTGTTGAATTCCTTCAGCACATCGAGTGTGGCCTGGTCCCAGCGGAACCGCAGGCCAAGGTCGCTGAAGGCGGCGTTGAACGCGCTCAGATGGGCGTCGTCCGGATTGTTCGCGGTGGCGCGTGCAGTACGTGTGCTGGCGTGAGACTCAACCGCAGCGTGGTTCATGATCGGCCTCCTGGGCTGACAAGTAAGGAAACTCACTTGCAGCATAGGGATACTGACCAATCCGCAATAGTTAAAGTTTCATTGGCTTTCCATAGCCTACTGTTTATAGACGCTCAATTCCTTCACGCGCGTGATCTTCTCGATGAGACCTGCGCCTTCCTCCATCAGGAAGCGTTTGAAGGCGACTGCAACCGGTGGCAGGCGCTTGTTCTTCCGATGTACGACGTACCAGTTGAGCATGACAGGAAAGCTCTCGACGTCGAGCACGACCAGATGGCCGAGCTGCAACTCGAGACTGATCGTATGCGCGGACAGGAACGCGATGCCCATGCCGGCGATCACGGCCTGTTTGATCGTCTCGGTGCTCTTGATCTCCATCGCGATCTTGAGATTGGAGAGACGGCCGGCGAAGCCTTCTTCCATCGAATTCCAGGTGTCCGAGCCGCGTTCGCGCACGATGAAGGCCTCGCTCGCCAACTGACTCATCTTGATGTTGCGTTTGTGCGCGAGCGGATGCGTGGGCGCCGCCACGATCACATAAGGGTGCGGCGCGAACGGTTCGTTGGTCGCGTCGGTTTCGTGCGGCGGCCGCACCATCACCGCGAGATCGGTCTGGTTGGTCGCGAGTTGATGCAACAGTTCTGCGCGATTGTGCACGGCGAGATTGAGCACGACGCCCGCGTAACGCTGCGTGAATTCGGCCAGCAGGCGCGGGAAAAAGTAGTCGCCGGCGCTGATCACCGCGACGTTCAGCTTGCCGCCGGAGACGCCCTTGAGCTGACTCATCGCCTCGTCGACTTCGTGGAACTGCTGAATGATCGCGCGGCTGTAGTGAAGCATCTCGGTGCCGGCCGGCGTCAGATAGATTTTTTTGCCGAGCTGCTCGAACAGCGGCAGCCCTGCGTGTTCCTCGAGTTGCCGGACCTGGGTGGAGACGGCGGGCTGCGTCAGATGCAATTCTTCCGCGGCACGCGAGAAGCTGAGGTGGCGCGCTACCGTTTCAAAGACCTTCAATTGCCGCAGAGTGGCATTGCGCATCGTCATGGCCGATGTATAAGCAAATATGAATCGACATAATAACAAACTTTAATTATTAGTTATTCAGCAATGACCCTAGCATGGGGCTGCATAAGAAGCAGAATTGGCGGTGCAGCACTCGGCGCAGTACTCGGGTTAACGCTTGGATTCGAGGCGTAGCAAGGAAGACGGCGAAACGTCGATGCAGTGCCGATACTTAATTGATCGGAATAAAGAAATCGTCTGAAAAACGATGATTCAGGCAGGAACAGGCCTTAAAGAATTCGAATTAAAGACGTAAATATTAAATATTCCCGAATGGCAAGGCTGTTCGGGTCATAAGCATAAGGTGAGACGCATACAGTGCGGCGTGACGGCCGGCCGCACTCAATAAATAGCGGAGACAAGGCTCATGGACGATATCACTCGACAGACCACGACTCGCGCATTCTGGGCGAACCGCTGGTGGCAGCTCGTCATCGGCATGATGTGCATGGCATTGGTGGCCAATCTGCAATACGCATGGACGTTGTTCGTCACGCCGATGAATTCGCGGCATCACTGGGGCGAAGCATCCATTCAGCTCGCGTTCGCTATTTTCATCCTCACAGAAACGTGGCTCGTGCCGGTGGAGGGCTGGCTGGTCGACAAGTTCGGACCGCGCCCCGTGGTCGCAGGCGGCGCGGTATGCGCCGGCCTCGCGTGGGTCATCAATTCGTATGCGACGACCTTGCCGATGCTGTATGTGTCAGCAGTCATTGCCGGGATCGGCGCAGGCGGCGTGTACGGTACCTGTGTCGGCAACGCGTTGAAGTGGTTTCCGGACCGCCGGGGTCTTGCGGCCGGTTTGACTGCTGCAGGTTTTGGCGCGGGCGCGGCCGTCACGGTCATTCCGATCGCCAACATGATCACGCGCTCGGGCTACGAGCACACCTTCTTTTTCTTCGGCATTCTGCAGGGCGTCAGCATACTTTTGCTCGCGCTGCTGTTGAAGAAACCAAACTTGCGCCTGCAAGCCGCGCCGAAGAAGAAGTTCGCGGTCACCAAGGTCGATTACACGCCGGGGCAGATGATCAAGACACCGGTGTTCTGGGTGATCTACGTGTCGTTTGTCGCGGTGGCGGCGGGCGGCCTGATGGCGACCGCGCAAATCGGTCCGATTGCCAAAGACTGGGGGCTCGCACGCATTCCGATGACAATCTTCGGCATGACCCTGCCGCTGCTCACGGCCACGCTTTCCATCGACAATATCTGCAACGGCTTCACCCGTCCGCTGTGTGGTTTCATCTCCGACAAACTCGGCCGTGAGAATACGATGTTCGTGATCTTCATCGGCGAGGGCCTCGCATTGCTCGGCCTCATGCAGTACGGCACCAACCCGTATGCGTTCATGACGTTCGCCGCGTTGATCTTCCTGTTCTGGGGCGAAATTTTCTCGATCTTCCCGGCGATTTGCGCCGATACCTTCGGCAGCAAATATGCGGCGGCCAATGCGGGCACGCTGTACACCGCGAAGGGTACGGCCTCGCTGCTGGTGCCGATTGCTTCGGTGCTGTCGGCCACAGGCGGCTGGAGTCTCGTCTTTATCGTTTCCGCCGTCGTCACGATTGTCGCGGGCATCTCGGCGAAGTTCATTCTTGCGCCAATGCGTTCGCGCTGGATCGAAGCGCACAACGAGCCCCAGGGTGTGCTGGCCGTCGCCGGCAGCAAGGCCTCGCGGCTTAGCCACTGGCCTGAGCAATCGGGGGAATAGGGTGACCCATCCACACCCGGCAGTAACGTTATGAATGTTTCGCTGCAGCAACTCAAGGTGTTTGTCGCCGTCGCGCGGGAACGGAGCTTTACGCGCGCGGCGCGCGAGTTCGATCTGACGCAGTCGGCGGTGAGCCGTTGCGTGCGCGAACTTGAAGACGCCGTTGAATTGAAGCTGTTCGACCGCACCACGCGGCAGGTAGAACTGACTCATGCGGGCGCGAGTCTCGAGCGCAGAATCGGTCGCCTGCTCGACGAAATCGAATTGACGCTGCGCGAGGAGCGTGCCGCTTACGACGGACACACTGGCGTGGTCGTGCTGGCGAGCAATCCCGTGTTGTCGTCGAGTTGGGTGGCGCAGGGGCTGGCGCGTTGCGCGTCAGCATTTCCCGAGCTGAACGTGTCCGTCAAGGATCAATCGCAAAGCAGCGTGCTCGCGAGCGTCGAGCAGGGGGAAGTGGACTTCGGCGTGGTCTCCGTGGCGGAACCCCTGGCCGGCGATCAGTTGCACGCGCAAGTGGTGTTCACGACGCCGCTGCATGTGGTGATGCCATCCGCGCATCCGCTCGCGCGGCAAGCCAGCGTCGCATGGCATGCATTACACGAGTGGGTGCTCGTCACGTTGAATGCCGACGCGGGTGTGCGCGCCGCGCTCGATCTTGCCTTCAATTCGCACGGCCTGAAGCGACGGCCCGTGCAGGAACTCGGCCATGTTGCGGCAGTGTCGCGCATGGTCGAATTGGGCCTTGGCGTCGGCGTTTTACCCGTCGATGGACATTGGCCCGCGCCCGGCGCGTCACTGGTGAGCAGGCCGCTCGCTCCCGAGATAAATCTGACGACGCTGCTCGTGCATCGCCGCAATCGCTCCCTCAGACCCAACGCTGCAGCGGCCTGGGCGCAGTTTGCCGCGCTCGCCGGTGTGGCTTCGCCTGCCTCCGGCGCGGCGCCGGCCGATCCGCTGCCGGTCAGCCCACGCAACATCCCAAGCAAGGAGCTTCATGATGGAAACTGAAACCGACCTCAGGCGCCATGATTTGCTGATCGACGGCAAGCGTTTGCCGCCTGGCACCGGCGAATATTCCGTCGACATCAACCCGGCGACCGAAGAGCCGATTGCGCTGGTTGCACAAGGCAGTGCAGCCGATGTCGATACCGCAGTGCACGCGGCGCGCGCCGCGTTGAAAGTGTGGAACGCGATACGGGCAGCCGAGCGTGGCCGCATACTGATGCGTCTCGCCGGCCTGATGCGTGCGAATCTGGACGAACTCGCGGCGCTCGAAAGCCTGGACGCCGGCAAGCCGATCTCGGCGGTGATGCGCCAGGATATTCCCGCGGCGATCGATACGCTCGAATACTACGCAGGCTGGTGCGACAAGATCAATGGCCAGGTGGTGCCGGTGCGTCCCGATGCCTTGACGTACACGCTGCGCGAGCCGGTCGGCGTGGTCGCCGCGATCGTACCGTGGAATTTCCCGCTGATGATCGGCATGTGGAAAATCGCGCCCGCCCTGGCGTGCGGTTGCACGCTGATCGTCAAGCCCGCGGAGATTACGCCGCTGACCGCATTGCGCCTCGGTGAACTCGCGCTCGAGGCGGGTGTGCCGCCGGGAGTACTGAACATCGTCACCGGCAAGGGGCGGGTGGTAGGCGATGCGCTGGTGGCGCATCCCGGCATCGACAAGGTGACCTTCACGGGCTCGCCTTCCGTGGGGCGCGGCATTCTGCAGGGCGCGGCCGGCAACTTCAAACGGGTCACGCTCGAACTCGGCGGCAAGTCGGCGAACCTGATCTTCCCGGATGCGAATCTCGACAATGCGGTGCGAGCCGCGGCGTCGGGGATTTTCTTCAACACCGGCCAGGTATGTTCGGCAGGCTCGCGCATTCTGGCTCACCGTGACGTCTACGACGAAGTGGTCGAGCGTCTCGCGGCACGTGCGAAGGCGATCAAGGTCGGCGATCCGGCGGCGCGTGAAACGTCGATGGGGCCGCTTATCTCCGCGGCGCAGATGAAAACCGTGCTCGGCTATGTCGAGACAGGGCGCTCCGAGGGGGCATCGCTCGTGACCGGCGGCGTGCGGGTGGGCGAGCGCGGCTTCTTTGTCGAGCCGACGGTGTTTGCCAACGTCGAACATGAAATGCGCATTTCGCAGGAGGAGATCTTCGGGCCGGTGGCCAGCGTGATTCGCTTCAATGACGAAGCCGATGCGATCCGTATCGCCAACGGCACGTTGTATAGCCTCGCAGCCGGCGTATGGAGCGCGGATATCGGTCGCGTGCATCGGGTCGCGCGTGACCTGAAGGCGGGTACCGTGTGGATCAACACCTACGGCTATACAGATGTGCGCTTGCCTTGGGGCGGCTCCGGCGATTCGGGCTTTGGCCGTGAGCACGGCGACGTGGCGATTGAAAACTTCACCGAGCCCAAGGCAGTGTGGCTCGCGATCGATCAATAGCGATGTAAAAAAGGATCGAACGCGTGGCGTTCGATCCTTTTCTGAAGCTTGTGAGAGAGGTTAGCTGCAGCGTCTGTTGACACTCAATCTCAGTCGCCCTGCAATGCCATCCGTTCGCGCAGCTTGATGAGGGCAAGCACGACGTCGATAGTCGGCGTGGGCTCGGCAACGAGACGGCCCATTTCCTGCACCACCGTCAAGAGCGGATCGATCTCCATCGGACGGCGATTCTCCAGATCGACCAGCGTCGAGGTCTTATGCGCGCCGACCGCACCCGCACCGTCGATGCGCTTTTCCACATCCACGCGAAAATGCACGCCGAACTGATCCGCAATGCGCTTGGCTTCCAGCATCATCGTGCGTGATACCGCACGCGTGCCGGGGTCGCTGGTGAGGATATCGAGCGTGGCGTGGGTCAATGCGCTGATCGGATTGAAGCAAAGGTTGCCCCACAGCTTGAGCCAGATTTCGTCGCGGATATTGTCGCGAATCGGCGCGTCGAATCCTGCTGCCTGCATGATCTCGTGCAACTGCTGAATGCGCGGCGTGCGTTCGCCGCTCGGCTCGCCGATCGGGAATTTCTTGCCGTACACATGCTTGATGACGCCCGGCTCGACGATCTCCGCAGCGGGATATAGCACGCAGCCAATCGCGCGTTCTGGTCCGAGTTTGGTCCATTGGCTGCCGTCCGGGTCGATGCTGGCGAGGCGCGTGCCGGCGAATTTTCCGCCGTGCTGATAGAAGTACCAGTAGGGAATGCCGTTGACGCCGGTAACGATGGCCGTGTGCTTGCCGAGGAGCGGCTGCATCGCGTCGACTACGCCGGGCAGCGAGTGCGCCTTCAGCGTGATGATCACGAAGTCTTGCACGCCGAGTTCGCGCGGGTCGGACGTGGAGCGTACCGGCGCGCTGAACGTCTCGCCGTCCATAATCAGACGCGCGCCGTGTTCGCGCATGGCGGCAAGATGCGCACCGCGTGCGACGAAACTCACATCCGCGCCGGCACGCGCCAGTTGCACGCCCATCAAACCGCCAATCGCTCCTGCTCCGAAGATACAGATCTTCATGATGCCGCCCCTATGACTATGAGAAGTCGCTTGTCCGATGCCGCGCATGGTTCTGCCGCGGCGGCGGGTCATTCTTCGAGCATAGGGGCGCAGGACGATTACTGACAGTTAAAGTTTCTGCGACCGTGCATTAGCTATTGTTTATGGTTGCAGGAACAGGCCGACTGCCATTCGGGTTTCAACGGTGCTAGAAGGCGTCGTACAGCCGAGGCGTTGCTGGACAGATAATTCGGAAAGCTGAATATCAAGCTTTGAGTTCAGGCGCTTTATGTCCGCCGAACCAGCAGAAAGCTCACGCCGATAGCCGCCAGAAACGTCCCGCAGCAGCGATTGAACCACCGGCGAACCTTGGCGCGAACGAGCCACTTGCCAAGGTGCATGCCGGCCCACGAATACAGCGCGATCGCCACCCATTCGAGTACCAGAAAGCTCGCGCCGAGTACCGCGAACTGCGGCAGCATCGGTTTGGCGATATCGACGAACTGCGGCAAAAAGGCGGTGAAAACCAGAATTGCCTTCGGATTGCCTGCCGCCACGAGACACTCCTGCCGCGCAATCCGCCAGAGCGACGCGTCGTCCTGCTGGATCGTATCGATAGCGGGCGCGTCGCTGCGCCACAACTGGATGGCAAGCCAGATCAGATACGCGGCGCCGGCCAGTTTGATCGCGAGAAAGAACCACTCGGATGCGTGCAGCACGACGGCGAGGCCAGTCGCAGCCAACACCAGCATCAACGCGAACGCGACCAGCCGGCCGGTGCCGCCGACGAAAGCCGTCATGAAGCCGTGACGCGCAGCAACGTTGATCGATAGAAGATTGTTCGGGCCGGGCGCGAGGTTGATCGCGAAGCAGGCGGGCAGGAAGAATAGCCAGGTAGTGATAGACATGACGGCTCGCACGGAGAAGGGGGCAGGGTTGCCGAATCGGGCACGCGAAACGGCAGGCGCCAGCGGTGCTTCGATTCTGCGCGATTTTCGCGTTTCCCTCGATATTTCCCGATTGTAGCGAATCGGCGGATGGCGCCGATTCAGTCCGTCCGCTCAATTCACCGAATTAACGAAGCCTGGGTCGCTGATCAACGCTTCGACACTCAGCTTGACCGTGTCTTCGATAGCGATGGTATTGCTCGTGAATTTAGGCGATTTCTGCCGGACCGTCTTGGTGGTTGAGAACACAACCTTCTGGGTCGCGGCATCGGTCACGATGTAGCGCATTTTCAGCGTCCAGAACGCCGGCGACCGCGCGTCGTCCACCGTGAACTTCTCGATGCTGCCGCTCAGCACCTTCTTGTCTTCGGTGAGATGAAAGCCCGCGACCTGCAAGCTGCTGGCAATGCTGTTGCGCACGGCCTCGTTGATATCGCTTTTTAGCACGATGCCGGTCATCGCCGTGTTTTCGATCCGGTTCGGCGAAACCTGGCCGTTGCGAGCCGGCATGTAGGCGAAATCGCTGGCGGGCGCGACGCTGAGCCAGCCGGTTGGATGGGCGGCTGCGCGCGGTGCGCAATTCAGGCCGAACCACGACCAGGAGCAGGCGGACAGCATCAACGGCAGTGCGACGACGCCGCAACCCTTGAGCACAGCGGATCTCAGGGCCGGACGCATGGGACCGAGCGACGGCCGCAGAGACTGACTCTGTTGCGGCGACTCGGGCGCTGTGCTGGAAAAAGCGGCGGTCGAGGTCAGAGGAATTGCCTTTTAAGTGGAGTCATTCCGGTACAGAGCAGCATGGTAACAGCGAGCCGATCCCGTGCATCTTCTTAGTTGGGTCCTTGGTTGGGTCATTACCTGGATCAGGGTCGGGAATTCTCGAGCGATTGAAGCAGCCCCGCTCGGAGGGCAACGTGATCAAAAAAACCCGGCTTTCCCCTGGGTCATATCCACCAGAGCTAGCCGGGCCTCATCTACCGCATTGACGGGCAGGCGGACAGTCATCTTCACCAGCATCCCGTAGGCACTGTCCACAAGTCCGTAACCTTCAGCCTCGATCCATCTGCGCACCTTCGCTTCATCGGCATAGCCCACTTCGACGATCAGCGTTACCTGGGCAATCCTCTCCACCCGCGGCGCGTCCAATAGAACCGAGGCAATCGCGTCGGTATACGCTCGCACCAACCCGCCGGCGCCCAGCTTCACGCCGCCGTAATACCGCACGACGGCCGCCAGCACGCCGTCCAGATCATGATGCCGCAGCACTTCGAGAATCGGCCGGCCCGCGGTGCCGGACGGCTCGCCGTCGTCGGACATGCCTGACTGGCCACCTGCCAGCAGCGCCCAGCAGACATGCGTCGCGCCGGGATGCTCCTCGCGCAGACGCCGCAACTCGGCCATCGCGGCGTCGCGGTCGGCGACCGGTATCGCGTGCGCGATGAAACGGCTCTTGCGAATCTCGAGTTCCGCGGAGAGCGGCGCGGGCAAGGTGTAGGTGGGCAAGGCAAAGACTTCAGTGGATGAAAAAATGCGCGCCGCATGTGGAGCGTATGCGGCCCTGTGCCCGCAATGGTAACGGATCGTCGGCGGGGAATCGCCGAACGATCTACAATCGTCCGCTGAACGCGCGCCTGTCCGCTGAACCGGGCGCGCCACCCAGGAGACGACATGCTTGATCTTTCTACGCTAGGAACCTTCGTTGCCGTTGTCCTCGGGCTCTTTCTGATTCCCGGTCCGGCCGTGCTGCTGGTTTTGACCCGCACGGTGCATGGTGGGCGCAAGGCCGGCATACTCACCGGCCTCGGCATCGCCGTTGGCGATTTCATCCACACGTTAGCTGCATCGATTGGCCTGTCGGCCTTGCTGATGACGTCGGCACTCGCCTTCAATGCCGTGAAATTCGTCGGCGCCGCCTATCTCGTCTATCTTGGCATTCGCGCCTTGCGCGAAAAGCAGGCGAGCGCGCATGTGCCGGCAGTTGCGCCGGTATCCGCTTCCAAGGCCTTCTTTCAGGCGATCCCTGCCGAAGTGTTGAATCCCAAGACCGCGCTGTTTTTCCTCGCGTTCCTGCCGCAGTTCGTTCGCCCTGAGCATGGTTCTTCGTTCCTGCAGTTCACGACGCTCGGACTGATCTTCGTCGGCATGAGCGCGCTTTATACAACGCTGATCGTGCTGACGATTCGTCCGTTGGGCAAACTCGTCAAGCGCCTGACATGGCTTGGCCGCTGGCAAAACAAGATCATCGGCGTGCTGTTCATTTCGCTCGGCCTGCGCGTCGCCACGCAAACGCGCTGACCCAGCGGCATTGAGCCGGCTGCGCACCGTCTTCTCGTTCGAGTGCGCGGAAACACGCTGCGACACTCGAACTAGATATTCCGACGCTGCCGCCTCAGGCGACCTTCGCGCGCGTATTCCATCTGGCCCTCGGTGCGCACGGCGAGCTTTTCCTGTTCGGCGCGGCTCATCTGCCGCGTATCGTCGATATCACCCACACGCAGCACTTCCTGCGCGATCCGTATGCGTAACGTCATTAATGGTTCGCCGCGTTCGACCAGCGTGCGGTCGGCGGCGCGCGCCTGCTGGACGCCGCTGTCGATCAGGTTGCGCAACTCCAGCAGCGTGAGCCGCTGCCGTTGAATCTCGAGGATGAGGCGCTGGATGGCCTGCTCGTCGCGCGTGCGCCACCAGGCGCGCAGTTCGGCGAGCGTGGGAGGGTCGAAGGGAGGGAGGCGCATTGTTCAGACGAAAAGTACTGTATATATGTACAGTATATCCCGTCTTTTTACGGAACCGCGTAGCGCGCGTTGACCTGCTCGCACCCCCTACAGCAGGGGGCGTTACAACGCTCGCTCAGGTGAGCGCGAGCATGATGGAGCTGGAGATCACGATGATGAAAAGACAGGCAGCGGTCAGTACGTCGTACGGATAGTTCATGTCGAAACCATGACGTGTCGGGCGAATCAACGCATCATAGGCATAAACGTTCGCCGTGACTGTCAAGCATTGCAAAGGCCCGGCTACCCTCGGCCGCCCGTGATCTGAACGGAAACCGAACGACGCGAGCGAACCCCTTCCGCCTAGCGTCCACGTCCCTTCGCTGTGGTTTTGCCCGTTGCCGGCACAGGTAACGCGCCCGCATTGCCACATATCAACGCCACCCCTGCAACCGCCGTCGCTCGCAGCGACGCGCGCGAATCGCCTGCGCGGGCGCGTAACGCGAGGCTGTGCAAAATCGCCGATGCGATCTTTGCGAGAAGGGGCGGTTGCGCATCGGCGGCCAGTTCGCCTGCGGCCTGCGCCAGCTTTAAGCGTTTCTCGAAGGCCTTGTCGTAGGTGCGCAATCCCTCGGCTAGCGCTGCGCGGACTTCGGCGTCATCCACCGCTTCGACCGCGGCGGTACCGATCATGAAGCAGCCGAGCGGATCGCCGTCGGCGGGCAGGTACCACGCGAGCGCGCCGTCATAAACGCGCAGCAGGGCCTGCGGCAATGGCAGGTCTTCGCCGAGTGCATGAACCATCGCGAGCCGGCCGGCCTCGATATAACGTTCGAGCGTGGTCAGATACAACGCATGTTTGTCGCCGAATGCACCGTACAGACTCGGGCGGTTCATACCGGTCGCGGTGCTCAGTTGATCCAGCGAGGTGCCCGCATAGCCGCTGCGCCAGAACACGTCTCTTGCATCGGCGAGCGCCTGGTCGGAATCATAGGCACGCGGACGGCCGCGCGGGCGGACCTCTTTTTTTGTACTGGTCTGCATAAAAATATGGCGGAAGTGATTTATATGCAATATAGTACAAAAACACCAACGACAGGGGATTCCCCATGGATCTGTACTTCTCGCCGCTCGCTTGTTCACTGGCCACCCGAATCGCGTTGTACGAGGCGGGGGCGCAGGCTGGGTTCATTCAGGTCGACACGAAGTCGAAACAGTTGTCGGACGGCTCGGACTTCTATCCGATCAGTCCGCTCGGGCAGGTGCCGGTGCTGCGTACGGACGAAGGCTGGCTGTTGACCGAAAACACGGCGATCCTGCCGTATGTGGCCGATCATTTTCCGGCCGCACGGCTCGCGCCTGCCGCGGGCACGGCACAGCGCGCGCGCTTGCAGCAATGGCTGGGTTTTATCAGTACGGAGTTGCACAAGGCGGTGTTCGTGCCGCTGCTCGATGCGCGCGCGCCCGAAGACGTGAAGCGCTATGCGCGCGACAAGGCCGCGTTGCGGCTAGGCGTTCTGCAGGATCATCTGGCGCAAAGCGAGTATCTGCTCGACGCGTTCAGCGTGGGCGACGCGTATCTGGTCACCGTGCTGAACTGGGCGTCGCATGGCGGCATCGATCTGTCGCAATGGCCGGCGGTGGCGGCTTACTACAAGCGGTTGATGCAGCGGCCGAGTGTCGCAAAGGCCGCAGTGGAGGAATTCGCCCTGTTTGAGGAAGAAATGGCGAAGAGCGCGAAAAACTGAGGGCAGGTTGCCGGCAACGGGATTAATCGTCGCCGTGCTGGCAGAAGCGGCGCCCCGGAATGTGCGACACAACCGCCTGTGCGATTTCGAGTGGCGTGCTTTCCGCCGGCACCACGCGGCGGCTCGATTCGGGGGTGTGCTTCATGGTCCATTCGACGAGTCTGTACGAGCGTCCCCAAGGGGGCTGCAAGGGATCCGAGACCTTGCACGAGTGGATCTGGCGCACCCATTCGTTGCCGGGCATCGCGCGCAAATGCTCGAATACCGTGTCTTCCACCATCGTTTGACTCCTTCTTCGCAGGCATGCTGTCCATCTATCGGCGCGTCGGCGACATCCCTTGAGAAAAAAAGCGCCGCCGATGTTCTGGCGGCTCAACAGGGGATGTTGGATGCCATAGTTACAGGTAAGAATTAAGCCAAACTTAAGATCACGCTCAAAATTCCCGCGCTTGATTCCTCTGCCTGATCGCCCCGTTAAAGCGCTGATTTGCGTACGTGGCGATCCAACCCTCAAGACCTCGCGGAATTGGCCGTTATTACAGCGGTTGGGGCCGCCGACCCCGCTTCGCCTCCGGGCCCGCATCAATAACGTGACGAATCTCGCTCAAACGCCGCTTTCAGACCGCCTGCGCTCGCTCGTCGATACTGTGCAGCACAACGAGCGCACGCTACGCCGCTTCCAGAACGTCGAGTTGAGGTTGATCGGCGCGCAGGATTTCGCGTCGTTTCTCGACACGCTGTTCAGCCATCTGCCGAAGGAGTTCTCGTTGGCGAGCGTGACATTGTGGCTCGACGACCGCGCGCCGATGCTGCTCGAACTGCTCGATCCGGGCGCTCTGGATGCGCTCGACCAGACCAATCTGAGAACGTCACGCGAAGGAGGGCTTGCGGCCCAAGGTTTGTGCGACGAGGGACGACCATGGCTGGGCAAGCTTGGCCAACTGGATGAAACGGTGCGCCGCGCATTCTTCGGCGACGCCGACACGCCGGCGAGCGCGATCTTGCTGCCGCTTGCCGCGGGCGACACTGTCAGCGGCTATCTATGCCTGTGCAGCGACGACCCGGCGCGTTTCGCTGAAGGCATGGCTACGGATATTCTGGAGCGCTTTGCGAGCATCGTCACGGCGAGTCTCGACAATGTCGCGCATCGTGAGCGGCTCAAGCAACTCGGTATGACCGATTCGCTGACCGGCCTCGCCAATCGCCGCTACTTCGATGAACGGCTGCGCGAGGAAATCATGCGCGCGGTCCGGTATGGCGTGCCGGTCGCGTGTCTTTTCATCGATATCGACAGCTTCAAGCGGATCAACGACACCTACGGCCATCAGACCGGCGACCGCGCGCTGGCGGCAGTGGCGGCGTGCGTGCGGCAGCAGGTGCGCTTGGGCGACACCGTGGCGCGCTACGGCGGCGAAGAGTTCACCGCGCTGCTGCAAGGCGATCGGGCCGATGCGCTGACGGTCGCCGAGCGCGTGCGGCTGGCTGTCGAAAGGCTGGATTTGCAGGACGACCATGGCGAACGCATCGCGTTGACCGTGTCGATCGGCGTGGCGGCGCGCACGATTACGGGTGCGCCTGCCGACGCGCCCGCGCTCGGCCACGCGATGATGGAAGAAGCCGATCGGGCGATGTACCAGGCCAAACGCAATGGCCGTAACCGCATCGAGGCCTTGGCGAAAGCGGGCAGCGATAACGCGCCACGCTAACCGTCGCTGCTGGAACGGCGCGGCGCGATTCACGGCGTAGCGGATCCTCACGCGTCCGGCGGCACCCCCAGCAATTGCAGCGCTCCACCCGTTACCGCGCCGAACACCGGCCCGGCCACCGTCCCACCATAGAACGCCTTGCCGGCCGGGTCGTCGATCATCACGGCGACGATCAGCCGCGGGTCGCTCATCGGCGCCATGCCGACAAACAGCGCGCGGTAACGGTTTTTCGCGTAAGTCGCGCCGACCTGTTTGCGCGCCGTGCCGGTTTTGCCGCCGATCCGGTAGCCTTCCACCGCCGCTGCGCGCCCTGTGCCGCCAGCGCCGGTGGCCATTTCAAGCATCGAACGGATTGCGCGCGCGGTGGCGGGCGTTGTGACTGCATGGCCCTTATCCATGGCCTGCGCCGCGCTACTCGCGCTCGCGGTCCCGTCCGCGTTTTTGTCTGTCCGCAACAGACTCACGGGATGCATGGTGCCGTCGCCGGCGTAGGCGGTATAGACCTGCGCGATCTGCAGTAGCGAAGTGGACAGGCCGTAGCCATACGCCATGGTCGCCTGTTCGATCGGACGCCAGCGCTTGTACGGACGTACCTTGCCCGACGCGACGCCCGGAAAGGTCAACTCGGGCCTCAACCCAAGCCCATATTCCTGATACTTGTTCCAGATCTTTTCGGCGGGCAGATTCAGGGCGAGCTTGGCGAGCGCGATATTGCTCGACTTCTGCACGGCTTCGGCGACGGTCATCGCGCCGTGATTCGACGTGTCGTGAATCACTGCCGGGCCGATCTTGTACCACCCCGGTGCGGTATCGATGATGCTTTGCGGCCGCACCTTGCCCTCGTCGATCGACAGCGCGACGACGACCGGCTTGATCGTCGAGCCCGGCTCGAAGGTGTCGACGACCGCGCGATTGCGCAGTTGCCGCCCGGTGAGCCGCGCGCGGTCGTTCGGATCGAAGCTCGGATAGTTGGCGAGCGCGAGAATCTCGCCGTTGCGCGCATCGAGCACGACCACGCTGCCGGCCTCGGCGTGATGTTTGGCGATGGCGTCCTTGAGTTGCGCGTAGGCGAGTTGCTGGATGCGCCGGTCGATCGTCAGGTGGATGGTGTCGCCGTTCTGCGCGGGCACGAGCGGCCGGGTCTCGGACACCACCCGGCCCAGGCGGTCGCGAATCACTTCGCGTTGGCCCGGCACGCCGAGCAGTTGTTCGTTGGCGGCGAGCTCGACGCCTTCCTGGCCGTTGTCCTCGATATCCGTGAAGCCGACCACGTGCGCCGCCGATTCGCCTTCGGGATAAAAGCGCTTTGAATCCGCGATCTGCGTGATGCCGGCGAGACCCAGTTTGTTGAGATGATCGGCGGTGTCGGCATCCACCTGGCGCTTGAGCAGCACGAAGGTTTTGTCGCCGTTCAGACGCCGGCGCAGTTCCGCCAGCGGCAGGTCGAGCAGCTTCGAAAGCGGCGCGAACGAGGCTTCGTCGAGCAGCTTGGGCGAGGCCCAGATCTCGTAGGTCGCGAGGCTGACGGCGAGCATCGAGCCGTTACGGTCGACGATTCGCCCACGCGTTGCGTCGAGTTCGAGCGTGCGCTGATAGCGCTTTTGCCCCTGATCGACGTAGAAGTCCTGATTGACCACCTGCACCCAGAACGCGCGCGCCGCCAGCGACGCGAACGCGCCGAACACCAGCAGGACGACAAGTTTCGAACGCCACATGGGCAGGCGCGCGGCCAGCAACTGGTTCTTCGCGACGGGCGCGTACGGATCGTGCGACTGCGATTTCTTCTTTTGGATCATGGGTGCGGATAACGAACAGCAGTGCGAGGGCGAGAAACCGGCGACGCCGGTGGCCCGTTGCGCGTGACTGTCGAGCGTGCTCCTCGAGCGAAAGCCACACGCGCGTGGCGTGCAGCGGGATTAGCCTGCGCCGCCGGAATCGGCGGCGGTGAATACCTTGAATTGCCAACGAAACCGCACGGCCAGCATGCGCACTGCGAAACCGACTGCCAGCACCACGATGGAAGCCTGCGCCGGCGCCACGTCGCAGGCTTGTAGTGCGACGTACAGCGCGCCTGCGCCGAGTGCGATGCTGGCGTACAACTCCTCACGCAACACGAGCGGCATCTGGTTGCACAGCAGGTCGCGCAGCATGCCGCCGCACACGCCGGTAATCGCGCCGGCCAGCACGACGATCGCCGGGCTCACGTCCAGCGTCGCGGCGACGTCGCAACCGATAACCGTGAACGCGATCAGGCCGATCGCGTCGACCGTGACGAACAGCCGTTGCCAGTTGCGCAGCCATTTGGCGCTGGCCGCGGCAACCGACGCTGCCCCGATTGTAATAAGAACGTAATCTGGATGCGAGATCCATGCAAGGGGATAGTGACCGAGCAGCACGTCGCGCACTGTGCCGCCGCCGAGCGCGGTGACGGTGCCGACGAGGCACAGGCCGAAGCGGTCCATACCGCGGCGCATGCCCATCAATGCGCCGGACATGGCTTCGGCGACGATCGCAACGAGGTAGAGGAGGTGGAGCAACATGACGGCGAGCCTTGGTGGGATGGCGCCGCGAGAGGGGAGGCCCACATGGGAGCTTGCCGCGAGGCGCGCGTTGAAAAAGCGGCCATTATCGGAAGCGGCGGATCATGATGAAAATGCCTTAAGCCGAATTCGGCGATGCCAAATTCGGCTTAACCTGGTTGCGGGATCGGGCGGGGTAAGCGTTCGTTGAACGGGGCGCCGTCGCAGACACGGGCATAGCCGTAGCCGCAAGACGTAGCCGGCGCATGCACAGGCGCAAACGCAGGCGGCCACAAAAAAGCCGCGTGGACTTGAAAATCCGCGCGGCTGGCTCGTTCGATTAATGCGTCGACTCCGACGCGGCGTGTTAAAGAGGCGCTCTCTGCCTGTTGAGCGCCTTCTTTTTGTGCGCCTCTTTTCTGCTCGTGTCCCGCTGCCTGAAAAGAGCCGGCGGCCTCAGGCCGGCAAAGCGAAGCTCGAGATTGCCTCGCGCAACACACCCACCTGATCCTTCAGCGAATGGGCTGCGGCGGCGGCTTCTTCGACCAGCGCGGCATTTTGCTGCGTAACCTGATCCATTTCGCCGACTGCGCGATTGACCTGTTCGATGCCCGCGCTCTGTTCGCGCGACGCGTTGCTGATTTCCTCGAGGATTTCGTTCACGCGGCGCACCGACTGCACGATCTCGCCCATGGTCGAACCGGCGTTAGCGACCAGCGACGCACCCGCTTCGACGGTATGGGTGGACGTTTCGATCAACGCCTTGATTTCCTTCGCGGCCGTGGCCGAGCGCTGCGCGAGGCTGCGCACTTCCGCGGCGACCACAGCGAAACCGCGACCCTGTTCGCCCGCGCGAGCCGCTTCAACCGCGGCGTTAAGCGCGAGGATGTTGGTCTGGAACGCGATGCCGTCGATCACGCCGATGATGTCGCCGATCTGCCGCGAGCTGCTGGTGATTTCGCCCATCGTGCGGACCACGTCGTCGACGACGCGGCTGCCGCGCGTGGCCACATCCGCCGCCTGACCGGCGAGTTGTGCCGCTTGCAGGGCGCTGTCCGCGTTCTGCTTCACGTTGACCGTCATCTGATCCATGCTCGACGCCGTTTCGACGAGCGCCGCAGCCTGTTCCTCGGTGCGTTGCGACAGATCCGTGTTGCCGGCGGCGATTTCGGTTGCGCCGATATTGATGTTGTCGGTACCGAGACGCACGCGCGAAACTGTATCGACGAGACCGGCCTGCATGGTGTGGAGCGCGTGCAACAGACTGCCGCCGGTGTCGTTCGCTTGCAGCGGCACGCGCGTGGCGAGGTTGCCGCTCGCCATCAGTTGAGCCGCTTCGACCGCGACTTCGAGGTCGCCGCCGAGCGTGCGGCGGATGCTTCGCAACACCAGCAGCATGACGGTTGTGGCGATCGCGCCGAGCGTCAGGGTGATGACGAGCCAGCGCAGCAGGTTGGCGTAGAACGCGCGCTGCACGTCGTCCATGTACATGCCGGTGACCAGATACCAGTCCCACGGCTCGAAGTGGCGCGAGAAGCTGGTTTTCGCCACGGGTTTGTCGCTGCCGGGTTTGGCCCAGAGATAGTCGACATAGCCACCGCCGTCGTGATTGCCTGCGGTGACGATATCCGTGAACAGATGATTACCGGCCGGATCGGTGAATTGCGCCATGTTCTTGCCGACCAGTTCCGGCTTGATCGGGTGCATCAGCATGACCGATTGCGAGTTGTTGACGGAGATATAGCCGTCCTTGCCGTAGCGCATGGCGGCGATCGTTTCGAGCGCCTGCTTTTTGGCTTCGTCTTCGGTGATCGTGTGCTGCTGGGCGAGGGTGTAGTAGCGATTGACGATGTGATTGGCCTGGTCGATCAGCGCGACGAGTTGATCGCGGCGATCCGAGATCATCGAGGCGCGGTTTTGCCATGCGCCGAAGCCGCCGATCAGGATCAGGCCGGTCCAGAGGACCGCGATCATTGAGGCTAGTTTTTTGTTCAGAGTCATAGCAATGGGCTTTTTGCTTTCGCTTTTGCTTTCGCTTTCGCGAGGTGGTCGGTCAGGGTAGGCACTTCGCTTTTCGCTCTTTGCTTTTTCGCTTGCAGCGAGTGGCTTGTTGCTGACTGTGTTTACGGCTTGTTTTGCTTTGCTCCGCAGGGGAGGGGAAACCCGTTGTTTTTTGTCTGACTAATTGGGGGTGGTGTTTGGTTGCCTACGGCGTTGGCCTTTTGATTGGTTTTTTGCCTGCGCGGCGCTTGCTGTCTGTGTTCTTGGGGCGTTGGCCTTTCCTTGAATTGTTAGTGGTCTATTAGCGTTGCCCCTGTGC